>JANQET010000276.1 GCA_028278265.1 Myxococcota bacterium
GTTCGCGAACCACGCGGACGACATCGTGGTCCAGCACAATCCGGTGCACCATGTCATACGGCATCCGTTGGGACAGATGAACTTCAAAAGCCCGGATCATCTCCTCCCGATCGTCATCGTGGACGGTCTGCAAAAAGGACTTCAGGGTGGGCCGGTAGCTCGCCATATCCCGATCGAAAATGCGATAGATCTCTTCGGACCAGTAGAGCTCCTTGGTCTGATGGTTGAGCTCCCAGGAGCCCACCCTCGCCACCGCCTGGGCCTCGCGGAGGCGGGCCTCGCTGAGGGCGAACTGCTCGTTGATCCGGTTGGCGCGCATCGCGTTGCGAATCACCAAACGAATCTCCTGGTGGTCCCAGGGTTTTTGGCAGTAGTGGTAGATTTTGCCGCGATTGATCGCGTCGACGATGACCTGTTGATCGCTGTGTGCGGTCACCAGGACGCGGGCCACATCCGGGTAACGATCGCGCATCAGTTCGAACAACTCGACGCCGGTCATCTCGGGCATTCGCTGATCAGCGATCACCACGTCGAACCGCTCGATCGCGAGCTGCTCCAGTGCCCGGGCGCCGGACTCGACGGTCGTGATATTGTACTCTTGGTCAAATGAATGTCGGAACACGGTGAGATTGGCCGGTGAATCATCGACATACATTACCCGAGGCTTGACCATCTCTCCCCCTGCGACCGATTCGGCGACGCAACGGTCGATCGCCGCACCGGCCGAGTATTGTCGCTGTCGCCCGATCACGGCATGGTCGACACCGCGAACAGATCATTGTCTTCTGTTTGGTAATGGGTCCTGATTCGCAGGATCTCCTGTTCGATGTCCATGAATGCTTCCACCACGCGGGGATCGAAATGGGATCCCTTGGACTCTTCGATAATTGAAAAGGACTTGTCGACCGAGAAGGGCTCTTTGTAGGGCCGCTTGGAGGAGAGCGCATCGAACACATCGGCGATGGCCACGATGCGACCGATCAATGGAATTTCCTCACCTCTGAGCTGACGGGGATAACCGGTGCCGTCCCACTTCTCGTGGTGGGTCATCGCCACCACCTCGCCCAATGCGATCAGGTCGGACTTGGATTCCCGGAGGATGTTCGCCCCCATTTTGCAGTGACGCCGCATGATTTGCCACTCCTGCTCGTTAAGCTTGCCCGGCTTGAGCAGAATGCGATCCGGAATGCCGATTTTCCCGATGTCGTGCATCGGTGCGGCGTAGAGCAGTCGGTGCGCTTCCTCGTCATTCATTCCCAGCTGGCGGGCCACCGCGGCGGAGTACCGGCTCATCCGCAGGACATGCGCCCCGGTGTCGTCGTCTTTGTATTCGGCCGCGCGGGACAGCCGCACAATGGTCTCCAATGAGCTCTCCTTGATCTCCCTCAGTGCTTCGTACAACTGGGCGGTGCGGGCTTTGACCTTCTCTTCCAAAATCGTGTTCTGTGTCGCCAGCTGCTGCTTGGCGTGTTTGAGCTCCAGATGGGTGCGCACGCGGGCTCTGATCACCTCGGGCTTGAACGGTTTGGTAATGTAGTCCACCGCGCCGACACTGAGTCCCTTGGCTTCGATTGTCTCATCCTCGAGAGAGGTGACGAAGATGACCGGAATATCCCTGGTGTCCCGATCTGCCTTGAGTTGCCGACAGACCTCAAAGCCGTTTATCCCCGGCATCATCACATCGAGTAGGATGAGATCGATACCCTGTCCGTTGCGCACTTTTTCGAGGGCCTTGGTGCCATCTCGCGCAAAAGTGCGTTTATAGTCCGACAGCAACTCACCGAGGACATCGATATTCTCGGGCGTATCATCGACGATTAATATGCGATATTGGCTCTCCGGTTGCTCCATCGTTCCTCGAAAAACGCGCGCGGTCGATACCCCCGGGCGTGGGTCACCACGCCGTTGTTGCCCAAAATTCGGGCTATATGATGGTTGTAATGTGACCTTTCCCCAAAGTAGGACCCGGAACGGTGCCCCCAAATCTCAAGAGATCGATAACGTGTTAAAAGTATAATTGAAGATCACCATCGCGCACGTGGCTAGATGCGGTCTGCTGTGCGCAACTACCGTCGCATTACCATTTTTCAACGTTGTGCTAGTTTTCGTCGAACGATGGATCGGTCGCTGCGTTCAGGTCGGCGATGACGTCGCGCGCCTGCTTTTCGAAGGTCGAGGGAACGACGATGTCGATCTCTCCCGTGCCGCCCCAGATGCCGCTGTTGTCGTAGCCGTGCAATCGACAGGGAATTCCCGCGTTGTCCAGCGCCACCTTCCACAGATCCGCCTGAAAAGAGCTGCCCACCCGCTTGACCCGGACCACCCCGGCGCCGGCTGTCATCGCCTCGCCGAAATCGGGCGGCGGGACGATCTCTTCTGCGGGACGGGGTAGGGCGGCGATCAATCGGTCCAAGCCGTCTGCCGTATCTGCGGGTGCGGTGACCAGCGGTCCGAACAGCACGTATTTATCGCGCATGTCCACGTGGAAGGTCCGGTCGAGGTGGAGCAATGCCGCGGTGAGCGAGGGGCTGAGGTATTCGTCGATGCGTTGCCGATCGAGTACGTCGATGACAAATCGGTTGTCCAATTCGCTGTCGCTGGTCTTGCGGCGGGCGCGTGAGCGCAGGTACAGATCCACGTGCAGTGGCTGGGGCAGCCATATCTTGAGATAGCGCCCGGGCGGGCTGATCTTGGCGAACCGCTCGGCGATGCCGTACCAAATGCCGAACAGCAGTGCCAAGAAAAGGGATTGGGGCAGGCCGTAGCTGAGAATCTCCACCGGGACATCTCGGTACCAAAACGCATTGGGTTGACCCGCGTAATTGGCAAAAAAGCGGGTCAGCTCGTCTCGGTTTTGCGGCGCGATGCCGGTGTGCTCTTTTTGATTCATCCCATAATTATTATAGATTTCCCGCTCAACCGGCGCAATTGCTTTCCTCGACTGTCAAATTTGGTATAACCGAACTCCACTCACCCCGAGGAGGTTCTCCATGACCGAGAAAATTGACCGACGTCGCTTTATTCAACAGGGAACGGCCATCGTCACCGGCTCTATCGTGGCCGGGACACTCGACCCGGCGCCGGCTGAAGCCACCCCGCCAAAAAAAGTGGATATCTCCGTGGTGCAGGGAACCGACTATTTCAAGAGTACCAAAGAGGCGGTGAAGCTGCTGGGAGGGATAAAACGCTTTGTCCCGCCAAAGGCCAAGGTGGCCCTGCTGGCCAATCCCCAGCGCAACAATCCGGGCGCCTTCACCAGCCCCCGGGTCCTCGCCGCGGTGATCGAGATGTGTCGCAAGGCCGGTGCCACGGAGGTCAACTGCATCAGTTGGCTGCCCCTCGAAAATTGGCAGAGCACCGGTCTGAAGAGCGCGGTCGACGAGCAGGGAGCCAAGTTGAAGATTACCGATCTCAAGAACGAGGAGCTGTTCACCCCCCAAGCCGTGGCCAAGGGAAAGCAACTCAAGGAGGCGCGGATCATCAAGTCGTTGTTCGACCACGACGTGTTGATCAATGTCCCGGTGTGCAAGGATCACGCGGGCAACAAGTTCACCGGTACGCTGAAGAACATGATGGGGCTCAACTCCCCCAAGAACAACCGTTCGTTTCACAAAAAGGACTGGGCCACCAACCCGGACAGCATCCGTTTTCTCGATCAGTGCATCGCCGATTTGAACCTGGTGTTGAAGCCGGTGCTCAATGTGGTCGACGCCACCGAATTCATCATCACCAATGGCCCGTTCGGACCGGGCAAGCTGCACAAACCCGACCGGGTGATCGCCGGCGTCGATCGGGTGGCGATCGATGCCTATTGCTGCACCCTCTGGGGCCTCAAGGCCAAGGACATTCACACCATCACCATGGCCCACCAACTCGGCCTGGGAGAGATCGATCTCAAAAAGGTGACCATCAGGGAGGCCAACGCCTAGTGGGCTTTAGGGCAAACATTGTCGAATCTGAATTCCCAATTCCCCCTTTTAAAAAGGGGGTTAGGGGGATTTCATCTCCCAAGGGGATTGGAATCCTTTGGTTACTCATCGTCACTTCGTTTTTCAGTTGTCCTGCGTTCAGCAGTGAAACCCAGCTCCCCGACAACCTCTCCCGCCTCCTCGGTGCGCTCGAAAAACAGCAGGACTGGCGGCTCGACGGCTCCCCGCAGCACGCCAAGAGCGATGGCCTATTCGTATTGATCAACGGCGGTGCGGAGATCTATCTCGAGTACGGTTTTGAGCAAGCGGTGCTGGCCAATTTCAAACACCAAAACGGTGAAGCGTTGATCCTCGAGATTTATCGGATGAAGGATCAGCACGCGGCCTATGGCGTCTACACCTTCAAGACCGACAAACAGGCCAAACCCCTCGCCATCGGCGGACAAGCCAAGCTCAGCGACTACTACCTCAATCTGTGGCAGGGAAGCTACGTGATCACCCTGACCGCCCCGACCCCGGGGAAAACGAGCCAGGCAACGCTGATCACCGCCGCGAAAATCCTCAGTCGGGCGATCGAGAAGAAGGGGGAGGAACCGGACTTGGTCCGGCGATTTCGCCGGGCAACGGCCGCCCTCGCTCCACCGGCGGAGATAAAGTATGTCAGGGGAAACCTGGCCCTGTCGGCCCATCCCACCGCGATCAAGAACCTGATCCCCATTGGCGAAGGGGTTGCCGCCGACTACGAAACGAGCCAGGTCTACCTGCTCCAATTCAAGAATACGGCGGAGTCGCTTGAGCGCTACAACCGGTTGCGCAAAGCAGTTCGAAAAGAGCGTGGGCCGACGTCATTGCGCACTGCCAAAAAACACTTCTCATTTTTAAGCGACGAAAACCGCTTCGTGCTGGTGCGACGAAAGGCCCAATACCTCATCGTGCTGCAGACCGGGGAGGCCCACCGCAATAGCACCCGGTTCACCGCCCTGCGCCAGGCAATCGAGTCATTTCGGTAGGGTTTCGAAGGTCCAGCTGGCACACGTTGGCACAGTGTTCGATTCGGATCGTTCCATCATAACACTTCATAAAGACTAGCATTACAGCAAACGACGCCGAATTCCTGATTCTTGGCATGGCAAGTGTATGTTACACTGGGATGCGGGATTCTCTGCGGGATTTTCTCGAAGGAGGTTTTCTCGTGAAAAAATTTCGATTGTGCGCCTTAATGCTCACCGCAGTTCTGACATTTTCCCAATCGATTGGGGCAACGGAAGTCACCCACACCGTTCCCCGGGCGAACGACCATCAGGTCCCGTTGAATACGCAGCTGACGATCACGGCGGATCAGGATTTTCAGACAGGAGTGGTCGATGGGTCGGCGCTGTTCGTTCACGGTGGTGCCCGAGGCAGGTTGGGGGGGCAGATTCAGGTCAGCGACAACACTCTGGCGGTTGAATTGGAGTCTGCGTTGCTCCCGGGGGAATTGATTCAGACAACCGTTACCCCTCGACTGCTGGATTCGGACAACCAGCCGGTGGAGCCCTTTGTCTGGCAATTCAGAGCGGGCGCACTCGGCGGGTCGGGTCTCTTCGACCACAGCGGACAGTACCTGGGCTACTCGGGTGGACACGTGGAGCTGGGGGATCTGGATGGGGATGACGACCTGGATCTGTTTGTGGCCAGCTTTGAAACCAATACGGTTTGGCTCAATGACGGGAACGGCTCCTTTGTGCACAACGGCCAGTACCTGGGCGCGCTGGAGAGCCACTCGGCGGCACTGGGGGACGTGGACGGGGACGGCGACTTGGATGCCTTTGTGGCCAATTGGTGTGAACCGGACAAGGTCTGGTTGAACGACGGCGCCGGCCACTTTTCCGATAGTGGTCAATCCCTGGGAAACTATTTCAGCAGAGATGTGGCTTTGGGGGATCTGGACGGGGACGGGGATTTGGATGCCTTTGTCGTGCTCGGTGCCATCGAAAATAGTGGGTTGAAAGCCAACCTGGTCTGGCTCAACGACGGCAGCGGTGTGTTCTCAGACAGCGGGCAGCGGTTGGGAGATGCGAACAGCGGCTCAGTCGCGCTGGGGGATTTGGATGGGGACGGGGATCCGGATGCCATGGTGGGCGGTGAGTCCGCTCCTCTAGAGCTGTGGTTGAACGACGGGACAGGGACCTTTGCGGACGGTGGACAGGATCTGGGAGATACGAATTGGGCAGCCCTGGTGCTGGGGGATGTGGACGGAGACGAAGACTTGGACATCGTGTTTAGTGCCTTCAACAATCAAAACGGCGTGCTGAAAAACGACGGCAGCGCCGCGTTTAGTGACAGCGGGCAGGACCTGGATGGCCCGGGTTCCTCCCCGCCGGGCTTGGACGACCTGGAGGGGGATGGGGACCTGGATCTGGTGATGAATCAACCCGTCTGGAAGAACGACGGCACCGGGGCGTTTACCGATACTGGGCAAGGGTTGGGGGCATGGGTCTCCGTGGCCTTGGGTGACCTGGACGAAGACGGCAAAGTGGACGCGGTGCTCGGACACACTAGGCGCTCCAACGCCACCTGGCGCAACGACGGATCCGGTACCCTGACCGAGTACGGGTTGGCTCCGGTGTTCTTGCGCAGCAGTCAAGCGGCGTTGGGGGACCTGGACGGAGATGGGGATCTGGACGCCTTCGTTACGAGCAAAGGCAACGACACGGTGTGGACCAATATGGGTAACGGGCGGTTCGTCGATAGTGAGCAACGGCTTGGCCTCACCAAGAGCTATCCGGTGTCATTGGGGGATCTGGACGGGGATGGGGATCTGGACGCGTTTGTCGGCTGCATTAACGGCGAGGCCAATCGGGTATGGTTCAATGATGGAGCGGGAGCGTTCACCGACAGCGGACAACGATTGGGCAATTCTACCAGTCGTTTTGTGGCGCTGGGGGATCTGGACGGGGACGGGGACCTGGACGCAGTTGTGCTGAATCCCAGGGAGAGTAACAAATTGTGGCGGAATGATGGGACTGGGTCGTTTACAGAACAGCCCATCGATATCCCCGAAATGACTTGGTCTTCGCAGATTGAAATCGGTGACGGGGACGGGGATGGGGACCTGGATATTTTTGTCACCAGCGGGTTCTGGGTGAACAATGGCGCCGGTGTCTTCGAGAAAGGTCAAAATTGGGGCTCTATTCGACATCGCGCACTGGCCTTGGGGGATCTTGACGGTGACTTGGACTTGGATGTGGTGTTTTGGCATTCAGGCCCCGTGGGAAACGAGTTGCTCACCTTCGCCAATGATGGAGGCGGTGTGTTCACGGAGCTCGATCAAATCCACGACGGGTATTATGCCGACGATATCGCCTTGGGAGATTTCGATAATGACGGGGATTTGGACATCTTCGCCGCAGCAAACGGCGCCAACAGAGTGTTCTTGAATGATGGAAAGGGCGTGTTCGGCGACAGTGGTCAATACTTGGGGTTTTCGGACAGCAACTCGGTGAGCGTCGGGGATCTGGACGGGGACGGGGATTTGGATGCGTTCATCGCGAATACGGACCATGGAGACAAAGTGTGGTTGAATCGCGCCGGCACTGACGGAGACTCCGACACGGACACGGACTCCGACACGGATACCGATACAGATTCGGACACAGATACCGATACTGACACGGACACGGATACCGATACGGACACGGACACGGATACCGACACGGATGCAGATACGGACACCGACGGTGACGCCGATCCGGACGAGCCCGCTGATGACTGCGGTTGCCGGATCGTGGGACGCTCCCCGCTCCAGACCATGAACCTATTGGCTATTCTGATCCGGTCCTGTGCCTGATCGGGCTAGCCCGCTCGGTCGAGCGCTTCGGCGATCTTAGCGGCCAGGGCTGCTCGGCGATACGGTTTTTGAATGAACCCCTGCGCCCCTTCGCTCAAAATCTCCTGGGCCTCTCCGTCGACGCTGTAGCCCGAGCTGATCAGCGCGATCAGGTCCGGGTTGATCGCCTTCATTTTGAGATAGGTCGCCTTGCCGGATAGTTGCGGCATCACCATGTCCAAGATGACCAAGTCGACTTCGGTCCAATGCTGCTCATAGTAGGCGATCGCTTCCACCCCGTTGTCGCAGAAATCAACCGTGTACCCCAGATCGACCAACATCAACGTGGCCACCTCGATCACCATGCTCTCGTCGTCGACCAACAGGATATGTCCGTTGCCCTGTTCTATCGGGCTGTCCGCCGGAAAACTCGTCGTACGCACCCCCTCGTCATCGACTTGGGGCAAGCGGACAATCATCGTCGTCCCCGAGTCCGGCTCGCTCGAAACCTCGATCGCCCCGTTGTGGTTTTTGACGGTGCCGTACACGGCGGCCAGCCCCATGCCGGTTCCCTTGCCCGGGGGCTTGGTGGTGAAAAACGGTTCGAAGATGCGCTTGGCGGTCTGTTCGGTCATTCCCGTGCCGGTGTCCCTGACCCGTATCTCGAGATACTTCCCCGGTGACAGCTCGAATGACGATTGGCGACAGAACCCCTCGTCGAGCTCGATGACCCGGGTCGAGAAGGTCATCTCTCCCCCGTTGGGCATGGCGTCGCGAGCGTTGATCGCCAGGTTGACGATCGCGTTCTGTATTTGAGAGGGATCCCCCTGGGCGATCGGATGCTGTGCGTCGAGCGACCGTTTGACGATTATTCGCTTGTCGATGGCCCGCTGCAGAATGCTGATCACTTCGTCGATGATTTTGTGAATATCGATTCGGATCGAAAGGTACTTTCCCTTGCGGGCAAAGGCCAGCAGCTGAGCGGTGAGATCCGCGGCGCGCTTGGTGCCGATCAAGATGTTGTTGGCATAGACCGCCAAAGGGGGATTGTTCGTCAATTCTTCGCGAAGCAGGTCCGCGTACCCCACGATGCCGGCCAACTGATTGTTGAAATCGTGGGCCACTCCCCCGGCCAGATGGCCGATCGCCTGCATCTTCTCGCTCTGGTGCAAACGCTCTTCCAGATCCAGTCGTTCGGTAATGTCCTGAATCGTGCCGAACATCCGCAGCAGCTGTCCATCGGGTGATATCTCCAGGTTGCCCTGTCCGTGCATCCAGCGAACTTCCCCGTCGGACTGGCGGACGATGCGATATTTTTTGTCGAACGGCTGTCTGTTCTCGATGACATCGACGGCGAAGTGGTTTTGAACCGCCTCCCGGTCGTCCTCGTGAACGATTTTGATCCAGTTTTCGAATACCCGCTCAAAGGTATCGTCGATACCGAACAGTTCATCGAGCATCTCGGAGCTGGTCCACAGACCCATGGTGAAATCCTCTACCACGTAGTGGCCGATTTTCGAGACCCGCTGGGACATCTTTAGTCGCTCCTGGCTCGCGTAGAGCTCCTGTTGAACGACCCGCTTCTCGGTGATATCGAGCGCCGCCCCCTCGATCACCCCGCTCTCCCGGTCGAGCCGAGCGGTATAGGAAATCCACTTCGGTTGACCGCGGGTATCTCGAATCTCGAACTCCATATTTTCGATGAATCCATCTTTCGTGAGCCTGGCTGCCATTACCTCCCGGTCGGCGGGGTTGGTGTAGTGCAACTCCGGTTTGTACGAGGCCAGGCACTCTTCGCGGGAGGGATACCCCAATAGCTCGGCGATATAGCCGTTGCAGTCGATCATTTCTTCGCTATCGAGCTCGGAGAGCACCAGGCCGACGGGGTAGTTGTGGAACAGACTGCGGTATTGTTGCTCACTCTTTTGCGCGGCGGCGGTAGCCTCGACAATCTCGGTCACGTCGTAGAAAATGACCACAAATCGACCCCGGCGGGGAGAGATCACCGCGACCTTGACGTGTTTCTTCACCGGGGGCCAGTAAAACTCGAATGAATCGGAGACCTGGGAATGGGCCACGCGAACGTAAAAATCGAGAAACGGCGGTTCGCCGGTGCCGTAGAGCTCTGACGCCAAAGCGCCGGTAGCCTTGGCTCTGGTGAGTCCGGTAATGCGCTCGTATGCTCCGTTGACATCGATCACGCGGTAGTCGATCGGCGTCCCGGAGTCGTCATACACCAGATCGTTGACGCAGGCCCCCTCGCTCATGTGCTCGAAGATAGCCTCCAGATCCCCGATGCGTTCGTGCTCATCTCCGGCCATGGGCGCTCCTTGACAGGGTATACGGTAAAGAAAGCATATTTGTGGACTATGTCGATATCTTTATGGTTATTTGTATCAACCGAGGCGATCGGCGGTTGGCGCCCGGCCGCAAAAACACACATTGTTGAAGTTTTCGCCCAACGCTTGTGATAGGCTCTGCCCCAACAAAGGAGGAGCAACACATGGGCGGATTATTCGGCGTCGCATCCAAGGAAGACTGTATCAGCGATCTCTTCTACGGCACTGATTATCACTCTCACCTGGGCACCCGCCGGGGGGGATTGGTGGTCAAGAATCCGGCGGGTTTCAAACGCAACATTCACGACATCAGCAACACCCAGTTCCGGTCGAAATTCGAGGACGATTTGCCGAAATTGCACGGCAAAATGGGTATCGGGGTGATCAGTGACAACGAGGATCAGCCGATCCTCATCGGCTCCCACCACGGGCGATATGCCCTGGTGACAGTAGGGCGGATTCACAATCTCCAGCAGCTGGCGGAAAAACTGTTGGCCAAGGGGGGCATTCATTTCTCCGAGCTCTCGATGAACCAAACCAATCCCACCGAGCTGGTGGCCGCACTGATCGATCGGGAGCAGACCCTGTTGGACGGCATCGTCGCGGCGCAAGAGGCAATCGAAGGATCCTGCACCCTGTTGATCGTTACCGAGACCGAGATCATCGCCGCCCGGGATCGATTGGGCCGCACGCCGATCATCATCGGCTCCAAGAAAGATGCCTTTGCCGCCACGATGGAGACCTGTGCCTTTCCCAATCTCGGCTACAAAGTCGACCGTTACTTGGGTCCTGGCGAAATCGTCAAAATCACCCCGGACGGGGTCGAACAGCTCCGCCCCCCCGGAGAGGCGATGCAAATCTGCTCCTTTTTGTGGGTTTACTACGGCTATCCCGCCTCGAGCTACGAGGGCATCAACGTGGAGATGACCCGCAATCGCTGCGGCGCCGCCCTGTGTCGGGCAGACGATGCGCAAGTGGACTTGGTTGCCGGCATTCCCGATTCCGGCAACGCCCATGCCATCGGATACGCTACCGAGGCCGGAGTCCCCTATCGCCGGCCCTTTGTCAAGTACACCCCCACTTGGCCGCGGAGCTTCATGCCGCAGGACCAACGAGTGCGCGATTTGGTCGCCCGAATGAAGCTGATCCCCGTACCGGATATGATTCGCGGGCGACGCCTGCTGTTCTGTGAGGATTCGATTGTCAGAGGCACCCAACTGAGGGACATCATCACGCGGCTGTTCGGCTACGGCGCTGAGGAGATTCATATGCGCCCGGCCTGTCCGCCGCTCATCTTCAGCTGCAAGTTTCTCAACTTCTCCCAGTCGAAATCCGAGATGGATTTGGCGACCCGCAAGGCGATGATGTCACTCAACGGCGGAGCGGACAGCCACCTGGACGAGTACGCCGACTCCCGGACCGACCGTTACCAGAAAATGGTCGCCGAAATCGGCAAGCAAATAGGGCTTACCTCACTGAGGTTTCAGCGGTTGAACGACATGATCGAGTCGATCGGCCTGCCCCGGGAGAAGCTGTGCACCTATTGCTGGAACGGGGAGGAGTGTCACAAAACCGGCTGCGGTCAATAACCCTCCCTCTTCTCTTCATACATAGGGTCGCTGGGGTGGAAGAACCGATCGAATCTGATCAGCGAATCGCTTGGAGGGATTGGTGCGCGATATCGAACAGCTCGTCGATCTGTGCCTCGGTGATGGTCAGCGGGACGACAAAGTAAACGACGTTGCCCAGGGGGCGGAGCCAGGCCCCCCGTTTGCGGGCTTCGGCAGAGAAGCGCCAGCCCGCGTCGTCGAGATAATTGGCCGTTGCATCCTTTGACGTGTCCGAGACGAGAGTGAACGCGGCGATCATTCCGGTGCGCCGGACATCGTGTACCCAGGGGTGGTCGGTCAGCCGATCGAGTCCCCGTTGAATGGCATTGCACTTGGGGGGCAGGGATTCGATGATTTTTTCCTCTTCGAAGATGGTGAGTGTTTCGAGAGCCACGGCAGCACCGAGGGGGTTGCCGGTGAACGAATGGCCGTACCACAGGGTCTGCTCGGCCGGTCCCAGAAAAGCCTCGAACACCCGCTTGTTGGCCACTGTGGCGGCCATCGGCAACACGCCGCCCGAGAAGCCCTTGGCCATGCAGATGATATCGGGTTCGATGTTCGCCTGCTGGTGAGCAAAGAAGGTGCCCGTGCGCCCGTAGCCGACAAACACCTCGTCGGCGATGAGCAGGATGTCGAGCTCTTGGCAGAGTTGGTGCAATTGGGAGAGATACTCCGGTGGATACATCAGCATGCCGGCCGCACCCTGTACCAACGGCTCGAGGATGATGGCGGCGATCTCTTGGGATTGCTCTTGCAGCAGATCTCTGGCGCGGGCAAAGGCCTGCTCATACCAGGGGCGGTCCGAGCCGGTCCCGTCTTTCTTTCCCGGGCTGGGCAGTTGAATGCAGTCGAACAGCAACGGCCCCAGGGTTTGGTGGAACACCTTGGTCCCGGAAACCGACGCCGAGCCGATGGTCTCCCCGTGAAAGGCGTGGGACAGGCTGACGAACCGTTTCTTTTTGGGCTGGCCGACATTTTGCCAATACTGGTACGCCATGCGCAGACCACACTCCACCGCAGTGGTGCCGTTGTCCGAATAGAACACCCGCGCGTAGTCACTGCCACATCGTTCGAGAAGTTTCTGGGCCACGCGAACAGCGGGCTCGTGGGTGATATTGGCCAGGCAGCAGTGGGCCAGCTTTTCGGTCTGTCGAACCAGCGCGGCCATCAGGCGAGGATGATTGTGGCCTAATACGTTGACCCACCAGGATGAGTTGGCGTCGATCAGGCGAGTGCCGTCCCGATCGTAGAAGTAGATGCCTTCGGCCCGGTCCACCACCACGGGATCGATGTCGTCGATGTAGGGACGCATCGGTGTATAGGGGTGCCAGATCAGTTGTTTGTCCAGGGCGACGATTTCGTTACGGGTCAGTGTGTTGTTTGTCATTGTCCTTTGAACTCTCCACCACGCAGCCCAACTCGCCGCGTGCCAGTGTGATGTCTACCCGGGTTCCGGCCGGGGCTTCGTCGATATCGCGGACGATTAATCCGTCCGGGCGGCGCCGTACGACCGCATACCCCCGGGAGAGGCTGGCCAGCGGACTGAGTGCCTCCAAACTGGCCACCAATTGGGCAAATTCGCCGCGGGCGCGGGCCAATACCGGCTCGGGCCAACGGTCGATCCGTTCGCTAACATCGCGCAAGGCGGTTTTGGTCGGGGGAAGGGTCTGCCCCGGCCAACGATCGATCCGCTCGCGCAGGGTGTCGAGCTCGGCGCGAGCCCGGGGCAGGGTTTGCCCGGGCCAGCGGTTCAACGACTCCCGAAGTTGGGCCAGCCGTTGGGCGTGTCGGGTCAGCTGCACCCTCGGATCGGTCGCGCTGAGGTCGCTCAGGCTCATTGCCAACTGCTGTTTGGCCGCCTGGAGGTGATGGGAGACCGCGCGAGCGAGATGGTGATCCAACCGGTGCAGGCCGGCCAACAATTCATCCCGATCCGGCACGACCAGTTCGGCCGCTTCGGAGGGGGTGGCTGCGCGGTGATCGGCAGCCAGGTCGACCAAAGTGGTGTCGATCTCGTGGCCCACTGCCGCCACCAGCGGTTGGGGATGATCGAACACCGCCCGGACAACGGCCTCGGTATTGAAAGCGTCCAGGTCCTCCGTCGACCCGCCACCACGCCCCAGGATCACCACGTCCACATCGCTCCGCTCGGCCATTTGTGCCAGAGCTCCCACGATCATCGCCGGCGCCTCTGCGCCCTGGACTTGGGTGTGGGCCAGTACAATCCGCAGGGGATACCGCCGCTGCAGCACTTTGAGGATGTCCCGAATCGCCGCCCCACTGCGCGAAGTGACCACGCCGACACACTCGGGAAACGCCGGGAGGGGCTGTTTGTGCGCCGGGTCGAACACCCCTTGGGCGGCCAGCTTTTTTTTCAGCTCGGCCAGTTTCAGCGCCTTTAAGCCCTCGCCGGCCTCTTCGGCCCGATTGACGACCAGCTGGAACGAACCGCGGGGTTCGTAAAGGGTCACCCGACCGTGACACCGCACGGCCTGACCGGTAACGATTTTTGCCCCGTAGCGCAGGGCCTGGCCCCGCCACATCACCGCTTGAATCTGGGCCTGGCCTTTGAGATCGGTCAGCGTGAAGTAGAGATGGCCGGAGCGGGCCCGGGTGACCTGTTGCACCTCGGCTTCAACCGAGAG
Organism: Myxococcota bacterium; assembly: GCA_028278265.1. Lineage (GTDB taxonomy): Bacteria > Myxococcota_A > Polyangia > JAAYKL01 > JAAYKL01 > JANQET01. The sequence continues at coordinate 14,332 of JANQET010000276.1, forward strand.
GTCGCCGAGCTGCTGTTCCAATAGCAGGCGCGCCCGGCGGTTGAGCTCCCCCACGGTATAAATTCGGTCCTGCGAGCGGACCGTTTTGAAATCGTATCCCATCGCCGGGGGATATTATCCGCTTTATCCCGTCCGTCAAATCGGGATCAGTCGGCCTTGGTTGCCAGGTCGGTCGGTGGGCGGGGTTGCTCGGATCGCTTGACCCCTTCGAGGACCTCTCTCAGCTTGTGCTGGACCTCTTGAATATCAAATGGTTTTTTGAGGAAATCGGCGATCTGCACGTCCGGGCTGACCTCCACCTCTCGCCCGCTCATGTAGATGATCGGCAGCTCCGGTTGCACGGCGTGGAGCTCCTGGCCGAGCTGCTTACCCGACAGACCGGGCATGGTGAAATCGATGAACGCCGCGTCGAACTGTTGGGTGCGACATCGATCCACCGCCTCTTCCCCTGAACAGACCGCCACGGCGCTGGCGTCCTTGAGCTCCAGGGCGGTGCGCATCATCTCACCGATATCCGGTTCATCATCGACGATGAGAATGTTCATCCCCGGGGGAATCGACGAGGTGGTCGTCCTCGGAGCCGGCTGTTCGGACTCCCCTTCCTGGGCTACGGGTAGGGTGATGGTGAACACGGTCCCCTGCCGCAACGCACTGGCCACGTCGATCGTGCCCCCGTGCTCCTCGACAATTTCCCGGCAGATGGCCAGTCCCAGCCCCGAGCTGATCCGCGACGAGGATTGACCTTTGAGTTTGGTGGTGAAAAATGGGTCGAAAATGTGTCGCTTGACCTCGGGCTTCATCCCCAATCCGTCATCCCCGATGGAGACGAAGATATTCTGTTCCCGTTGGGTGATGGTCAGCTCCAACGTGCCCCCGTCGGGCATCGCGTCCATTGCGTTGCGCACCAGATTGACGAATACCTGCCAGAGGCGGTTGTTGTTTGCCAGGCAGGGCTCGATATTGTCATCGAACCGGCGAACCACCTCGATGTTCAACTTGTCCAGCTCGATCATCAGCAGGCGCAGCACGTCGTCGGCGATTTGAACCAACGAGACCGGCTCGAGGGTGGTGTCCGCATCGTCCCGGGCTACATCCAGCATTTGAAAGGCGAGGTCGCGAGCCCGTTGGGCGTTTTCGCCGATGATGTCCACGGCGGAGGAGACCATCTGTGGTGTCGATTTTTTTTGCCGGGCGATCTGCGTCCAGCCGAGCATCGACGTGAGGATGTTGTTGAACTCGTGGGCGACCCCGGCCGCGATTTGGCCCACGATGGCAAGTCGTTCGAGCCGTTCGAGCTCCTGGTGCAATTTGATGTTGTGCGAGGTCTCTCGGACGACGATGAACAGCGCTCCGTCGGTCTTTTCCTCTATTTCGAAGGCGCGCACTTCAAAATGCTGGCGTCCTGCATTCTTGTCCGGCCGCACGAGCTGAATCGCCGGATTGCCTTTCTTGATGTTGGAGATGGTGTCGAGCAGTTGGGCGCGCATGTCCGGATCAAAGGTCAACGCGCTGACGAACTCGTACAGGGTTTGGGGGGTCATGTCGAATAGGCGCTCCAGATCGGGCGCACAGTATGTACATTCCCCATTTGAGTCAAAAATGGCAATAGAGGCATCCAGGTGAGTGAGTACCTTACTGATCGAGGATGTTGACAATTCGACGGCCTTCCCTCTCTCCTCTATTAAATCTGAGCTATGTTTCACGCATTTCAACGGATTACAGTTTCATTTCACAAAAAAAGGAAATTATTACACTGTAGACATATCCACAAGGAAACCTAATATAATTTGGTCATTAAGTAAAATATTTCGAGCACTAAGGGGGTAACGCCGGGATGGGTCAGCTCCTTTGGGTGCATGTTAATTTCGTAAATTCAAATAGTTAACCTGGTAGTTTCCTGTATTAAAACAGTCTGTGGAGTGAAAAATTCCCGCCGTTCTGGGGGGTACCGGTTTCCTCGAGTTACATGCCAAATTGATACTTTATTCACTATGCGTAGATTATAAGCTGTTTGAAATTCTTGCCGTCTGGGTAAACGGTTGAGACCTTTTGCGGTGCCGTGGTAGAACCGACCCCAAAATCAACCGGTATTCAACCCCACGATGAGGCAAACACTCCATGGAGAACAAAAAACAGAGTTTTGTGACGATTGAATGGCGCGATCAGGCGGTGGTGATGATCGATCAGCGCCTTCTCCCGCATCAAGAAAAATACAATATTTACCGCGAGGTTCCCGAAGTTGCCGAGGCGATTAAGACGATGGTCATCCGAGGAGCACCGGCCATTGGGGTGGCCGCAGGGTTCGGCGTGGCCCTGGGGGCTCACAACGCCCGCGGTGATGCGGCCGCCGTGGTCGAGCAGACCAAACAGGCGTGTGATCTGCTGGCGGCCGCTCGGCCCACCGCAGTGAATCTATTTTGGGCGATCGAGCGCATGCGCGCACGGCTGGCCCAGGTTGCAACCGCCCCGGTTCAGCAGATCAAAGAAGCGCTGCTCGCCGAGGCCCAGACCATCTGTGACGAGGATTTGGGCCTGTGTCACCGCATCGGGGAACAGGCCCTGGACCTGATCCCTCAGTCGGCCACCCTGCTGACCCACTGTAACGCCGGCGGCCTCGCCACAGCGGGTCACGGCACGGCGCTGGGGGTTGTTCGCTCGGCCGTTCAGGCCGGCAAGAGGATCAAAGTCATCGCCGACGAAACCCGGCCGTTTCTGCAGGGGGCGCGACTGACCGCTTGGGAGCTCGCCCGGGATGGCATCGATGTCACGGTTATCGCCGACGTGGCGGCCGCCTCGCTGATCGCGGGTGGGAAAATCGACCTCGTCGTCGTGGGGACCGATCGGGTGGCGGCCAACGGAGACGTGGCCAATAAAATCGGCACCTACAGCGTAGCGCTGGCCGCCCGGGCACACAATGTGCCGTTCTATGTGGCGGCCCCCTGGTCGACCATCGATCTGAACACAGCCACCGGAGCGGCGATTCCCATCGAAGATCGCCCGGCCGAGGAGGTGAGCCACGTGCTGGGACAACGGATCATCCCCGAGGGCGTACCGGTCCTCAATCCGGCATTCGATATCACACCGGCTGAGCTGGTCACCGCGCTGATCACTGATCGGGGCGTGGTCCGCGCGCCCTATATCGAGGGAATCAAGGCACTGGCCGGGTAAACCCCGGGCTATTGGGTATCGACGGAGATTTCCTCGAGCTCACCGACATTGATCGCGGGTACCTGTTTTTTGATCACGTCCATGTCACCGACAAGGACGAGCTTCATATTCGGTGCCTCGAAATACTGCTTGGCCGCTAGTTGGACCGCTTCCAGGGTGAGCTGGCGATAGCCGTCGATCATTCGCTGATATCGGTCGAGCGGCAGATTCCTGAGGAATATCCGCGTCGCGGCGCGGGACAGACCGCCAATAGACTCGAACCAACCGGAGACCGAGCGTAGCACATTGTCCCGCGCATTTTCGAACTCCTCCTGTGATATCGGCGCCTCGGTCATTCCGCCGAGCTCTTTGAAGAATTCGGTCAACGCCGCGCCCGTGACATCGGCCTGTACCGAGGAGAAGGCGATCAACCCCCCCATTTGGCGCATCGCTGCCAACCGGGCGCGCGCCCCGTAGGTATACCCCTTGTCCTCCCGGAGGTTCATGTTCAACCGGCTGCCGAACATTCCGCCGAACACGTCGGTGGCGATGGTCAGGGCCCATTCTTGCTCATTGCCCGCCTCCACCGCGGGGCGCCCCATGCTGATGATCGTCTGCTTGAGTCCCTTTTGCGGAATCACCGCGATTCGCTTACGCGGTGCGACACCCACTGCGGGGGGGGCCGCTTTGGCCTTCGGGGGGCGCACCTTCCATTTGCCGAAGTGTTTGTCGGCCAATGCGCGGGCCTCTGCGAGGGTAACATCGCCGGTAAAGATCAGCGCCGACACACTGGGGGCCACCTGTTGGCGATAGAACCGTTTCACATCCGCCGGTTTGAGTTTCGCCACGGTTTTCTCGGTGCCCAGCACCGGGTGACCATACGGGTGATCGACGCCGTAGACCTCAGAGGAGATGCCCGCGTTGCTCAAGTAGCGGGGGTTGGCCATCATGCGGGTGATGTCGGCGAGCCGTTCCTTCTGTTTGCGTTTGAAATCCTTGGCCTTGAGGGTGGGCTTGCGCACAACATCGGCGACCAGGGTCAAGGCCGGATCGAGATTGCGTTTGAGCACGGTCAGGCCAAAGGCCGCTCCGTCTCGTTCCGTACTGACGCCAAAGGAGGTACCCAGGTCGGCGAACGCCTCGGCCAGGGCGATGCCGTCCCTGGTCCCCGCACCCTCCAGCATCGTCTCGTAGGTCAAATCGGCGAGGCCGGCCTGCTGTTTGCGCTCGATCGAGGAGCCCGCCTGGACGGCGAAGCTGATCGACACCAGGGGCAGGCCGGGGCGCTCACTGACGATAATCGACAGTCCGTTGGCCATCGTCGTTCGGGTAAATGTCGGAATCACCGGCGATGGTGCCGGGCCGGGCACCGGTGCAGTGGCCCGCCAAGATTCATCGGGCTTGGCCGGCGCCTCCACTGGGGTTTTGGCCAGCGCTTTGCTCGCCTCCGGCGCCGTTTCGACGGGCAGTGGAGGACACAGCGCACAGCTCAGCAACAACAGGACCGGGACACAGGTAATTGCAAGCTGAATCGATTTCATCGGGTGACCTCCTTTTTGGGCTGTTCGTCAGCAGCAGCGGGGACGGCAAACAGCACTGCCCGTTTGGCCGTGTCCAGCTCGTTTTTGGCGAATGCGACGACCTCCTCGATGGAGACCTTGCGGTATCGATCCAGATCCCGGGCCATAAAACCGGGATCGCCGAGAAAGTGGTTGTACCCCTGAAGTTTTTCAGCCTTGCCACCGAATCCGCCGAGCCGTTGGAGTCCCTTGAAAAAGCTGGTTTCAAATCGATTCACGGCTCGCTCCACATCCTGTTGTTTCACCTTGCCCTGACGAATCTCCTCCAGCACCGCATCCACCTCGGTCAGCAGCCGCTTCGGCGCCACCCCGGTGCGGCCGACCACGTCGACGAAGAACACGGATTGGGCCCCCAGGCTGTATTGGTAAGCACTGACGCTCTGGGCCAGTTCCAGCTCGTGGATCAATTTCTTGTGCAGTCGGGAGGATTTGCCGTTCGACAGGAGGTTGGAGAGCACGTCGGCGGCGGCGTCTCCGGCAGCGTAGATTTTCGGTGTCAGCCAAACGACTTGTAGCTTGGGGAGCTTGCCGATGGCCTCGGCGTGTTCGATGAGAATGGGTTTTGCAATCGTGACATCAGCCACCTTGGGCGGAACGGGCTTGGCGGTTTTGGCCAGGGATCCGAAGTACTTTTGGACCAGCGCCTTGGCTTGGTCAGGGGTGAAGTCTCCAGCAATGGTCAAGGTGGCGTTGCTCGGTGCGTACCAGGTGGTAAAGAACTGGCGGACGTCCTCCAGCGAGGCGGCGCTGAGGTCGGCCATCGAGCCGATCACCCGACCGTGGTAGGGATGGGGCTTGGGAAAGACGGCCTGCCACAGTTTTTCCTCGGCCAATCCATAGGGCCGCGTTTCAATCCCCTGCCGCCGTTCGTTCTTGACGACATCCCGTTGGTTGTCCAGTTTCTTCTGGCTCAGCGCGTCCAGCAGAAAACCCATGCGGTCGCTCTCCAACCACAGGGCGGTTTCCAGGTGATTCGACGGTACGGTTTCGAAATAGTTGGTGCGGTCGAAGCTGGTGGTTCCGTTGATCGTGCTGGCGCCGATGTTCTCCAGTGTGCGAATGTGCACGTCATCGGCGATGTGTCCTGATCCCTGAAACATCATGTGCTCGAACAGATGGGCAAATCCCGACTTCCCGACCACCTCGTGATACGCGGCCACGTGGTACCAAACACTGACAGCGACCAGCGGTAGGGTGTGATCCTCGTGAAGGATCACCTCGAGACCGTTGTCCAGGGTGTACTTTTCATAGGGGATTTCGAGTTTGGTCTCGTCCCCGCCCCAAACGGGGCCGATCCCGGTCAATCCGACGATCCCCGCCAGAATGAGTGCCAGAGTTAATCTACGTTGCATTTGTCCTCCTTTATACTGCGTCCCGGAAGGGGGCTCGGCATTTGCCGAGTTTGGACCGTCGTGCTCCTGACTGTTTTGCGGTTATGCTAACCAAAAGCAGGGGGGGACTCAACTGAGAATCCGTTTATCGGGCGGTGTTCCAGTGATAATCCAATTTTCTTTTCACAGGGCAGGGTCCCAGTGAGTTCTCACGAGATGGGAATATTCGTCGCACGCAGGACAAATGATCGCAAAAAAGCAATCTTTGATTCGTTTCTGATACTGTTTTGAGACAACACAACTGTCACTGACACTCGGGATATGTAACGCTCCAACTGTCACCGACACATCCGCACTTTACAGATGAAGTGTCGCCGACACATGCAAGAAGGTGTCGGCTAACAGAGAGATTTTTGTGTAATTGTATCTTTGAATTAGGGGCAAAACAAAGAACAAAAAAACACTGTTATTTACTGCTGCCAACCCAAGGCAGTGAAAAAAAAAGTGGTTTAATTTTGGCTGGTTGAAGATTTTCCAACTCGTTTGAAGAATTTTTTCCACTTAAGAACACAAATGGGAGTGGCAATGCGCAAAGTGCAACCTACATTAGAGTTATCCGCGTGGCATGGAAAGTGCTTAAGAGCAGGGTCAGTTTATTTGCGAGGAGAGATTAAGATGCTCAAGTTCAGAACAGAAAAGCATGAGGATGTATTGGTCTTATCCCTGATGGGGCAATTGGACGCGCTCACCGCCGGGTTCATGACTCGCAAGATCGATGAGTTGCTCAATACCAATGTCGAGAACGCCTCGGCCAAACAGCATTTTCGGCGACTGGTGTTCAATCTCAGTGATTTGAATCTTATCGACAGTCGCGGGGTGAGTGTCATTCTGACGACGATGGAGCGCGCCCGGGCCCGTGGTGGTGATGCCAGGGTAGCGGGATTGAAGAAGCAGCCGTTCGAGATCTTTCGTCTACTCAAATTGGACACGCAATTGGGCATCACCCACAACAGCGAATTGCGCCCGAATTTTGCCTGAGATGAACCCGCACCTTGGCGCGTTTTGGCTCGAACTTTTATGCAACATTAGGGTGAAGATGGCGAGATTATTTGCGCGTGTGCTTAACGGGTGGCTGCTGCACCTTTGGAGTGCTTGCGATTTCGCTCGGGACACATGCCGTTCTTGGCCCGGCAATGACCTCGCTTGCACTGTTTCCTGAAGAACTGCCACTCCTCACAACGGGAGCCGTCGAGAAATTCGCATACCCCGATCTGTCCTTTGGGGGTATTGACCATGCGCACCTTGCCACCGTTCTTTTTGCAGTGCACCGAGGCGGGGTTGGCCATGCCGGTTTGCGGCGGCTTGCCACCGCCCTCGGGACAGATACCGCTCTTGGCCCGGCAATCTCCGCGCTTGCACGTCTTTTTCATCAGCCGAGATCCTTCGCAGCGGGAACCGTCGCGCCACATGCAGATGCCGGTCTTCCCGGTCTTTTTGTACGCACCGCCGGTCTCTTTGCAGTAGGCTGCCGCGGGTTTGGCTTGACCGATTTGGGTCGCCTGCTCGCAGATACCGTTTTTGGCCTTGCATTCTCCCCGCTTGCACTGCTTGCGGTACAGCCGCCACTCTTCGCAGCGGGAGCCGTCGCGCCAGTAGCAGACGCCGCTCTCCCCCTTTTCGGTTTTGATTATCTGGAGCGCACCACCGGTCTTCTTGCAGTACACCGAGGCGGGATTGGCCCCGCTGGTCTGGTCCGGCGTGTCGGGACAGATGCCCCGCTTCTGGCGGCATTCGCCCTTTTTGCATTTGCCGTAGAAGAAGCGCCATTCTTCGCAGCGGGAGTAGTCCGGCCAGACACAGATGCCGATCTCACCCTCGTCGGTTTTGAGTCTTTCGACCTTGGCGCCCGCTTTTTTGCACTTTACCGAGGCGGGATTGGGCGCACCGACCTGGCCGGGTTTGTCCGGGCAGATGCCCGTCGGGTGCTTGCACTCACCCATTTTGCACTGCTGGCGGTAGAAGCGCCATATCTCGCATTGGGTCGCGTTGCGCCATTTGCAGACCTCGACCGGTCCGGATTTTGATTTCACCGATACAACAATTCCGCCGGAATCTTTGCAGTGTTGCGCTGCAGGATTCGGCATATCCGCCTGCGTGGGCTTGACAACGGGTTTCGTGCCCCCGGGTTTGCCGGTGGTCTCGCTACCGGCACTCGCCGGGTTGGCCGGGGAACCGGGCTCGTCAGTTACCGGTTTGGCGAGTAGCGGCTCGCTGTTGGGGTTTTGCGCGACAGGTGGCGGGGGCGCGTTGACATTACTGGTTTGCACCATCGGCGGGACATTGGCTGGTGCTTGGCCTTGAACCGGTTCTTGCGAGCTCTCGCTGCAGCAGATTACGAGCACGGTGAGCACACCGACAACCGGGCCCCAAATTGCCTTTTTCATGTTTTCCTCCACTTTCTTTGCGCGTGCAATGGGCGGATTCTGTTTGGGTCTCGTCGCTAAGTTATAGTCAATAATCAGCCAAAATAAAACCTTCAAACGTCCTCCCGAATATGGACGACCCGCCGAATCCCCTATTCATCGGGGATGCGGATGGTGGGATTGGTCGGACTGCTGACGCTGATTTTTTGGGGCAAGCCCGGTGGATGTGGGAGATGGGGGTGGCTGGACAGGCGACCCTGTTTTTTTTGGCAATCCCGGTGCATTTGCTATGGTATTTCCGTGTCGAGCAAGCACCAGGGAGTGTGGATTTGTCTGGGATTGTTGCTGTTCGGAGCGATGATTCCCCTGCGCGCGTCCACCGTATCGCTTCACGATCGAGTTGTCGATGATGTGGATCGCTACTATCTACCGCCGGCCGATTGGCTGCGCGTGTTTTCACTGGGGTACAACGAGGCGGCGGCGGATTTCGTCTGGATCAAGACCATCGTCTATTTCGGTGACATTGCCTTAAAAGACTGGGGACGGGGCCAACAGACGCCGGTCGACAATTTTACGATGAACTACATGCGGACGGCAGCCGAGCTGGATCCCAAATTTCGGGCGATCTACTCCCGTGGCGGCGTGCTCACACTGTACCATCGGGGGGAAATCACCGAACAATCGGTCAAGCTGGCCATCGAGGTGTTCGAGTTGGGGACAAAACAGTTCCCCAATGATGGTGAAATCACCTTTCATCTGGGATTTATGCACTATTACGAAATGGAGCCCTTTTTACCGCGGCAAAAGAACCACCCCACCCGGCGGCACTTCAAGGAGCGCGGTGCTTACCTGTTGAGCAAAGCCGCGTTGATGCCCAACGCACCGCAGTATGCCAGCGTCCTCTCATCCACGTTGCTCTACCGGCTGGGGTTGAACAACCTGGTCATCGAGCATCTCAAGGCGCTCCTGATCACCGAGACCAATCCGGATATCCGCCGCACCCTGGCCTTTCAACTCAAACGGGAATTGGGCAAGGCGGCCAAACGGGATATCGAGCTCACCGATCGCATCCAGGCCGAATGGCGACGGGAGATGCCCTATGTCCCGTTCGACCTGTTTTTGATTCTCAATCCGGGCGACCCCGGCATCAACGAGCTGCTCGACCCGCTCTACACCACGAACCAGCTGCTCACCGTCGAAGAAGCGTTCGACCAATGACCCGGTCAGCACCTTTTTGCTTGCACCACGTCGACAATCGATTCTATGACTGAAGGCCAGTTTCGAAGAAATGGAGAGGCCCGTGACCGATCAACTTCCCCTATCCAATCCACTTTGCGCGCTCCTGGATAAAGAGCCGGGTGAGTTCACCCGGGCGGATATGCTCCGGGTGATTACAGAGCGACGTATCGAGCGCCTGACTTTTCACTACACCGGCATCGACGGCCAGCTCAAGGAGCTCAAGCTGCCGGTGAGCCGGCTCGACTATGCCGAGCGCATCCTGGCCTCTGGGGAGCGGGTCGACGGCTCGTCCCTGTTCAAGGGGCTGGTGGACGCCTCCAATTCGGATTTGTACGTCGTCCCGAGTTACAAGACCGCCTTTCTCAGTCCGTTCGATGAGCACAGCCTGGATTTCATCTGCCGCTACCTCGATCGGGACGGTGCATTGGCCCCGTTTCCGCCGGACAATATTCTGTCCATCGCCCATCAGCGGTTCAAGGAGAAGACCGGTCTCGAGCTTCATGCCCTGGGCGAGCTGGAGTTCTTTCTGCTCGGCGAAGGGGGAGGGGACTACTTTGCGCCCCGTCGACAGTCGGGATATCACGCACCGGCACCGTTTTTTAAGAGCGGTCACATCGTCAGTGAGATGGTGCGCCATATCGCCCAGATCACCGGCGCGGTGAAGTATGCCCACTCGGAGGTGGGATTCATCGAAGCGGTTCGGTCCGACCTGCCCCTGCTCTCGGGTCGCCGGGGGGAACAGCACGAGATCGAGCTGCTGACCCGCCCGATCGACGAGATGGGGGATTTTTTGGCCCTGGCCCGCTGGGTCATCCGCAATGTGGCCTATCGGCACGGCATGCTCGCCACGTTCGCGCCCAAGCTCGAAGAGGGGGTGGCCGGCAACGGGCTGCACATTCACTTGGAGCTGATGAAAGACGGCCGCAACATCATGCTCACCAAGACCGGGGATCTGTCCAATGAGGCGATGAAATTGATCGGCGGGGTAGTGCGCTACGCCTCGACCCTCTCGGCCTTTGGCAACACCGTCGCCTCGGCCTTTTTGCGATTGGTGCCCAATCAGGAGGCCCCCACGCGAATCTGCTGGAGTCACACCAACCGCTCGGCATTGATTCGGGTGCCCTTGGGCTGGAACAAGACACCCAATCTGGCCCCGGTGGTCAACCCGGCCGAACCGGCGGACTACCAGCACAATCGGGGGGTACAAACGGTCGAGCTCCGCTCTCCCGACGGATCGGCGATGTTTCACTTGCTGCTGGCCGGCATCACCACTGCGGTGGAGTACGGGCTGACCGCACCGAAGATGATCGAGTTGGCCCAGAAGACACAAATCACCGGCAATATATTCGACGATCAGGCCCTGCTGTCCCAGCTCGAAGCGCTGCCCGCCAGTTGTATCGCCTGCTCGCGACTGCTCGACGAGCGGCGTGGGATGTACGAGGAATTCGGTGTGTTTCCCTCCCGAGTGATCAATCATGCGGTGAACCTGCTCGCCTCGGAGAATGACGAGCACTTGAACCTCAAATTTTCGCAGATGTCCGCCGAGGAGCGCCTGACCGCGACCAGGCAGTTGATGCACAAGGATATTCATCGGCATTAATGATGATGAAGTTTTGGGTCATTTTGGTGGGAGTATCCCTGTGTGGTGGATTCGCCTGTGGCGAGAGCGGCGATGATGATGATGACAGCTCCGAGTCGGTCTGCAGTGAGACCGCTTGTTTTGCCGCCTGCATGGAGAATCAATGGACGGATGATGCCGAGCTTTGGCAAAAACGCACCGCCCACTGTGATGCGGCAGACAATTGTCAGTGCCTCGAATCGTGCGACGACGAACGGTGTCGGGTGGATTACTGTCAAGTCGATCAAGGCCTGAGCGGCGGTTCGTGTGTGCTGCTCGGTTGCGTGTGTGAGACCGATTCGGATTCGGATACGGAGACTGATTCGGATGGCGATTCCGACACGGATTCAGCCCCCTGACGCCAGGGGAATTTTCGACCCACGGGGACAAAAACACCCCAGTCTCGACTGACCCACGTACCCAGTCTGAATCGACCCATCAACCGAGCGAATTCTCTTTTTTCAGACCCTGTTGTTGATGTCGGATCCGCTGACCATTCGGGCAGCGGCTCCGTCGTTTTGCAGGCTGGCGGGCAGCTGGTTGGTAGTGGTGAAGCTCATCTCTTCGACCTGCCGGGCGAGTTTACTGAGGATGACCAGATCGGTGCTGCAGGCCAATAGGTTGAGCGCGCTGTAGAAGAAATCCAGCACTTCGTCGACATCCTCCTTTGCGGCACGTAGCGTTGAAAGGTGCGAGGCGGAATGTTTGAGCTCGTGCAGGCATAGATGCTCCAATTGGGCCGCGGCGAATCCGTTGGGGTGCATCATCCGCTGGGTACAGATGCCTCGGCCTTGAGAGATGAGGCAATCCAAGTTGGGGCCGGGTTGCCACAGCGCCGGCCCCCACAGTTGCTCGGGGATTTTGACGTGGGGACCGCAAACCCATTCGTACAGCTTCTGAGCGCGATCCCGCATGTGCGCGGCCTCGAAAATCATCGTCGCCAACTGGTCGTCGGTGACGGCCGTCGTTTTGGACATGGCCACGTACAGAGCATTGGTGGTGAAGCGATCAATGAGGCGATCGGCGACCGCCAGTTGGCGGGCCCGATTCATGTACATGGCAATCCCTTTGATCGCGTGAATCAGCAGGGTCTGAAGAGCGATAACCCGCTCTTCGTCGTACAGGGCGCGGGATCGCGCTTCGAGTGATTGTTCAGTGGTCTGGATTTGATCGTCGTCCAAACGATTCATGTTTTCCCCTCGTTGTCTTTCCTGTTGGACGTCTGTTCTCATGAACAGAGAAAACCGAAGCAAAATCCGGACCGGAAAAAATTGTCAGCTTTCTTTGTTTGCGCGGGGAGGGCGACGGGGTGCGATCAAACCTTGTCATTGGGCAACAAATGCCGTTAACATCGGCGGCAACTCGCAAATGAACAACGGTACACCGCTGGTGAGAGAATAAGGAGAGGATGATGTTGAAATGCCGTTTTGTCCCAATTGTCACCATTTCGATGATGCTTCATTGCCAGGGCAACGGATTCTGCCCCAAAGGGGCCACGCTGCGCGGTGATGTTCCACCGATGGACAACGAGCAGTGGTGTGAAATCAACGATGAGCGTGGCCGGTCGGTGCGGGAGGGTCCGTACGTCTCGTGGCACACCAAGTCGATTAAGAAATCTCAAGGACAATACACCAAGAACAAGCGGACCGGGCGTTGGCAGTATTGGCACGACAGCGGCGAGAAACACCGAGAGGGGGAGTATCTCGACGATGAGAAATCCGGACTGTGGATCACCTGGGCCAAGAACGGGAAAAAGGTGTTCGAAGGGAAATTCGACAACGGCAAACGGGTGGGGATCTGGCAGGCGTGGTGGGACAACGGCCAGCAGAAAGACAAGGGGGAGTGGGTCGATGATCAACCCCATGGGAAGTGGTCTTACTGGCACAAGAACGGGAAGCTGAAACATCAGGGGGCGTTTGAAAACGGCAACCGGGTAGGACGTTGGGTGTACTTTCACGACAATGGTGAAAAGCGCCAAGAGGGGGTGTTCAAAAACGGGAAGAAAGAGGGCAGATGGAGCACCTGGGCCAAGAACGGCCAAAAGGTGTTGGAGGGCACTTTCAAGGACGGTAAAGCCTCGGGCGAATGGAATGCCTGGTACCTGAGCGGAAAGAAAAAGGACAAAGGCCATTGGGTTGACGGAAAACCTCACGGGGAGTGGATCTACTGGCACGAAACCGGTGAAACCCGGCAAAAGGGCAATTACGTCACCGGAAAAAGAGATGGAAAGTGGGAGCACTGGTACGAGGACGGTACTCCCGAGCGAGCAGGCGTGCTCAAGAGTGGTCAACGGGAGGGGGAGTGGACATTTTGGCACGCCAATAAAAAGAAAGCTAAGCAAGGACAGTTCAAAGCCGGTAAAAAGACCGGACAGTGGAAGTACTGGGATGAGGATGGCAAGCCGGTGAGTGAGGCGCTCGCCGGTAAGAAATCCTCACCGAAGAAGAAGAAATCGGCACCGGCAAAGGCGCCCACCAAAAAATAGATCACCTCAGTGATCGCCGAAGAGACTGCTCCTCACAATTCTTTGATCGGGTGAAGTGGACGAGCAGTGTCGAGGAGCGGAATATCTATGAAAACGATTGCTGCTACTTTTTATAGTGTCTTATGGTTCTGCGCACTGGTCCTGTTGTTCGGGGCCTGCTCATCTTCGAAGGAGGTCCCTGCCCCTGAGGATCTGCCCACCCACACCATCGTCTACGGTGGTGATGTGACCAACGGAAGACGGATCAATGATGCCCTGTTCAACGAAAAGCACAGAAACCGCCTGTTCGGTGATGTGGAGCCCCTGCTCGAGAAGGCGGACATTGCCCTCGTCAACGGCGAGGGGGTCATCGCCAAGGGGGGGTATTTTTACGACAAGGGTGAGCCCCGCCCCTACATGTATCGAGCCCATCCGATTATGATCGATGTGCTCAAGTCCGCTGGTGTCGATATTGTGGCGGTGGGCAACAATCACGCCGGCGACTACGGGCCCGAAGCGTTTGCAGAGATGCTCGATCGACTGAGCGCTGCCGGCATTGCCTACACTGGCGGCGGCCACTCCCTCGACGACGCCCGGCAACCGGCCTATTTCACCCTCAAAGACACGGTCGTCGCATTTGTCGGTGCCGACCTGACCGTGGCAAAGGCCTTTCGCGCCGAGGGCGATAAGGCCGGCACCCTGTTTCACCGGCGGGCCGAAAAGGGCCGCAAGCAGGATCGGCTGGTTCGGGATCTGGCGGCCATTCTCAAGCGGGCGCGAAAATACGCCCACGTGGTGTTGTTCACCCCCCATTGGGGGGACAACTGGATCGCCGAGCCGACCGAGCACCTGCGGACCCTGGCCAAGCGACTGATCAAGGCCGGGTACGACGGGATCCTGGGTCATTCCTCCCACTGGCTGCAAGGGGTGGAGATTATCGAGGGCAAGCCGGTGATGTACGATGCGGGAAACCTGGTAGTGGACTACGGCGGCGGGGATGACAGCCATCGGGCGATGTTGTGGAAGTTGTCGGTCACTCGGGCCGGGGTCACCGGCTTGACCGGATATCCCCTGGCGCTGAAGAAGAACCGCACCAACTTGGCCAAGGGCGCCGTGCGCGATGGGATTCTGCGGCTGGTGAAGGAGCGGTCGAAGAAACTGGGAACGACAGTGGCGATTGAGAACGGGATCGTCCGGATCGCCTGCCGTCCGGGCGGTATTGAGGGACCGGCCGAGGTCCGCCAGCCGCCCAAGCGGCCCAAAGGTTCCCGGTTGCGGCTCGCCCCGTCCGACACGATTATCGACGCCCTACCGCCGGAGGCGGTGCCGGTGAATGTGACCTATGAGGGGGGCATCAAGTTGATCGGTTACCAATTGATTGCTCCGGAGCTCACCGTGCCCAAGGCGGGGCAGATTGTGGCGCTGTATTGGAAAGCCGAGCAGAAAATCGACAAGAGCTATCGGATTCACCTCGAAGCCCGCGGTAAACACGAGGGCTCGGGCAAGGAGGAGAAGCGGATCGCCAGCCACCTGCCTGGAGATTGGCTGTTGCCCACTGATCAGTGGCCCCCGGGAAAAGTGATCAGGGATTGGACCCTGATCAGGCTCAAATTCAAACCCGAGGGTACGGTTAAATTTTACGCCGGCCTGAGTCGAAAGGGCCTGCTCAAGCCCGAATCATCGGATCAGCCACTGGTGGAGGAGAAGCTGGTTCCCCTGGGCAGCACCGAGTATCGCTCCGGTTCCACTCGGCTGCTGGACGCTTTCGAAGAGTACCGGCGCCAACAATCAGCCAAAAAACAACCCTAATTCTACGCTTACAAACCCAGCAGACGACCCAGGATCACGGCAGCGTCGACCGCCTTGCCCTGGAAATGATTGTTGAAAAAGACGAGGACCTTGCCGGACTGACGGTCCATCTCCACAATTTTCTGCACCCACTCCTCCAGCTCAGTGGGGCGATAGGCGTAGTCGTAGCGCTGTTCCGGACGATCGTGGTTGTACCAGTTGGCCGCGTTACGGCCGTGAAAGCGCACGTACGCCGGACTGGCGGTGACCCGTGCCAATGGGGGCATCAGACCTTTTATCTGCGGCTCATCCACACAGCAGAAGCCGACGCCGACCCGTTTGAGCCAATCGACAATCGGTTCGGTGGCCCAGTCCCGCCGGCGCAGCTCTACGACCAGCGGCGGGCCCAGCTTCTCTTCCAAGCGCCGCAGGTAGACCCGGTTCTCCTCGCACTGGCGAAACGAATGGGGGAACTGGGCCAGCACCGCGCCGAGCCGACCCGCTTCGACGAGGGGCTCGAGGGCTTGCTTGAACTGGGCGATGTCCGCGTCGGTGGCCGTTCGCTCGTGGGTCATCGAACGATGGGCCTTAATCGCAAACTCCACCTTGCCCCCGGTTCGCTCCACCATCGAGGCGAGCTGCTTCGCGCTGGGCATTTTGTAGTAGCTGAAATTCAGCTCCAGGGCGCTGAAGTGCTCGGCGTAGTAGGTCAACCAATGGCGGCGGTTCATCGAGGTGGGGTAGAAATGCTCGCGCCAGTCCGCGTAATCGTAGCCGCTGGTGCCGATGGTGATCATGTCGGGTCTATCGATGATACCCCATCGAGCAGCTCGTGAAAACCGGCGACCGTGGTGGCCCCGGCCAACCGCTGGCGAAAGGCGGCCGCACCGGAAAAGCCCTTGAGATACCAGCAGGCGTGCTTGCGCATCTCCAACACGGCCCGGTGTTCGTCCTCGAGCCAGTCGACGTGCAGTGCCAGGTGGCGTCGGCACAGGGCCACCCGTTGGGCTGTCGTCGGTCGGACGGCGGCGTCGAGAAACTCGCAAAATATCCAGGGGTTGCCCTTGGCCGCTTGGGCAATGGCCACTGCTGCGCAGCCCGTTCGCTCGCGCATCTTTTGGCCGTCATCGGCCGAGCGAATACCGCCGTTGCCGATGATCGGAATGCTCACCCCGCGACACACCTGTGCCATAATCTCGTAGTCCACCGGCCCGGCGTGCACCTGGTCGCGGGTACGGCCGTGGAGACAGATCGCCCGGACGCCGGCCTGTTCGAGCCGCTTGGCCGCTTCTGGGGCGTTGCGCTTCTTGGGGCTGTACCCCACGCGAATCTTGGCCGTCACCGGCACCTCCACCGCGCTGACCACCTCCCGCGCGATCTGCTGCAGCTTGGGCAAATCGAGCATCAGCGCCACCCCCGCTCCCCGTCCGTTCTTGACCACCTTGCGCGCGGGGCAGCTGAAATTGAGATCGATGATCGACGCACCGCGGGATGCGATGATGCGCGCGGCTTCGGCCATTTGCGCCGGATCGCTGCCGAAGATCTGCACGTCGAACGGATCCTCCCCGGGATACCGTTGAACCAGCGCGCGGGTCTGTCGGCTGAGCCGTTTGGCGCAGTCGGCCGGCCGGCGGGCCAGGTAGACCAGCGCGTGGGACGATATCAACTCCGTTGGCGTCAATGCGGCCCCTTGCTCGTGGCAGATTTGTCGGTAGGGGGGATTGGTGATCCCGGCCATCGGAGCGAGGATTGCCCCGGGGCCGATGTCGAACGGTCCGATTCTCATGGGGCTATCTGCGACGGTGTGGGTTCTCGATGTTGAGCTTTTTCATCTTGCGCCACAAGGTGGTCGCGGACAAACCGAGCGCCTCTGCGGCCCGCTCGTTGTTTTCGAACTGCATCAATGCGTTTTGGATGGCCTGCCGCTCGGCGCTGGCGACGATGTCCTCCAGGGTTTTCTTGTCCAGCGAATCCCCGTCATCGCCGGGCAACAGATCGCCGATGCGGATCTCCCCGTCGAGGGTCAGGGCCACCCCCTGTTCGATGATGTTCTCCAGCTCCCGGACATTTCCCGGAAAGCTGTACGACATCAGGCGTTCGGTGACCCCATCGCCGAGCCGCACGATGCGTCCCATCTTCTTGGAATACTTCTTGATGAAATGTTCCACCAGTGAGGGAATGTCCTCAGTGCGTTCGCGCAGGGGCGGCAAGCGGAAGCGGGCCACGTTGAGCCGGTAGTAGAGGTCCTCGCGGAAGCGTTTCTCCTGAATCGACTGCTGCAGATCCTGGTTGGTCGCCGCGATGCAGCGGACGTCGACGTTGATCGGCTTGTTGTCGCCGATCCGCCGGATCTCCTTTTCCTGAATCGCGCGCAGCAACTTGGCTTGAAACGGGGTGGTCGTCTCGACGATCTCGTCGAAGAAGAAAGTGCCCCCGTCCGCTTCTTCGAGCAAGCCTTTGCGCGTGCTCACCGCGCCGGTAAAGGCGCCCCGGACGTGGCCGAACAGCTCGCTCTCCAACAGGGTCTCGCTGATCGCCGCGCAGTTGACCGGCACGAACGGCCGGTCCGAACGCCGCGAGTTGGCGTGAATGGCCTTGGCGATCAGCTCCTTGCCGGTGCCGCTCTCACCGGTGATCAGCACGGTGGTGTCGGTCGGTGCCACCTTGATGATGCGGGTGAGAATCTCGCGAATCGCGCGGGAACGGCCGATGATCGATTCGAACTTGTACCGTTCTTTGAATTCTTGGGTGAGCAGGGAGACCTCGCCGGTGAGCCAACGGCGTTCCAGCGCCTTGTCAATTTTTAATATTAATTCATCTTCGGTGAACGGCTTCTGAATGTAATCCCAGGCCCCCAAGCGCATCGCCTCCACTGCGGATTCAATCGTGCCATAAGCGGTCATCACCATTACTTCGGTTAACGGTGAATTCTCCCGGACATAGCGCAACACGTCTATACCGTTGACTTTGCCCATGCGCAGGTCGGTGATAACCAGATCATACGCTTCGTCACCGATAGCCTCACAAGCGTCGGATCCGTCTTTTGCTTCAGCGACATCGTGCCCGCTTCGCCGCAGCATCATCGCCAGTGTAGCGCGCATATTTTTTTGGTCGTCGACGATAAGTATTCGCCCCACTCGCATACTCCTTTTAAGGTCGAGACAGCATTTTCTCCTTTAACACGTGCTGTTGATATATCAAGCGTGTTTCCATTGCAGTTAAACGACAGCGAACATAAATTATTAATAGTTTCATAGGATTCAAGGAATCTCTTGACTCCTGCCTCGACGTGAATAAATTGGGTCCACTTGCGAGGGTAGCTAACCCGCTTCGAAAGCTCAGGAGGAAAAACTATGGGCAAAACCATTGGTATAGATCTTGGCACCACCAATAGTGTCGTTGCAGTTATTGAAGGAAAAGACCCGATCATCATCGCCAACGAAGAAGGCGGGCGAACCACACCGTCCGTTGTGGCTTGGGACGATCAGGATGAGACCCTCGTCGGTCAGATCGCCAAACGGCAGGGCATCACCAATCCCCAGAACACGGTGTTCTCCATCAAACGGTTCATGGGTCGGAAATTTTCAGAGGTCGAAGAAGAGATCGGCATGGTCCCCTATTCGGTGGTCAAGGCATCCAATGGAGATGTGCAAATCGATATCAAGGGCCGCAAGATGGCTCCCCCCGAGATTTCGTCCAAAGTGCTGATGAAGCTCAAGAAAGCGGCTGAAGATTACCTCGGACAAGCGGTGACCGATGCAGTGATCACTGTGCCGGCCTATTTCAACGACTCCCAGCGGCAGGCGACCAAGGACGCGGGCACGATCGCCGGACTCGATGTCAAGCGCATCGTCAACGAACCCACCGCAGCGGCGCTGGCCTACGGCCTCGACAAAAAGGCCGAAGAGGTGATCGCGGTTTACGACTTTGGCGGCGGCACTTTCGATATCTCGATTCTCGAGGTGGGGGACAACGTGGTCCAGGTCATCTCGACCAACGGGGACACCCACCTGGGCGGCGATAACATCGACCAATTGATTATCGAATATCTCATTTCAGAGTTCAAAAAAGATCAGGGTATCGACGTTTCCAAGGACAACATGGTGTTGCAGCGGCTCAAAGAAGCGGCCGAAAAAGCCAAAATCGATCTCAGCTCGGTGATGGAGACCCAGATCAACCTGCCCTTCCTCACCGCTGACGCCTCGGGTCCCAAACACTTGAACCTCAAGCTCTCCCGGGCGAAATTCGAGTCGATGATCGACAATGCGGTCGAACGGACCCTGACCCCCTGTCGCCGAGCCCTGGAGGACGCGAGTAAGCGCCCCGGTGATATCGATCAGGTGGTCCTGGTCGGTGGTTCCACGCGGATTCCACTGGTGCAGAAGAAGGTTTCCGAGTTCTTCGGCAAGGAGCCCCACAAGGGGGTCAATCCGGATGAGGTCGTCGCCCTGGGCGCGGCAATTCAGGCGGGCGTTCTCTCCGGCGACGTCAAGGATTTGTTGCTGTTGGACGTCACCCCCCTCTCCCTCGGGGTGGAGACCCTCGGCGGCGTGTTGACGGCGATGATCGCGCGGAACACGACGATCCCCACCAAGAAGACCGAAATCTATTCCACAGCGGCGGACAATCAGACATCCGTCGAGATCCACGTCCTCCAAGGCGAACGACCGATGGCCAAGGACAACCGTACCCTCGGCCGTTTCCATCTGGAGGGGATCATGCCCGCCCCGCGCGGCGTGCCCAAGATTGAGGTCACCTTCGATATCGACGCCAACGGCATCGTCAACGTCTCGGCCAAGGACATGGCCACCGGCAAGGAGCAGAAGATCACGATCACCGCTTCCTCCGGTTTGGCGGACAGTGAGATTGATCGAATGGTCGCCGAGGCAGAAGAGCACAAGGCCGAAGATGAGAAGCGCAAGAAGGATATCGAGCTGCGCAATCGCGCCGAGCAGGTAGTCTACGCCACAGAGAAGACCCTGGGCGAGAACAAAGACAAGCTCCCGGCCGACGAGGTGAGCAAGGTCGAAGAGGCGATCACCGCACTCAAAGCTGCTATTGAAACCGGGGAGAGCTCCCGCATCGAAGCGGAGATGGAGAACCTCACCAAATCGTCCCACAAGTTGGCCGAGTTGGTTTACCAGCAGGTGCAGGAGCAGTCGCCTCAGGGCGCTGAAGCCGCGGCCAATCCCGCCGAAGAAGCCGCTTCAGCTGCTGAAACCAAACAGGACGGCGACGTGATCGACGCCGAATTCGAAGAAACCAAGTAACCAACCAGGTGTTGGAGCTGCGCGTGACGGAATCGCGCCTATCCAGATGTGTCGCAGTGCTTTTAGGAGCGGCCGTGGTGCTGGGTTGTACCCGCACTGCGTTTCCTCCTGATTCCGCCATCGCCGCGCTCAGTCTGGAGCAGGAGGGCTCCGTCGTTTCCGCGCGCTCGCCAATCGCTTATGAACATCAGCTCCGCGGTGAGGTGCTCGCCGAACGGGGCAACGTCGAGATGGCGATTGTGGCCTATACCATCGCCCTGGAGGCGGATCCGGGAGACTTCTACCTGCGCACCCGACTGGCCGAGCTGTTGATCGAAAACGGCGCCTATCAAAAGGCCCGCCGGTATGTCACCGGAGTGCTGGCCACAGACCGCACCAATGAGTTCGCCTGGTTGGTGATGGCCAAGCTCCATCACGCCAAGGGCCAGTACCGTCGGGCGAGCGCCGCTGCGATGCGGGCCATGCAGGCCGAGCCGCGGCGCTTCGAAGCGGCGATTTGGCTGGCCAACTACTATCGGATGTCCGGGGACTCAGCCCGGGCGGCTGAGATTTTTCGGCGGGTCATCGAAACCGATTCGGGAAACGGGGCGGCTCGGTTGGGAATGGTCTTG
>JANQET010000302.1 GCA_028278265.1 Myxococcota bacterium
GTGGTTCTTCCAAAGATGGAGATTCTTTTTTCTCTAATCACTGGCAAGCCATTTCTGATACCACTGGTAGAACCAGTGGCATATTCCTATTGGTTAGGGGAAGAGAGCCGGGCTTGTCAAATCACCTTCCGCGCACCGCCACCGGGGAGCGTCGACCATATCGGCGAAAATCGGCGCACCATTTGAGCGCTTTTGATTCGCCCCTATAATTCTAGAAGGGGGGAACCGATGGGCAAAAAACACAACCTGGTATCGCTGTCCGGTGCACCCATCTTTCGCTATACAGACGGGGCCAAGGAGTGGGAATCGCCCCACGGTGAAGAATCCATCGACGCGATCTCCGATCACATCGAACAGCATCTCGGCACGGTGGAATCCGTGTTCCATGAGATCGTCTCCGATACGGTTCACGTCGACGTCCATCACGTAAAGCCCACCCCGACCCGTCCGATGCACACACTGATCACGTCCGGCATGAGCGATCTGCCGATGAAGGTTCCCGAGGATATCGACGCGCCGATACACCTGGAGCTGATGGTGACCCTGCCCCAAAGCTGGCGCATTGACGAGCAATCATTCAGGGATGAGAGGTGGTACTGGCCGGCCCGGCAGTTGAAGTACCTGGCCCGTTTTCCGCACAAGTACGACACCTGGTTGGGCTGGGGTCATACGGTGCCGAATGGGGATCCTGCCGAACCGTTCGCCGTGAACACCAAATTGAGCGGGGTGATTCTTCTGCCGTCTGTGGTTGTGCCCGAGGCGTTTCACAAACTGGTCATCGACGAGAACAAGACCATCGCATTCTTCAGCGTGGTGCCCCTCTACGACGAAGAGATGAACCTGAAGCTGAAAAAAGGAACCGATCCGATCCTGGCCAGATTTGAAAAATGGGGCATCAACGACATCATTGATATTGAGCGCAGAAACGTGGCTAAGAAACGGCTGGGTCTGTTTTAAAATGCGTGTGTGCACGTGCGCGTCGATCGGTTGACGATCCAACTTCCAGTAAGAATATTGTACAATTGGTGAGAGGATCAAGAAGAGATGAAGCTTTTGGTAATATCAAGGATGGTGATCTGTTTGTCGATAGTGATGGGCGCTGTTGGATACTCCGCCGATTTTTACATCGACCCGATAAACGGGGCGTCCAGTGGCGACGGCAGCCTACAAAGTCCCTGGCGATCGTTGCAGGAGGTGCTCGACAACGGGTTGGTGCGCAGCCGACAATGGGAGTCCCTGCCGCCTGACGAGACCACGGTGCTGGTGGTCAAAAATCCCCAGGCCCCAGTTCGCGGTGGAGACACGATTTGGCTCAAGACCGGAGACTACGGTGCGTTGACCATCACCGGGTACTACAATGAGGATCAAATCACCGTCGCCGCAGCACCTGGCCACGATGCCCGGTTCTCGACCCTGTTGTTGAGAGGGAGCTCCCATTGGACCGTGAGGGGCCTTCAGTTGAGTCCTGAATTTGCCGACCCGTTTGCCCAGGGGACCATCGTCGATTTGGATTCGCACAATTGGCAGGGGCCGGTGCACGATATTGCACTCACCGATTGTACGATTCAATCGGTGGCCGATACCAGTGATTGGTCCCTGGAGGATTGGAACAATTTGCCGAGCAATGGGATTCAAGTGGACGGCGCACGGATGACCATCCGAGACAATCAGCTGAAAAACGTGAACTTCGGTATTTCGGTGGTCGCGACCGATTCGCTGATCGAGGGAAACGTAATTGAGAACTTTGCCGGCGACGGGCTGCGGGGGCTCGGGGATCGAACGGTCTTCCAATACAACACGGTCAAGAATTGCTACGACGTCAATGAAAACCACGACGATGGCTTTCAGTCTTGGTCAGTCGGACCGGACGGGGTGGGAACCGGCGAGGTCGTCGGCGTGGTGCTTCGCGGCAATACGATCATCAATTACGAAAACCCCGACCAACCATTTCGCGGGACGCTGCAGGGCATCGGATGTTTTGACGGTATGTTCGTCGATTGGATTGTGGAGAACAATGTGGTGACCACCGACCACTGGCACGGCATCACATTGCTGGGGGCACGAAACTCACGGGTGATCAACAACACGGTGATCGACCCGAACGACGAAGATCCGGGCCCACCGTGGATCGACATCGGTGACCACAAGGACGGCACCCCGCCGACGGGATGCATCGTGCGAAACAATTTGACCACCGCGCTCAACAATGCGGAGGAGGTCGTCGAAGACCACAACCTGATCATCGAGAATCCGGCCGAATTGTTCGTGGACGCGGCGAACAATGATCTCCATTTGAACGAGACTGCGCCGGCAGTGGACCAGGGCAGCGCCGACCTCGCCCCGACGAGAGACCGGGATCGCATCCCCAGGCCACAGGGGGAAGGTGTGGATATCGGCGCCTACGAATGGCACACGGATGATGTTCAACCCGACGGAGGCCCTGATGCGGATGCAGATGCC
Organism: Myxococcota bacterium; assembly: GCA_028278265.1. Taxonomy (GTDB): domain Bacteria; phylum Myxococcota_A; class Polyangia; order JAAYKL01; family JAAYKL01; genus JANQET01. The sequence goes on from JANQET010000302.1 coordinate 2,461, forward strand.
GATACGGATGGGGATACCGATACCGACGGCGACGACCATGACGGTGACGCCGGAGGCTGTGGCTGCCGGGTGCTGGCGGAGAGGAGCACTCTCAGCCTGTTGGGACAACTCATCTCCCGAAGTTTTCATTTCGAGGTGAATTTATTTCGTAAAAAGAATGGAATAGTGAATCCCATGTAGTAGGGATCGAACAGACTTCAGAATAGGCCAGGTACATTGAATCGAACGCAGAGGTGTATTAATGAGACAAATTAGTTCTTTTGGATATTTGGGTGATATTTCTGGCGCTGCTATTCCTACTGAATTGCAATGGGACCGAACCGCATTTAGAAGTCGACGCTGCGGCGAACGGGGATACAGACACGGATACGGACACGGACACGGATACGGATACGGATGCGGATAGCGACGATGACACCGATTCGGACAGTGTGAATCCGGATCCCGGGTGCGATCATTTTGAGTATGATGTGGCGATTGATCCCGCCGATTTGACCGAGAACTGCGACTTTACCATCGACTGGACCGAGTACGATACAGAGATGGTCGAGCCGGAAAATCGCAAAAACTTAAATATGTATTGTAGGCAGTCCTTGGTTCCGCCGGTCAACTACAACAACTACATCGGATGGAACGACAACTGTGAAATGATTAATGACGGCTGGACTTGGGACAATCCCACCTATGAAGCGTTTCATTTTTGTCCCGATGCTTGTGCGGCGCTAAAAAACGGGGATTGCCCGTTCTTGCGGTTCGTCTTGGGCTGTACCGAACTGGAAATAGTAGACTGACGGTCGCTTGTCTTCATTAGAATCGACACACGGAGTCGTTTCGCGGCCGGCCGCTCAAAAAGCCACTTTTTGCTAGGAAGAAAATTCTGACAAGAACGACCAGATGACCTGGTGGGTCGAGATGCTGTTGATGCTGTCGGGCCACTCATGCTCCACTTTGTCCAAACGGTGATGCTCGACCCGGACGTTCTGATCACACGTATCGTGAACAATTTTGACAACCTCGAACCTCACTGCAGGCGTGCAACACAGTGCCGCCGCTGGCAAATTCGCCGATCCTGAATAATTCGCGTAACGCTGCGGTTCTTCATGACTCCGATACCCAGGAGGAGACCGATGAAGAGCAAACCAATCACATCCAGCAACACCCCGAGATCAGTCTCCCGCCGGGAGCTGCTCGAGTGGCTGGGAAGCACGACCGTACTGGCCTTAGGCGCGGATCTCGTCGCCGGATGCTCGGCACTGGAGGACGAGCTGTCCATCGACGAGATGCCGGTCTATCCGGGGAGCGGGCAGAGTTGTCCGCCGGCGTTTGATTTTCCATTTCAACCGGACGAGGGAGTAGACCCCCAATCCGATGTGTTGGCCGAGCGGACCGTCGATCCCCAGTATCTTCAATGGATTCTGAACAACTGGCGGCTTCAGGTGGACGGCTTGGTCACCCAACCGGCTGATCTCTCATTTGCCGATCTGCTCGCCCTGGGGCGCCAGGATCAGATCACGGATTTTCACTGTGTCGAAGGATGGTCGGTGTTGGATGTGCCTTGGAACGGCATCCATTTCGACAAACTGTTCGAATTGGTCGAGCCCCTGGCCAGTGCCACCCACGTTTCGATTCATACCATCGGGGAGCGGTACAACGAGTCGATTCCGCTGGAGGTGGCCCGGGAACCCAAAACCCTACTCGCCTTCGGCATCGACTGCGCCACCCTTCCCTTGCGCCACGGCTTTCCACTACGCCTCATCGTGCCGCGAAAATACGGCTATAAAAGTGCCAAGTACGTGGTCCGAATCGAGTTGGACGACAAAGCGATCGGCGGCTATTGGGAGCAGCGCGGTTACCCCTATGACGGAGATGTGCCCGCAGACAGACTCCGACCCGGAAAATATTAGGCAATCAATCCCCCACTTCCTCGCCCTATCGTTTGGGGGAATTGTTCGGTGTCGTCGACTGGTTTGCGCTTTTCCCTTTTTTTCGTATGCTAACGTAACAGTCTTTTCAACAATGAGGTGTACCATGGATACGAAAGTTGCGTTTGGTGTGCTGGTTTACTCGCTTTGCGGCGTCCTGCTCCTGGGGACAGGATGCGGAGGCGATGGGGACGACGAACAACCCGACGGAGGGGGAGACACAGACACGGACACGGATTCAGACACAGATGCGGATACCGACACGGACACGGATGCGGATACCGATGCCGATACGGACACGGACGCCGACACAGATGCGGACACCGACACTGATACGGATACCGATACAGACGCCGATGCGGATGCCGATACAGACGCCGACACAGACACTGATACGGATGCCGATACAGACACCGATGCGGATGCCGACACAGACACTGATACGGATACCGACACTGACACCGATACAGATGCGGATACCGATACTGATACGGATTCGGACACTGATGCGGATACCGATACGGACGCGGATACCGATACTGATGCCGACACTGACACCGACACAGACACCGACACCGATACAGACACGGACGCCGATACGGATGCCGACGCAGACACAGATGCCGATACCGACACTGCCCCGGATACGGACACCGAAACCGACACTTCAGCGGAAATTCGCTGGGATTACGGTGACTTACCCGACACCTACCAGACCCTGCTCGGTTCGGACGGAGCCCGCCACATCGTCGACATCTCAGGCCCCTACTTGGGGGATTTGATCGACGCCGAAAAGGACGGCCAGCCGACCGGCGACGCTGACGGAGATGACACCACCTCGGATGACGATGAAGACGGCATCGATTTCAGCGCCACACCCATCTGGAACACGGGCGAAGTCGCAGAGTTGACGGTATTGGTGAATTCACCGGTCATCGAAACCGTGTACCTTCAGGCGTGGGTCGATTTTAACACCAATGGCGTTTTCGACGGGGCCGGCGAGCAGATCCTCACGGACGAACCGGTTACGCACAAAGAGAACGCTTTGGCCTTTCTCGTTCCCCCCGTTCCCGACTTAGGAGAAATCAAAACATACGTGCGGTTTCGTCTGAGCTCCTCGACCGGTCTTTTGCCATCCGGCCCTGCCGATGACGGTGAGGTGGAGGATTACCTGATCACCATTGTGCAAAAGGATCCGCGACACGATTTCGGCGACGCACCGGATGATCCGGAGCTGGATCTCTTCTTTCCCACGTTGCTCGAAAACGACGGCGCCTATCATCTCGTTGTTGAAGGCCTGTCTCTGGGCAAGGCGATCGATACCGAGCACGACGGCCAGCCCAATTCGGAAGCGAGCGGTGACGACATTACAGATGAGGCAGATGAAGAGGGTGTGGAGCTGGGGGACGGCACATTGTACGCCGGCGCAGCCAACAAGATCAACGTCTCCGTTACCAGCCCCGGCACAGCACACCTCAACGGGTGGATCGATTTTGCCGGCAATGGCGACTGGGACGATCCGGGTGAGCAGATCTTCACCGATCAAGCGGTCGTTCCGGGCGCCAACGAATTGGCGTTCGATGCGCCTGTGATGGCCCCGATCGAAGGGGTGTATGCCCGGTTCAGACTGACCAGCGAGCCGCTGGGCCTGTGGCCGGACGGTGGCGCTCCTGATGGGGAGGTGGAGGACTATCTCTTCCCCGTGTCGCTGGTGGGGGTCGACCATGACTTCGGCGACGCGCCCTATGAGCCGGAGAAGAACCTCTTCTATCCCACCTTGCTGGCACAAAACGGCGCGATGCATGTCATCGACGATGCGGTTCCGATTGCGCTGGGCACGGTTGGGGATCCGGAACCGGACGGCCAGCCCACCGGGGGGGCCCAGGGCGATGACACGACGGACATTGACGACGAAGACGGCGTCACCTTCGATGATCCGCTGGTCCCCGGTGAGTCGGCTACCATTACCGTTTCCCTGAGCACAAAGGAGATCGACACATTCCTCCAGGGGTGGATAGACTTCAACGGCGACGGGGATTGGGATGACGAGGGGGAGCAGATTTTCACCAACGTCGAGCTACCCGATGGCGAGCACTTTCTCGAAATCGACGTTCCTCTGATGCCGGGAAAATTGGACACCTACGCGCGCTTTCGGCTCTCCACCGAATCCGACCTGGGCCCGGGCGGCTGGGTCCCCAACGGGGAGGTCGAAGACCACCTGGTGACTATCGAGAGTGCAGAGGTTCCATTTGATTTCGGCGACGCACCGTCCACCTTTCCGACCCTGTTTGTCGACGACGGGGCGTACCATCGGATCACCACGCTCTTTTTCGGCAAGCAGGTGGATCCGGAGACCGATGGCCTGCCCACAGCTGACACAACCGGAGACGACTTGGACGGGGATGACGATGAAGACGGGTTCCGTTTCCTGTTCGACAGTTTGACGCCCGACAGCACCGCAGATCTCGTGGTAGCGGTCAGCGAGGGGGGCGGATTGCTCCAGGGATGGGTCGATTTCGACGGGGACGGTTCATGGAACTACGAAGAAGAAATGGTGTTCGCCAATGTGCCGCTAATCGAAGCAGAGACCCCGCTCTCCTTCGATGTACCGGCCGAGCTCACCGGTAAGAACATGAGCGCCCGCTTTCGGCTGAGCACTGAACCGGATCTGCTCGACTGGGGATTCGCCCCGGATGGTGAAGTGGAAGACTACACATTTCTCCCCGCAGAGATCTAACTAATTGGACTGGTGGGAACTCGCTCAGGCCCCCGCGCTTACATGATGAAAAAATTGTCCACCAGGACGAAGTCCCCTTTTTTCCCGCTGGCCCCGCTATTGAGCAGTCCTATTCTCGTTACGGCGGAGAGCGTGAAATCCTTTTTTATGGCTTGCGCTTTGTCCTCGAAGTCCTTTAGCGGTATCTCAAGGTCATGCCACTGGCCGTCGTTTTTATACGCATAGTCTGTGACAGCTAGATCGACGACATCTGCAATGATGCCCCCTGAATTCTGATCACCGACCACATCATAGCCGTTGGCCATTCGCACGGCAAAATTGTCAAAGGCGTCGTCTTCGGATTTCAAGCTCAGGTAGAGTTTGTCATACTCACTGAGATCGATGAAGGTCTCTTTCTTGAGGTGGACCATCGCCCCCCAGAACAGGGCTGCATCCCGATAGGCTATTCGCGTGGCCCACCGCCCCTCGCGAACATCGTCCCAATAGCGACCGATCGCACACGTGCTTTGCAGCTGATTGTTCTGCCCCTCATTGACGATGTAGGGAAAAAATTCGGCATTGGATCCGTCGAGCACGATCGTCTCCACGGTGGCGCTATTGGCGGGACACCCATCATAAAAGACCCCAATACTCAGCCGTTTCTCTCCCTGTCGGCACGGTGTCGGTCCTTCGATCCACTTTTCGTTCGGATCCGGAAAATACTGGGGCACGATATCGTATTCCGGCACCTCTCCCGGATCCGGTTGACACCCCAAACAGAAGAGCACCATTATTAGAACGGCCCGTTTCCCGCCTCCACCGGTGGCCGACGCCATGGCGCGATTATTCGTAGTAGATATGGCCGCTGTTGTCATAGATGAACCAGTCTTCATCGGTGTATTCCCCTTCTCTCTTCCATCCCTGCGGCGTGCCGCCGAGGGCTTCGATTTGCATATAGGCTCTGCGGGCCAGGCTCGACGGCACACTCCCCGTCGCCTCGTCATAGGTGGCGTGATCAGAGAACTCGTCCAGCACTTTTTGAAAGGCCATAATCCCGTGGAGCCGGATGCGCTCCCCTTGACGGTCGTCTTGCCAGATCGCCTCGTACCCATCTTCGTAAATGCCCCGCAGGGTGATGCCCACGTAAAACTGCGGCTCGCCCCAGGGCTCTCGGGTCAACAGCGTGGCCCAACTGTAGAACGCCACCACCCAGGCCTGGGGATGATCGATGCCATAGCCATCGGCATATTTCTGCACCCGCCAGCGGGATCCCGGATCTTCGCCGAGGCCTCCAAAAAGGGGATCATCGACAAACATGTTGTGGGGATCATCGATCACCTGCCGGCTCGGATGAATGCCCACATCCGGACTGAACAATTTAAATGGGGGCAGCTCATCGAGCGGCGTACCCGTCAGGTATGAAGCGGCTTCCCGATCACAACCGAGGGCGAGCGCCGCCAATAGACTCACTCCCGGCAGAATCAACTTCGTTAACATTTGACCTCCCTACCCCGACCAATGCACGGGGGGCGGAAAGGTTCAAAACTTACGCCGGCAGATGGATGGTGAAGGTGGTGCCTTGGCCGGGGGTGCTCTCCACTCCGATGCTCCCGCCGTGCTCCTCGACGATGCGGTGGCAGATGGACAGACCGAGCCCGGTGCCGGTCTCCCGGCCTTTACTGGTGAAGAACGGTTCGAAGATCTGGTTGCGGATCTCTTCGGGAATGCCCGTGCCGTTGTCTTCGACGAGGATCTCGATCCAGTCCGCACCCCGCTGAGTATCGGGTCGGGCGGTCAGCTTGACCCAGGAGTCCTCCTTGTCCGCTGCCTGCCCCGCGTTGATCACCAGGTTGATCAGCAGCTGCTCGATCTTGCCCGGGTTCATGCTCAGCTCGGGCAAATCGTCGGCCACCTCCACCTCGAACCGCTTGACCATCTTGCGCACCTGCTTGCCCACCAGGGCCATCACCCGCTCGATCACCGGTCCGACGGTTCCGGTCTTTGTTTCCCGTTCCTCGTCGCTGCGCACGTAGGTTTTCAGCTCCGAAACGATACCGGTGATCCGCTGGGAACCGTGCTCCATGTTCTCCAACAGCTTGAACACATCTGCGAGAAAATCCTCGTAGGGCATGTTGAGGATCCTGAGATCCGGATCATCCACCAGGTGGTGCTCGAGCATCGGTCGGATGGCCTCGATATATTTTTTGAGAATCGGCAGGTTGAAATAGATGAAGTTGTTGGGGTTGTTGATTTCGTGGGCCACGCCGGCGATGATTTGACCCAGGGCGGCCATTTTGTCGGCGCGATACATCTCCCGCTGGGCCCGTTTCAGCTCGGTCAAATCCTGAAAAGACGCGACCCGCTGTTGGGTCCCCGGCACGATCTGAATATTGATGATGCCGTCGTGGATCTTGCCCTGGCGATCGACGAACTGGGCTTCATAGGCCCGTGGGGCCGACGAGGGATCTTTCGAGCGCAGCTCGTGATACTTCCTCATCCGGGTCAACGAGTCCTCGGTAAAGAACGGCATCCAGCTCATCTTGCCCACGGTCTCTGCGATGGAGTAGCCGGACAACTTGGTCCACTCTTCGTTGGCCAAGGTGATCACCCCGTCCTGGCCAAAGCTGATCATGCCCGTTCCGGCGGTGTCGAAGATGGTGCGATACCGCTCTTCTCCCTCCTTCAGCTCCTCCTGGGCCCGTTTGATCTCGGTGATGTCGATATTGGTCACCAGCACGGAGGGTTTGTCGTCGAGCTCCATCACCGCCACGTAGGTCTGAAACCAGTTGCCGTCCACGTCCCGGTACTCGAAGCGAAAGCGGGTATCCCCCCGTTCCGTTGCCGCCTCCCACGCGCTCTTGGCCTGCTCCACGGTTTTGGGGGTCATCATTCCCATCATCATGTCTTCGGGAATGATCATCGGTAAATCTTCCGGCTCGATTTCGAAATAGTCGAGAAAGGCCTGGTTCGCGTAGACGTAAGTGTCATCCTGAATGATGCTGATGTGTGCCGTGGTCGATTCGGCCAGGCTGCGAAACTTGCGCTCGCTCTCTTCGATCGCTTCCTCGGATTGCTTGCGCTCGCGAATATCGGTCAGCACGGCGGCAAACTGCTGGGGCAGGCCCTGTTCATCGCGCAACAGAAACATGCTCAAGATGGTCGGCACCGAGGTCCCGTCGACGTTGAGCATCGGCATTTCGCCGACCCACTCCCCCTGCTCCAGCACCGTGGGCACCACCTCCTCGATCAGCTGCTGGCGAACCTCCTCGGGATGGAATTCACTGAGGTGTCTGCCGAGACCTTCACCCGGATGATCGAACCCGATAAAGCGGCACACCGCTTGGTTGATGTAGGTAATTCTGCCGTCCAGGTCGGCCATGCCGAATCCCTGGCCCGAGGCATCGGCAAATTTCTGAAAAATCTCCAGCTCTTCAGCGGTGGCCTCCCGCTCGGCGACCTCCTCGTGGAGCATCCGGTTGACCTGCTCCAGCTCTCTGGTTCGTTCCCGCACCCGCTCCTCGAGCAATCGCCGCCCTTCGCGCAGCTCGGTCTCCATCTGTTTGCGCTCGCTGATATCCCGGGCGATGCCGGCGAAAATCGTCTCCCCCTCCGGCGTGACCATCGTCGAGGCGTTGCTCATGTGCCACCGCCAGCTGCCGTCCTTGTGCTGGACCCGATACTCCATGCCCTCGTGCTTGGTCCCGGATGCCATCACTTGCTCGAGAAACGCCAGACAGGCCGGCAAATCTTCGGGATGAATGTAGGGCATGAAGCTGGTGCCGATCACCTCCTCTGGCTCATGGCCCAACATCGACTTCCAGTTGGGGGAGACGTAGCGCAGGGTGCCGTCGGTGTGAATGGTGTAGATGATGTCGTTGGCGTTCTCCACCATCGACTTGAACAGGCCCTCCTGGTGCTGCAGCTCTCGTACGGTCCGTTGTTGCGCGCTCACATTCTGAAATGAAACCAGATCCACCGAACCGTCGGCGAGCTCGATTTTGGTGCCGTGAGATTCGATCGGGACGGTGCGTCCATTTACCAGCAGCTTGTAGCTCGCGGCAAAGGGGGCGGTGGATTCCTTGACTTGGGCCAGATCGATCGCTGCCTGCTCGATAGAACTGGGGTGGAGGATGCCGGCGATGTTGATGCCGGGCAATTGAGCGGGATCGTCCAGGCCCAGCACGCCGGCGGCGAGGGCGTTGCCGTGAACCAGATTGCCCTCCCAATCGATCATCACCGTCGGTTCGACCATCTGGTCGACCAGGGTGCTGAGCCACGCCCGATCCGGTACCGCCTCGTGCTTGGCGGGGGGTCGGCGTCGGGCCAGCTCCTCGCGCAGGGCCGTGAGCTCTTCCACCAGCTGGGCCTTGGTCTTTCTCATGTCGTTCATCGTCACCTCTGGGATCGCTTTCGCCGCACCAGTCTGAGTTGAACTGACCGAAAAAGTCAAACCCCGATGACCCAACCGGAGAGATCTCTTGCGCTGCTATTCCATATCCTTGAACTTCTCGACAAGGGCCGGAATCTTGTCCATCAGCTTCTCCAGCCCTTTTTTGGGATGGGGCACCTTCAATACCCGGACCCCCTGCTGGTCCTTGACGATGAGCGCAACCGGCGTCAAGTGGGCCCCGCCGCCGGCTCCTCCGCCGACCCCCTTGCCCTTTCCCCCTTGGGGATGCTTGCGATCCTTGCCGTTTCCCTCACCGGAGCCGCCCCCACCGCCGACACTCACCGACATCTTGATGATCGGTACGATGGTCTTGTCGTTGATTTGAACCGCCTTGCCCGTGACGATGTCCGCATTGGCCAGGTCGCCCAGCCCGCCGACAGTCATATCCAAAATCGTATGAATCGCGCTCATTTTACCGCTCCTTCCTCATCGACGGTCTCCATCGTGACGGTATCTCCGTCGATCACGACAAAGGCCACCGGGTTGACTTTGACGTTACCCGCGCCGGCCGAGGCCATGCCCTTTCCCTGACCACTCTGGCCCGAGCCGCTCTCCCCGTCCCCTTCCCCTTGGCCGCCGCCACCGCCGAACCACACCCTCAGCTCGCTCAAGGGAATAATCGTGGTACTGCCCACTTCGATTGGCGTTGCCAGTACACCCTGCTCCTTGGCCAGGGCGACCAATTTGTCGCAGATCACCTTGAAGCTGCTTTCAAAAGAATTTTCGCTCATTTTCTATTGCTCCTTTTCATGCACGCCCGTCATTGTCGTGCTTGTGTTTACGTCTCCGCATGAGCCGATTTGGGGCGGGCCCGATAATGCCGCACCATGGTTCGCCCCTGGCGGCTCAATAAAAATCCGATGAGGCCTATTTCGATACGGGGAAGCCATACCATCATCGACAGTTTCAACCGGCCTTCGCAGACCGGCTCGAGATAGTCGAAGGTCACCTGTCGGCCGACCGAGGGAAACGCCATCTGCACCCAGCTCAGCGCGGTGGCGAGTTGACCCGTGGTGCAGGGATCGTCAAACCCGAACCGGCCGTCGAGGGCCGCTCTCAGATAGAGCCAGCGACCCAGCAGTTTGAGCGCGTATCCCGTATGAGGCGTGCGCACCAGATGGAGGCGCTCGCCCGGTTCCCGCGGTTTCCGCTCCTTTTTCTCTTTCTTCTTTTTCTCTTTTTCCTTCGGTTTTTGGCTGCGCTTCTCTTTCAGCTCGCCAAAAGACCAGGACTTGAACCGCAGCCCCAGGAAATAGAAGGCCAGTCGCTGCTGCTCCAACGAAACACTGACCATCAGGCCCAAGGTTCGCCAGGGCCAACCGAGCCAGGCCTGCCCCTCTGCCCGGGCGTCGTCCCACTGTGCCTCGATCCGGGCCTGGTAGGGCATGTGGAGCAGCAACAGCAATAGTCCCAGCAGCCCCAGCAGGCCCCACATCACCCAGAGCAAAATGGTTATCGCGATTTCCATCATTCCCCCAATCAGCGGCCTCGACGGGGCCATACACCCGCCACCCACTTCAGCGCCCGCATTGGTCCGGATACGGCCGAGGAAACCCCCTGCCGGGCCGCGCGAAACCCTTCGAGTGAGGTCGGCGTCCGCTGCAGGGCGCTGACCGACGCGTCGATCCAGCCCTCTCTCTCCTGGGCCCGTTTGGCTTTGGCCAACTTGCGTTTTCGCCGGGACCACAGGGATGCGACGACCCTCGAAAAGAGCCCCTTCTTGCGAGCCGGTTTGGCAGTCGAACGGGAAACCGACGATGACTCCACCGAGGCCAATGTCCGCACCGACCGGGGGGTTCCCAGCGCCTCCACCACCGCGTCGGCCAGCTCACCGCTCTGTTCGAGCCCGGAGCTCAGGGCCGCTGGAAACTGCTCGTCGAGAAGCTCGAGCCACGCCTCTTTGCGCCGGCAGGCGACACAGTCGTCCAAGTGCGCGTTGAGCGTGAATCTCTCCTCGTCGGTGATCTCGCCGTCAGCGGCCAGTTGCAGCAGTATTTCAACATCTCTGCACGTCATCGGGCTTCTCCATCCAAGGTGGCGAGCAACTCCACCAGTCGCTTGCGCGCTCGAAACAGGTTGGTCTTGACCGTACCAATCGGCCAACCGGTGGCGTGGGCTATTTCCCGGTAGTCCATCCCCTGACCACAGCGCAGCTCGAGCACGATCTGCATCGCCGTGGGCAGCTGGTCCATCGCGGTTCTGAGCGCTTCGCCCATCTCCTTGTGCTCGGTCACCTGGGCCGGATCCGGTAGACTGGACCAGGGGCCGGCCGGCCCATTCTCACTGAGCGCGACCAGGTTCTTGTGCCGTTTAGCCGCCAGTCGCACCGCGTGATTCCAGGCTATTTTGGCCAACCACGGTTTCAGCTTGCGCCCGGTCTCGAAGCTTCCCAGGGATCGCAACGCCTTGATCAGCGACTCCTGGGCAGCATCTTTGGCCTCATCTGAATCTTTCAGCACTCGATACGACACGCCGTACACCACTCCTTCAAATCGTCGAACCATCTCCCGCCACGCCGCTTCGCTGCCCTGCATGCAGTGTTGAACCAGAAGTGTCTCGCTAAGATCCCGCATCGATAACAGCCTCATCGAGCAGCACACGTTTTATCAACGCCCGTTCCAGGCGTTTTGACAGCGCCCTTTCCGGGCGCTTTTGGGGTATACCCGAAGTGAACCCCAAATGTTTCACTCAGGCAAAAAAAAGATTCGCCCCGGACACATCATCAATACCCAGTATCCCCCCTTCCCTTCTGGTCCAAAAATTCCGGCATGCTAAGATTTAACGAGGTGAGACCTGAGACCAAATGGGTGATGCTGTACCTGGGGGGTTGTTTGACTGCCGGGATACAGGGGTGCGGACTGAATTTTAACATTGGTGAAATCGACGGGGGGATCGATTCGGGCGGAGATGTCGACACGGACACGGATGTCGACACAGACGCCGATTCGGATTCGGACACCGATTCGGATGCAGATACAGACACGGATACAGATGCAGACGCCGATACGGATACAGACACTGATTCTGATGCAGACACTGATACGGATACCGACTCCGATGCGAATACCGATACCGATGCGGACTCCGATTCCGGCTCGGATACCGGCGGGGATAGCGATACCTCCACTGATACCGATTCGGACAGTGACACCGGATGCGATACCGATGATCTGCCCCTGCTGGCAGTGGACCTGACCGACTACGTCGACGGGTTTGTCGCGGCCCTCCCCGGGGCGGATTCAAATCTGTATCTCCCACCAACCACTGCCGAGCTATCCGATTTCACCTCAGCAGTTGTGGAATTACTCGCCGACAACCCGTGCGCCGCTGCCACCAGCGCGGCGGCGGTGACGTACGCGGTGGTGATGCTGCTCGATACGGGCAACAACTCCGCCCCCTTGTACGCGCTCATTCCAACCGGGGCGGAAACAGACGGCCGCGGGCTCTACCTGGTCCGCCCAGCCGCATCTGTACTGAGGGATCTGGTGCTCGGCTCCCCCCATCCCGTGTTCGAGAGCCACAGTGCTACCCTATCGTCGCGGCTGTTTCGCCACCTGGCAGCGCGGGCACTGGGGGTTGCCGGTGCCCACCGCTGCACCAACACGGCGAGCTCGAGCTGCGACGGCACCACCGAGGTGTGCGACGACGCCTCGGCCCCCTACCGCATCTCGGACATGGCCCACAACGAGAACACGTTTTACCAGCTGTTTCACGAGCTGGCCTCGGAGTTCAACGCCGGTCAGACCCTCTCCCTCTCCCTGCA
>JANQET010000310.1 GCA_028278265.1 Myxococcota bacterium
ACACCGGTGGCGATTCGGATGCCGACTCGGACACCGACACCGATGCCGACTCGGATACGGATACGGACGCTGATACAGACACCGATTCGGACACGGATACGGACGCCGATACGGATACTGATTCGGACACGGATTCGGATACTGATTCGGATGCGGATACGGACACGGATACAGATACCGACTCGGATTCAGACGCTGATTCGGATTCAGATTCAGACGGAGATAGTGATGAACCGACCGGCGACATCAACGGCATCGTGCTCGCCCCCAGCCAAGAATTCCCCATTTCCGGAGCGCTGGTCTACCTGACCAAAGTCCTCCCTGACGAGATTCCCGATCAGGTCTACAACTACGAGTGCGATGAATTGCCCAACGACTACTACACCTTTTCCCTCGAAGACGGCACCTGGGAGATCAACGACGCCCCGGTGGGCACGTGGTACATCGTTACACGAAAGGGCAATTTCCGCCGCATCCGGGAAATCGATATCAGCGAGAGCGACGATCAACCCATTGGCCAGGACTTGACCAGCCTACCCGGATCCGAGGATGAAGAGGGGGATACCATTCCCAACATGGCCGTGTTGATGGCCGAGCCGGATCTCGTTTACAACGTGTTGGCCAAATTCGGCATGGGTACGACAAACGCCGGCGCCTTGGAATTCGGCACCGAGACCTTCGATCTGTTCAGCGACGATATGGTTCAGCCCGGGTATCCGTCCACCGAGGATCTGTTCGAAACCCAGGCCTCACTCAATCACTACCACATGATATTCCTGCCCTGCAGCTCATCGGCCAAGGGCCTGCAATTCGTTCTCGATCAAGAGGAGAAGCTGCGCAACTTCGTCTCGGCCGGAGGGCGGATTTACAACTCCTGCTGCGTGGCCTTGTGGATTGAAAATGTCTTTCCCGATTACATCAACTTCTATCAGGAAACCGGTCCGACCGAGTTCGACATCGGCCGGGTCTCCAGCACGGCCTATTCCACCAAGGGCAGGGTTCTCGATGATGACATGGCCGCCTGGCTGCCCCACGTCACTACAGAGGATCCGGAAGCATTTCCGTTCCAGAACGGCTACGTGAAAATCGATGAGACGGTCGACGTGGACGACGGGCACGGCATTGAAGACGATGATTTCTGGGTCAAACCGTACACCTGGGTCGAGGACGAAGAGGCCTATCCGGATTCACCGTTGATGGTGACCTACAATTACGATTACGGCAAAATATTCTATACTGTGTACGAGACTTCGGCGACCAACGCCGACATCACACCGCAGGAGTTCGCGTTGCTCTACGTGATCCTCGAGGTGGGGGTGTGTGACGGCATCGTGATTGAGTAGATAACGACAACCACCCCCTATCGGGCTCAGTGGGGATGGTCGTGGTCATGGTCATGGGAGTGGTCGTGGGGTTCCCCTCGATTGGCGCGTCGGTGGTGCTCGGCGTGTTCGGCCGCTCTCTTGATCGCTTCCCGTTCCCGCGCGAGCTCCTCGTCGGTGCGGGCGAAATCCTCGGCCCGACTCTTCAGCGAGGCCAGCAGATGATTGGAGATGAGAAACAGCTCATCGGATAGGTTGGTCTTGATGTAGGTCAGATGCCGCCGTTGCTCCTCTTTGCCGATTTGAATCGTAAACGTCCCGGGGGTGCCGTCTCGGCGGGCTTCGATTTCCACTGATGCCGCGTTATCGTCGAGTCCGGCTTGGCTCGCGGTGATTCGTTCGTCGGCAAAGTCCCGGGCGGTGATCAGGCTGAGAACCGAGGCGACCTTGCGGGCCCGCCAATTGTTGAAATTGCTCAACTCGACCCCCTGCGGCGCATAGGTCGGCGGGTGGTCGGTCCCCTTTCTTAACAAGGTTAACGAACCGTGCTCGTTGGTGAATTTCATTTTGGAGATCGAATCCCGATCCAATCGCAACACGGCTCGGTCGCGCAGCGCACGGGGGGATTTGTTGAATACCGTTCTGAGGGATCCGGTGGCCCGGTAGACGGCGGTCGAGTCGATCGGCTGAATCTGTGACCATCCGGCACGGGTCTGTCCGATGATCACCCCCCGAGTCGTTCCATCCGTCAGGTGTGCGGTGACGGTGAGCTTCCGCGCCCCGCCCCCTCGTGAGGAAACGGGATCAACAGCCGAAGCGGCGATCGGTTCGGCGGTGTGCAGCTCGGCTAGTACGCGAACCATTTTGTCGACAATGGCCCGATTCGCCGGTGCGTCGATCGGCTTTTTGAGCTGCCACATGGTCGAATGTTGCTCCAGGGTGATGTGCTGTCGGCCGGCGTTCCGTCCGCTCCCCACAGGTCGGCTGATCTCCAGTCGGGTGATGTGATCCGCGCGGAGAGGCCTGAGGGGCTGCGGGACGACCTCCTCGGGCGGCGGCTTCGACCCCACCGCGAGGATGAGGGCCACGACAATCACTAGCACGACCGCAGAACCGATGATGATATTCTTCATCCCAACCGCGTCCTTGAGCAGGGGTCCAATCCAGATAATACACAACTGAACGGAGAAAATGGTATATTTCCCATGAAGATGCGCCCCTTGGTTCCGATTCTATTGCTCTTGTCTTTGGCCTGTGGAGAAAATCGCGAACCGCCTACCGGCGGCGGCCCCGCGGTCGAGTCGCCTTCGCCCGCAACACCCCCAAAGCGCGCCGTGAGGCCCAGAGTGGGCCGGCCCGCCGAACCGGCCCATTCTTCACCGCCACCCAGAGCGGTAGCGGCGGTGCTCCGTTCCCTGTCTGTGGGAAAGCCGATGCTGATCGATTGGACCGGCGATCACTGCCTGGCCTGTCGCATCATGGCCCCGTGGATTGTGGAGCTGCGGGAAAAGTACAAAAATCGGATCGAAGTGGTCGAGCTCAACGCTGATCGCACACCCCACCGTCACTTGGTGCGGTACTACGATATTCGGATCATTCCCACCCAGCTCTACTTGGATGCCCAGGGGACGGTCCACCATCGGCATGCCGGTCTGGCGAGCCTCAAAGAGATGGATCGGCAGTTGGCAAAACTGCTGCCCCCCGGTCAGCGCGCCGAGGCCAAGGGGAAGCGTAAGAAGCTACAGTAGGTTGGCGGCCCGCTCGGCCAGTCCGGACCGTTCCCCCTTGGTCAGGGTGATGTGGCCGGCAATGGGCTGGTGGCGGAAGCGATTGACCACGTGCACCAGGCCGTTGTTCGTGGCATCGACGTAGGGATTGTCGATTTGATAGGGATCTCCGGTGAGCACGATTTTAGTGCCTTCGCCGACCCGGGTAATGATCGTCTTGACCTCGTGCGGGGTCAGGTTCTGGGCTTCGTCGACCAGGATGAATTGATGGGGGATCGAGCGACCGCGAATGTAGGTCAACGGCTCGATGTGCACCAAGTCCATGTCGAACAGCTCGCTGGCCGACCGTCCCTTTCGTTTGTCGGTCGAGGAGATACCGAGCAACAACTCCAAGTTGTCCTGCACCGGCTGCATCCAGGGGCGGAGCTTCTCCTCCACGTCTCCGGGCAGAAAGCCGATGTCCCGACCGAGGGGAAAGACCGGCCGGGAGACGAGCATTCGCTGATAGGTTTGGGCTTCGGAGACCTGTTGGAGCCCGGCGGCCAAGGCGAGCAGCGTCTTTCCCGTGCCGGCTTGCCCCACCAGGGTGACCAGCTCGACCCGTTCGTCCAACAGTAGCTCGAAGGCGAAGCGCTGTTCCTTGTTGCGCGGCCAAATTCCCCAGATTTTGTTGCCACTGCCCTTGAGCAGCACCATCTTCTGATCGTCTGCGCTCAAGCGTACCAGGGCCGAGCCCTGTCCCGTCTCGTCGGTCAACACGCCGAATGCGTGGGACGGAAACGCTTGATCCTCTTCGTCCTGTTTGGGTAGCGGCGCTTCCCCGTTGGCAAAGAGATCGTTCAGCGTATCGGAGGTGACGGTCATCGAGACCACGCCGCTGTAGAGGTCCGAGATGTCGGTCTTCTCTTTTTTGTAGTCCTGCACCTCGAGCCCCAGCGCCGCGGCCCGAATGCGCAGATTGATATCCTTACTCAAGAAGACCAGCGGGGTGTTGGGATCCCCCTTTTGCACCTCCAGCGCGGCCGCGAGGATGCGGTTGTCGGCGCTGTGATGGGTCAGGACATACTCCGGCGGCAACTCCCGCTTGGCAAAGGTCACCCGCAGCATTCCCCCTCCGTTGCCGTTGAACGGCACCCCGTCGACCAGCCGGCCGTTGCGCCGGATTTCGTCCAGTTTGCGCGAGATATACCGAGCGTTGCGCCCCAGCTCGGAGAGGTCTTTTTTGAAACTGTCGATCTCCTCAATCACGTATATCGGAATGATAACATTGTTTTCTTCGAATGCGGTCAATGCCCCGGGATCGTGAAGGAGGACATTGGTATCGAGCACGAAATTCTTTTTCATCGCCTGCCTTTCTAAAAACCGCTTCGCGTCGGCATTGTGCTTGCTATATCTAGTCAATGTAAGAATAAGTCAAGACCATTACCGGCCTCCCCTCTTCGGGTTTCGATGGAGCCCGTCCCGATTGGGTGGATGTTGCCGAAATCGTTGAGAGGGATCGAAAATCGGGGAATTGACCCGTACTGGATTGCCTCATTGCATTAAGGTGACAAAATTTATGAAGAGACAATTGACGAGGAGTGCAACGAGGGACCATGGCCTACCTAAACGTCGAGCGAGGATACATTCGGTTCAAGATCGTCTACTATGGGCCCGCGCTGAGTGGAAAGTCGACAAATATCGAATACTTACACAGATTGACCGAAGGAAAGGTCGAGCTCAAGGCGATCCCTTCGGAGGACGACACCAACGCCTTCATCGATTTCATGAGCCTCAACTTGGGAAATCTGCGCGGAACCGAGACCATCTACAATCTGTACAGCGCCCCGGGACAGCAACAGTTCGCCCGAACCCGTCAATCGATCCTCAAGGATGTTGACGGGATCATTCTGGTGATCGACAGCCAAGCCCAGGCCCTCGAAGACAACATCGCCTGTATTCAGGATTTGGAATGGGATTTGGCCCACCAGGGGATTCAAGTCAACGAATTGCCGATAGTGATCCAATACAACAAGCGGGACCTGCCCAATGTGCTCCCCGTGAGTAAGCTGCAGGGCAGCCTCAACAACCACGATTGGCCCCATCTGGAATCGAGCGCCGCCTCCGGCGAAAACGTGAAGGAGTGCCTGACCAGCATCTCACAGCTCGTCTACCAGGAGGCCACTCGCCGCTACAGCCTGATCCCCTCCAGAATTCCGCCGACCGAAGAGGTGCGCGACAGAGAGGTACGCGACAAAGAGGTGAGCAACGAAGCTGCGCCGGAGGAACAACAGGCGAGCCCGGCGAACGAAACCACCTCCAATGTCCCGGAGCTGTTCGAGCGGGAGACCACCGAACCGAGTACTCCGGCCAAAAAGGATTCAGGGGGACTGCTGGGGGCGATTGGGGAGGAGTTCGAGGAAGAGTTTCGCGATCCCACAGTGCCGATGGATGGATTGGCCCAAGGGGTGGCCGAACACCTGATCAAATCGATCCACCCGGAGGAACCCGCCGCGGCGACCGTGCGGACCACAGCCCCGCCGGCGGCGATGCCCACGGTGCTGACCGATCTGTACCGGGTGATCAGTGACCTCAAGGATCAGCTGTTGGGCCGTTTGGATCAAATGGATCAAACCCTCCAGCAACTCGTGGCCCAACAGAATGCAACGGATCGAGCGCAAGAGGAGACCCGCGAGGCGATCAACGGCCTGTCGGCCAAATTTTCCGGATTCGAGCATATGATCGAGGGATTGAAGAGTGCGGTGGAGCAGGCCATTCGCCAGAATATCGACGGTCAACTCGCCGACTACATCAAGGAGCTCGGCGACAATCAGTCCGTCCCTCCGTCACCGGACGGTTGAAATCCGCCGTTTCGGGGCTGTCCCACGGCCAATATCGTCAAACCGGAATCTGTCGCGACGACCACCTGATCGCGAAACTCGATGATGTCGTGGACCTCGTTTCCACTCAGGCCCTGGTCCGTCGTGAGGGTGGTGAATCCCCGACCATCGTAGATCGAAATGCCGCTCAGCGTACCGATCCAGATTTGTCCTCGGATATCCCGAACGCTCAGTGTGTAGTCGTCGACCAGGCCGTCGCCGGTGCCAAAGGAGCGCCAGCGATCCTGATCGCGGACGCTCACCCCTCTGGTGCACGTGGCCGCCCAGAGCCGCCCCTGCCGGTCGAAACGCAAATCCATCACCCAGTTGCCGGCCAGTCCCTGTTGATCGTCGATGGTCTCGAAGCGCCGTCCGTCGCTCGAAAAGTGGATTCCCCGATCGATCGTCCCCACGGCGACGCGACCCCCGCTGGCAGCGATCCCGGTGATGCGTCGCGAGGTGATTCCCCGCTGGGTGTAGAAATGACGCCATCGCCGGGGCCCCAGCCGGTGGACCGCGCCGTTGTCGGCGAGCCAGACATCGGCGGTCACGTCGTCGACGGCAACTCCGGGAACAGCGGTGTGCCAGGGGCAATTCCGGCGGCGGTTGGTTTCGCACGGTTCTTTGGTGGTGATGGTGAACTCCCCCAGTTGGTCGACCGTGGAGAGCCCCTTGAGGGTGGTGATGTAGAGCCGGTCGGCGTCCGCCTCAAGTCCGGTAATCATATCCGACGGCAGGCGACTCGGACCGAAAAAGTGGGTCCAACCGCCGTCGGCAAAGCGACATACACCGTTATCGAAACTGCCCACCCACAGTGCGCCTCCGAACTCGGCCAACCCGGTCAAGCGCGGCCCGCAGGGCATTCCGCCGAGGAGCACGGGATGCCACCCTTTTGCCGGATCACCGCGCCGCTTGAACAGCCCCCCGTCCGTGGCGGCGAACAGGTCATCGCCGGCCTGGGCCACGGCGGTGACCAATAACCCGGTGAAACGGGGATCGGCAAACGGCCGGCCTGCCTCATCCAATGCCTGCGCTCGGGAATCTGCAGCTGACCACGGGATCAATCGGGTGCCGTCAACGCGAAATCCCCCTTGGGCGGTGAGCACGTTCAACCCGGCGTCGGTGTATTTTAGGTCGAGCACCGGGGCGGCCAGTCGACGGCGCATTCCGCCGATCACCAGTTGACCGTCGATATTGCCCAGGGCGATTTGGCCGGTTGGTGAAACAGCCATTGCCGAGGGGACGAAGTCTACTCGACCGAGGAGCCTCGGAGCAGGGGTCAGCTCGAAATACCGCCCGGTGTCGTCGGCCGCGTACACCGTTTCTCGGGTGGCGGCGAGGCGACTGAACCGGCCGCGGGCAACGGCCTCGAACCGCCCGGTGTGATCGTTGAACCGGGCAATACCCGTTCGGGTGGCGGCGAACAGGGTACTTGCCGACGATGCGCAATCCTTGACCTCTGCACCGGGGAGGCCTTCTCGCACGCTGAAGATCCGCGATTCCCCTCCATCGATCCGCACCAGACCCGCGGCCGTTGTACCGACCCACAATGCCTGACCGAGCGGGGCCAAGCAGACAGCGCGTTGCGTGGTGCCGATGGTGGAGATGATCCGCGGG
Organism: Myxococcota bacterium; assembly: GCA_028278265.1. Lineage (GTDB taxonomy): Bacteria > Myxococcota_A > Polyangia > JAAYKL01 > JAAYKL01 > JANQET01. The sequence goes on from JANQET010000310.1 coordinate 7,525, forward strand.
GCGCTCTGGGCCCCGAAGCCGATTAGCAGGGACAATCCGATCACCAGGAATCCGGTTTTCACGGCAGCCTCCTTTGGGCATCGGGGAGATCGTCGGCTTCCACCGCGCGGATGACGAAATCCCGTTCGAACAGGTTGTGCGCCAA
>JANQET010000368.1 GCA_028278265.1 Myxococcota bacterium
CGGCGACCAACGGTCTGGGGGACTCTAGCATGGGGGGACATCTGGGGCCTGAGCTGAAATATGCGGGATACGACCTGATCATCCTCGAACAGATCGCCCCCTCCCCGCAACTACTCGTCATCGACGATGATCAAGTCTCCCTCCTCAGCGCAGAGGCCTATTGGGGGCAGGGCTCCCTCACCCTCGAAGCGCGGCTGAAAAAAGAGCTCGGCGAAGATTTTCAAATCGCCACCATCGGCCCGGCCGCTGAAAACGGGGTCGTCTATTCCTGCATCACCCACGATTTCGGCCGGCAGGCAGGCCGCTGCGGCACCGGCGCCGTGCTGGGCTCCAAGAGAATCAAGGCCATTGCGGTGCGGGGAACCCGCTCCTTACCGGTGCACGATCTCGACGGGTTGTGTGCCCATACCGAATCGATCATGCAGCGAACGCGAAGCCACCCCAATCTCAAACCGTGGCAAACGTACGGTACCTCCTTCTTCGTCGATTGGGCCAATGAGCGGGGCTGTTTTCCCCATCGGAATTTTCGCACCTCACACACCGCGGAGGCAAAGCAGATCAATGGCCAGCGACTGATAGACGAATGTCTGGTGACCCACAAAGCCTGTTTCGGCTGTTGGATGAACTGCGGCAAGTACGCCCGGGCACGCATTCCCGGTCGACCCGACGCCTACGTGGAGGGACCGGAGTACGAGACCCTGGCGATGATCGGCGGGAACTGCGGCATGACCGACATCCACCACGTGGCGTACGCCAATCATCTCTGCGACGAGCTCGGGGTCGATACGATGAGCGCCGGCAGCGTAGTCGCCTTCGCCACGGAGTGTTTCGAAAAGGGGATCCTCACCGAAGCGGATTTGGGAGGAAGGGCCTTGCGCTGGGGCAGCATCGACGATTTCGAATACCTGCTCCGCTTGATTGTGACCCGCCAGGGGGTGGGGGATCTGCTGGCCCGAGGGGTGCGGGGGGCCGCGCAAATCCTCGGCCAAGGAACGATCGATTTTGCCCTACAGGCCAAGGGAATGGAATTCTCCGGCTACGATCCCCGCTGGTATCCGACGCAACTGCTGTCGTTCTGCACCGCCGACATCGGCGCGCATCACAACCGCGCCTGGAGCATCACCGCGGATATCGAGTTGGGCCGGGAGTCCATCGAGGGCAAAGCGGCGGTGGTCATCTACCTACAGCACCTGCGCCCCCTGTTCGACAGCTGGAGCTGTTGTCGACTATTTTGGGGGGAGCTCGATGTGACCCCTGAAGAGCACGTGGAATCGATCAACCTGCTCACCGGCTGGGATCTCACCCTGGACGAATGCCTGCTCACCTCGGAGCGGATTTGGAACCTCAATCGGGCGCACTACCTGCTGCGCAATGGTGGACCGGGACGGCGGCACGATGCGGCCCCGTCCCGGGTCCTGAACGACGCGGTACCCAGCGGACCGGCCAAGGGTCAGAAAATCGGCGCCCAGAGATTCGAGGCGATGCTCGACGATTACTACCGCAACCGGGGTTGGGATCAGCAGGGCAATCCCAGCCGCGCCATCCTCGAAGAATTGAGCCTGTCCGCTGCGGCGGATGCTCTCGAGCTCGCGGGACTATTAGGTCAGCCGCCGGCAGGGGGGCTCCCGCAACAACGGGGCCGGCCCCTCAAGCCGAAGGCGATGTGAGGAAGTAAAAGGAGTAGAGCAGCGGGGCTACATCTTCACCGAAGCGCGCACGTAGGGGAAGATACCCGGTACGTCATAAGTCGTGGCGTCGAATCCATTGAGCTGGCAGCTGAAGCAGGGGGGCGGATCCTGATTGAGCAGGTTGTTCACACCCAGCGTCAGGTTGAAGTGATCATTCAGGAACATCGGCGACCAGGTGAGCTGCAGGTCGACGTAGACCGTGGGATCGAGCACATTCTCCGACAGTGTATCGTCATCGGGATTCGGGTCGGAACAGGTGCCGTCGAAATCCTGCAATCCGCGGCACTCCTCTGTGACCGAGTGGATGTAGCGGCCGGTGACCGCAGCGCCGAAGTCGTTGAGCGCCCAACCGAGAACCAGGGTCGACTTGAACTTGGGATAGGCCCGCTCCGGGTCCCCTTGCTCGGTGCCGGCCCGCTCGATCTCCTCTTCCCCTTCGGACGAAGCGATGTACTCGTTGAAGTTGAACAGCACCGTGGAGATCGACATCACGCGGAAGCGACCGGCGCCCGTGTTCTTGCTGAGGTAGGTCAGGTTGATGTCCAGGCCGTCGGTGAGGATGCCACCGATGTTGGTCAGGCGGTTGGCAAAGCCGTTGATCACGCCGGTATTGGTCCGCGAGATCCCCTCGCACATGGCGTCGTCTTCACCGATGATGCACGAGTCGAGTTGCACCTGGGCATCGATCGCGGTGATCGCGTCATCGAGATCCAAGCGGAAGTAGCCCAGCTCGATATCGAACTGATCCGCAACGCCCAAATCCTTGGTCAAGAAGGACGGGCTGTAGACCACGCTGGCCGAGATACCTTTGGAGGTTTCCGGATCGAGATCCGGGTTTCCGCCGGTGGTCACTGAAATCTGCTCGTTGAACTGCTGATAGGTGGCCGGGATGTTGAGATCCTGGCAGCGCTGCTGGATCTGGTCGGTCGCCGCGTTGCCGCTGATCGCTCCGCTGTAGTCCGAGCAGGGATCGAGCAGCACCTGGTCGTAGCGGGACTCGCTGCCGAACGCCTCGCCGATGGACGGGGCTCTGAAGCCCTGGGCGAAACTACCGCGCAGCAGCAGGTCTTCGATCGGCTTCCAGCGCAGGCCGACCTTGAAGGTGCTGGTGGTACCGAAGGTGGAGTAGTTGGAGACGCGAATCGCACCGGAGAGATCGAGCAGCTCGAACGCGGGCATGTAGGCCAAGATCGGCAAGTTGATCTCGGCGTAGCCCTCGAACACGTTGTAGTCACCGGAGGTGGGGTTGGACGGCACGCCCGCAGAGTCGCCGGCGACCACGACCGGGTCCGGCCGGAAGAAACCGGAGAGGTAGCGGAACTCACCACCGATACCGAGTCCGACCGGCCCGCCGGGCAGCTCGAACAGTTTACCGGTGATATTCGCCGTCATATCGAACAACTCCTGCTGGGAAACGTCTTTTTGCACGAAGCTGATGTAGTCGAGCATCTGCGGGGTGATCGTACCGCTGCCGTCCCCTTGGCCGCCGAACATGTTGAGGGGTACGCATCCCGGCTCCAAGCGGCACAGGGAGGGATCGCCCAACGCGTGCTGCAGCTTGGCCGAGTTGTAACCGCCGTGCTTGATTTGGTCTGCGCGGTTGACTGAATAGAGCGCGGTCAAATCCCAGTAGAAGTACTTCTCACTGACCTGGAACCCGCCGTGAAAACCACCGGAGACGTAGAACGTGTTCACGTTCTGATCAAACACCCGGGGCCCCCCCTCGATGGGCCGCCGGCCGATGAAGTAGTCGGTACTCTCGTCAAGGGTGAAGCCGAAGGGGTTGTAGGGATTGCTGGCGTGCACCGAGATCATGTCCATCCGGTTGCCGTTACCGGCCTGGGGTCCGATGAAGATCGGCTCGGGTGCGGCCTGGTTGGTGGATTGACGGTTGTTGAACAGGGCCTTGACGTGCATCGACACCTGCTCGGCCAGTTTGTAGTCCAGCTGGGTAAAGGCGCCCATGCGCTGGGTAGGGGTCTGCACCAGGTTGTACTGGGCGTAGTTGAACCGATCATCGGTGGTGAACTCGTGAAAATCACCGCTGTTGGGATTGTCGGGATTGTACTGCGGAACCCCAATGACCCCGTCGTTGATGGTCAGGTTGTTCACCTCGCCGGTGTTGGGGTTGGTGAAGTAGAACCGCCCCTGGGGTGTACCGGAAGAGCACGAACCGGTGCAGCCGCCGATCTCCGGTGTGGGGTATTCGGAAATGTCGCGATCCTTGGCCGCGACCTCGTTGGCGCGCACATAGGAGAGGTGCAGCGACATCGAGGCTTTCTCCGTGGTGCTGCCCCAGGAGAGGTTGTACTCCTGGGTCAGACCGTCCCCGTAGTGATACCCACCGATGTAGGCGTTGGCGTCGAACCCGTTCATGTTTTTCTTGGTGATGATGTTGATCACACCGGCAATGGCGTCAGATCCGTAAATCGCCGAAGCCCCGTCTTCGAGCACCTCGATGCGATCGATGATGCTCGTCGGGATCGTGTTGAGGTCAGTGGCCGATGCCACACCGCTGGCCGAGGAGCCGTTGACCCAGCGAACGCCGTCGACGAGCACGAGGACTCGCTTGGGACCGAGGTTTCTCAAATCGGCCTGGGCCGCACCGGCGCCGATGCCGCCACCGTCAGGGGGAAACCCGAAGTTACCGCTGGAGTTGAACTTGGTGTTCAGCGCACCACCGGAGACCGGGAGGCGCTGGAGCATGTCGGCCACCGAGGTCAGTCCGGTGCGTTTCATGTCCTCTTCGGAAATGTTCAGAATCGGTGCGGGCTTGTCGAGGGCGCTGCGAATGCGCGAACCGGTGACCACGATCTCCTCGACATCGTCCTTCTTCTCCGGCGGGGCAGCCGCTGCCGGCGCATCCGCATCGGCGCTACCTTCGACGTCCAGCGATACGCCTGCC
>JANQET010000409.1 GCA_028278265.1 Myxococcota bacterium
CGTGAGTGATTTCGACCATCAGATCAGCATGAGTGGTGAGTCGATTGCGCTGGGCCCGGACGCTGAAGGCGGCACCTATGTCGTCTCAGGTGTCCTTCCCCCGGCAATGGAACAGATTGATGACAACGTCCATTTCGATATCGACCGGGCCAAAACCCTGTTGGATGAAGCCGGCATTACCCCTCCGTCCCAGCCCCTTTCGCTGATGACCATCTGGGGGCAACGGCCCTACCTCCCCAATCCCCAAAAAGCGGCCGCGCTCATCGCCGACCAACTGGGCCAGCTGGGTTTTCAGATCTCTGTCGAGCCCACCTCCAGTATCGATGAGTACTTTCAACGCGCCGCCCAAGGGAACTACGATCTGGCACTGGCCGGCTGGATCCCCGACACCCCCCACTCGATCGACTTTCTCGACGTGATCTATGGTTCGTCCGCCATCCCGGGCGGCGGTGTGAGCGTGATGAACGGAGTGAACCTGGCACGATTGAACAGTGGTCCCATTGACGCCGCCCTGGCCGCGTTTCGCGACAAACCGAGCCCGAACAACCGGGATACGCTGGCCGAACTCATGCGCCAGGAGCTGCCGGTGTTGGGTCTAATCTACGGACCGGATGTGATCGTCAGCTCGTGGCGTGTGAAAAATGTGCACTCGGCCTTCCTCACCCAGCCGTTCTTCCACAACCTGGACCTGCTCGAGTAGACAATCTCTCTGAGTGGTGTGGCAGCGTCAGCGCAGGACCAGAATCACCTTGGCCACATTTTGACGGTATTCGGAGCGGTACACGTAGCTGACCGCGCCGCGCAACTTGAACACCGCCTTGAGCGGCCGACTGAATTCCGGGGGCCGACGGAGTCCGTGCTTGATCATCTGATCCTGCCAATAGGTCTCCTCCCGATCCCGATCGAACCCGATAATGGATCGGCGAAAGGCCTCTCTAATCTTGGATCCCTCGGGGGCGTTGATCGGCACGGCCCTCGTTCCATCGCTCCAGATCTCTTTCTTTTTGAGAAAGATCGATTTGAGCTCCTCTGGTTCAATGCGGCTGATCGGGGAGCTCTTATTGACGACAACCAGAATATCGCTGGGTTTCTCCGCGGCGGTTTCATCGGTGTTGGCCGTCCCGTGAACCAGCAACAGCAACGCGCTGACCGACAGGGTGGCCCAGCGGCCCGGCCGACGCGGGTTTCGGTCGTTGACGGCTCGCAGACCATTCGCTGATGTATTTGTATTTCGCTTTCTGATCAAAACGACACCGCCATCTGCACATCGATCACATTAATCGTGCCGCCGAGCAGCTTGGACTCCTGAGGGATGGCCCAGGAGTAATCCACCTTCAGCACGACGAATGGAGACGGTTTGATATTCAGCCCCGCGTAAACGAGGTCGAAATTGAGCGAGGGCAAGGTGTTGCGATACTCATTGTGCTCATACAGCACGTAAGGGGTGATTCGCACCCCATACAGTAGCTTGGTCAGGGGCAACTGCCAGGAGAGCAGACCGTACACCCCCCAACCCCAGTCGCTGGGGGAGTAGAGCTGCTCTGTCGCCGCGGCACCGGAGAGTACGATGTAGTTCGGCTGCATGAGGGCGTGTTGGTCCACATCCATCCGTTGCCACACCGCCTCGCCCTGCAAGCTGACACCGAAGAGGGACAAGCGAAAATCGCCCGTCACGATATATTCGTCATATGACTCGGTGATGTCGATCTTCGAAGCCAACGGAATCTCGGCATCGGTATTAATCGTCAAGTCGGGGTTGAGCTCCAGGATGGAGGTCTTTTTGATATCCGTGTACGTGCCCATGTAGCCGTACCCCCCGAGGGCAAACTCCACCACGTCCCCCTCGTAACTCAATCGCAGTTTCAGACCGAGTCCTTTGTTCTCGTCGAGATCGACCAGCTCCTCGATCGGCCCCCGACCGTTGGACACGGTCACCGCATACTCGACGAACAACTCGTGCATCGGAAAGAACCGCCCAAAGATCTGAAGACCGGTCTGGGCCAAGGGCACCATCTCCCGCACCTGCATGTAGGGCGGCCGGATCGGTATGATGACCGTTGATCCGTGATCCACATTCCAGATGCCGTAGGGGGTGAGAAACCGCCCGGCGAGGACCTTCAACCAGTCGAACGGTTTGTAGGTGAGGTGGGCCCGTTCGATGGTGATGCTGCCGTAATTGAAGCGAACGGTGGTGTGGGGATCCGAAACCGATGTGTTTTGCCGCAGGTACTCGGTCCCCGCATCCAGCACCGTCTCACCGATCCGGCCCTGGGACGCAAGCGATTCTTGCACCCCATGGGGCAGAAAGTTGAATTTTATCTCGATCAGCGAGCTCAGACTGGGACTCATCTGACCGGAAAAGTAGAGGTTGAGATTGCTCATCGCAAAGGACCAGTCTCTAGGCGCGTAGAGGGCGTAGGGACTGCCTTCGTCAAAGAGGAATTTGTAGAAGGAGAGATCGAAGAAACCGTGGATTGCCACGGGTTGCGGACCTTGAGTGTCGCTCGACTCGAGCTCCAGCTCCATTTCCAGATCGTCGAGTTCGGTCAGCTGTTCCAGCTGTTCTTCTTCGTGGCGGTGCTGTTGCTCCTGCAGATCGGCCATCGCCTGTTTGAGCTCGGTGATCTCGGCATCTTTGGCCTGGAGATGCTGCTCCAGGGCGTCCATTCTGGCCTCCCAGGGGGGCGCCGGTGCAGCAGCGGCAGCACCCTCCTCAGGTTCAGCCGCCTCTTCTTGTGTCGGCCCGGCTCGACTCTCCAGAGGAGGCGCGGTGATGAGCACCAGTGCGACACTCCAAAGTAGTTTTCTCATCATCGCCCCCAAACCGTCCTTAGCCGCAGGTGCAACCGTATTGCTCCGCGGATTCGGCTGATTCCTCGGTCAGGCAGGTCACCTGGCTGCCCAATGACGAACAGTCGCAGCACAAATACCCGGTTGGACATTGACCGGCGAGACAGTCTTTAATCGTGCAAAATCCCGGGTCGTCGGGATTGAACGGACTGAGTTGACAATAGCTGGCAATAAACGTGGCACAGTCCGCATCGCTCCAGCAGAGCTCCCCGATGCCGAGCTCCATGTTGGTGTCGGTGTCGGTGTCCCCGCTATCGGTGTCCGGACCGGCATCCGGTTCGGTGTCGATCTCCACCAGGCGGCAGGCGAGCACCTCCGGATCCCAGACGAATCCCTCACTACAGCGATCGGCTTGTTCGACCGTACAGCCGACGAACGCTACCAAAATCAGGAGCAGTTGTTTTTTCAATAGGAGCACCTTGGCTGGCAATACTGTCGCCGGCTAGTCGGTCGGACGACAAAACGGGTGTGATCTAGATAATCCACGAATTTAGTGTACTTGCCAGCACTGATCGCGCAAAAAAATTTTTCGAATGTGGAAAGGAAAGAAGGAGTGGGCCCGACTATTTTGATTTGGACGACTTGCTACCGTACTGTTGCTCCAATGTCTTGAGCCCCTCTTGTACCGTATCGACGTACATCTTCTGATAATCCTTGTAACTGGTCATCCAGTTCTCCATCATTTTGCGCGACTCGCCCTGAATGAGATTGGCGTTGTTCATCGACAGATCCATCATCTTCTCGGTCTGCGCCGAAAAGCTCTCCATCGCCTTGACCCCGGTCTCGAACGAGCTGCGTGCCCAGTCGACCCATGCGCCCATCCATTGTGATTGATTCATCATGTCGTGTTCTCCCTTTTGTTCTCTTTCGTTGTTAATCGAGTTTTCCCTACTCTTTGTTGAACTGACGCTCCATCGAATCTAAGCCGTCTTTTATTGCATCGACATACACCTGGCGCGCTTCGTTGACCGTCTTGAGCCAGCTGTCAAAAGAGTGGCGCAGCTCCTGTTGCATCTCCCCTGAGCTGCTCAATGCCACATTGATCGCTTGCTCGGCCTGGGCTTGAAACGCCTCCATGTTTTTTATTCCCGCTTCAAACGAACCGCGGATCATCTTGACCATGTCATGGGCCCATTGTTCATGTTGATTCATCGTTCGTTTTCCCCGTTTATTGAGCCGGTGCCGGATCTTTTTTCATCACCGTGGCCACACCGGTGAGCACCTCGGTACCGTCTTGTTTGTGCACCACGGTGGACAACCGCATGATCGGTTTGTCCTCCCGTTTCTCTACTACCTCGCACCTGGCAGTGACCGTGTCACCGAAATAGACCGGCGCTTTGAACGACAGTTCCTGACCCAGGTAGACGGTTCCCGGACCGGGCAGTTGGGTTCCCAGAATCGCCGAGATCAGTCCGGCGGAGATCATCCCGTGGGCCACCCGCTTTTCGAACATCCCCTGCTCGGCCACCTGGGCATTTATGTGCATCGGGTTGAAATCGCCGACAATGCCGGCGTAGAGGTAGACATCGCTCTCGGAGATCGTCTTGGCAAACGTCGCACAATCGCCGATGGCGATATCCTCGTACCGCTTGGTCTGGTTCATCTCCCCTTGCCTTTCTTTGTCGCCGGTCGCCGGGCCGCGGTGGCTGGTTTCTTTGTCGGTCCGGGCGCTGCTTTCTTGGTTTTGGTCAAAGGTTTTCGCGTCGCTGTTTCGGATACCGCCTTGGTCTGTTGGGGCCGGCAGTGTTCAGCCAACCAGCCGGCAATTTTGGGGGCGTACTCCTTTTGCGATCGGCTACTGGTGAACAGCCCGATATGACCGGTGGGAAATGACAGCACCGTCTTGTCCTCGCTCGCCACCAGATCGGTGAACGGCCGGCTGCAGGCCGGGGGCACCAGGTGGTCCTTTTCGCCGAACACGTTGAGCACCGGTTGAGTGATCTGCTGAAGATCGACCCGACGTCCTCCCAGCTCGAGCTCCCCTTTGATTAATCGGTTCTCTTGGTAACACGACTTGATGAACTGTTTGTACGCCTCACCGGCCTGGGCCGGAGAATCGAAAATCCACTTCTCCATGCGCACGAAGTTGGCCACGAAATCCCGGTTGTCGACGTGATCGACGAAGTCGATATATTTTTGATAGATCAAGCGCAGCGGGTTGAGCAGCAAGAACCCCACGTTCATGAAATCACCGGGTACGTTGCCGAAGGTCTCGACCATTCGATCCGGATCGAGATGCTGGGACCACACATTGAGCAGGCCGGTGTCCGTGTGAAAGTCGATCGGCGTGACCATAATCGCCAGGTTGCTCACCTTCTCGGGGTGGAGCGCGGTGTAGATCGTGCTGAAGGTACCGCCCTGACAAATGCCGTAGAGGGTAATAGCCTCCTGACCGGAGCGCCGGCGCACGTAGTCCACCGCCTGGTTCATGTAGCCGTCGATATAGTCCTCCATCGTCAAGTAGCGATCCCCGCGTGAGGGGTGTCCCCAATCGACGACATAGACGTCGAGGCCGGCTTCGAGAAACTTCTTGACCATACTGCGGTCCGGCTGAATGTCGATCATGTAGTAGCGGTTGACCAACGCGTAGAAGATCAGTACCGGAACCGGTGCCGGTTTTTCCACCAGCGGCCGATAGCGGTAGAGCTTCCATCGATCAACGGCCAGGACTTCATCCTTGGGCGTGGCATTGCTGGTCGTGTCCAACGGCGTGGTCAGAACATCAATCCCTTTCAGCACCCGCTCTTGAAACTTCACGGTTCGATTGGCCAACACCTCGGCCATCTGCTCCATCCCGTTTACCGATCCCATTTTTAATCCCCCTGGTCCGAATCCGACTCACCGAGACGTTTTTCCAGCGCCGAGACCCGCTTCTTCAACAAGTAAATTTCGCGGTGCATCTCGTCGGCTTGGGTCTGGGTGACGATCGGTGTGCTGCGCAGCATCTCTTCGGTGACTTCGTTCCACGCCTTTTGAAAGTCGAGCCCCGTGGTAACCATCGATTCGAGGGACTGACAAAACAGCGGCGAGGTGAACAGCTCGTGGTACCGACGCTCGCCGACCGACATCAGCAGATGAAAAAACTGGTCCAACGCCTCTTCGGTGAACTCTTTTTCAAAGAGCTTGGAGGCTTCACTCAACACCTCCTTGAGCGCCTGCACCCCGGTGGACAACATTTTGGCGTGAAAATCAAAGGTCGCCGCCTGGTACTTCAAATAGGTGTCCGCGCTCTTGGAATACTTTTCGAATTCGTAGAGTTGCGGACCGATTGGGGTCACATTGATCATGCGCCCGATCGTGGAATTATAGGCGTTTAACCACGATTGATAGAAATGATGGGCTGCTTTTCCGGTGGGATCGGCGTCGGCGATCTCCTCACCGGCGCGCCGACCGAGCTCCCGCAGGTAGTCGGTCCAGTTGCCCATCATCGAAGCAGAGGCCTGTTGCCAACTGCGCACCCCTTTGAGATCGGGGGTGAACGCCCGGCCCGGCCAAAATTCCCACTTTTGCTCGAAAAACTTGTCGAAGATGGCCTTGGCCCCGCCCGAGGCATCAGTGGCGTCCGGGGTCTCTTCTCCCTGTTGGGCGATACCGGCCCACAGGTTGAGCAGTGAGGTGTAGGCCGAGGCGGCCTGCTGCAGGTGGTCGAGGAGATTGGGAATCCCCTTGGTCGCCGCGGCCGTGGCGGACAAGCTCTGATCGATCGTCGCCCGCATCCCTTCGGTCCAGGCCTTGGAAACGGCAAACGGATCCATGCCGCCAATCGCGCTATTTTCCCCGGTTACCACATTTGCGAGATTTAACGCTGCGTCGGTCCACTGCTTCTGCAGATCAAATGCCGCATTTACAAACGGACTGTAATTTTGACTCATCTTTTCGCGAGTGCCCGACACCAGCGAGCACCCCCCTTTGCTCGTGTCAGAATCGAAATCTTCTAAGATTTCTCAAAATCTCAGTGAATGAATAGCTTGCAGTTAAAACCTGTTTTCCATCTTGTCAAATATTTTTTTTGATTCTCCTCATTTTTTTCCCACTCGTCACATACGCGTCACCGCATCGTAGTGAGGCAACACCGGAAATACGGCGTTGATCCGTTTGTGCTCTTTTTTTAAACGGGTTAAATACCCTGGTAAGAATGATATACGTCGAGCCAATCGCGCTTGGGATCGGATTTAGGAGCGACCAATGAAATGTTTTCTCAGTATGTTGGCAATCTTGGCCCTGGGTACGGGTAGTCAGCTGACCGGTTGTCAAAACGAAACACCGTTGGACCCGTCGACCAACCAACTGGGCAGGGCCACCGGCCCGGTGGATCCAAAGCTCGCGGCCACTCCCCATGGCATGCAGAACTTTGCCAAAACGCCTCCCTCAGGCGCGGTCCATCGAGGAAAAGTGCTCGAGAAGATTCAAGTCCCCAAGTACACCTACTTGAAGCTGGAACCGAGTGGCAACTCGGTGATGTGGACCGCGATTCCCAAAAACGAATCCGTTGAAGTGGGTCAAACCGTCAATGTGATGGAGTCGCTGGTAATGAAGTCGTTTACCAGCCGCACCCTCAACCGCACCTTCGACACCATTATCTTCGGTGTGCTGGCCCCCAAGGAGGGTGAACAGAAGCTCCCTCCCGGACATCCACCAGTAGACGAGGACAAAGCGCCGACATCGAAAACACCGCCCGAGCAGACGATTTAGGAGACAAAGCCTAATACACAATCAGGCTGCGGACATTGAGTCCGCCGAGTTTTGCACGTCCCTCCAGAAATCCGAGCTCGATGAGGAAGGCGACGCCCACCACTTCTGCTCCCACAGAGCGGATCATCTTGACGGTCGCCTCGGCGGTTCCGCCGGTGGCGATCAGGTCGTCCACGATCAGCACCTTGCTGCCAGGCCCCACCGCGTCCCGGTGCATCTCCAGGGAATCGGTGCCGTACTCCAGGGCGTATTCCTCGCGCACGGTCTCGGCGGGCAGCTTTCCGGGCTTGCGCACCGGGATGAACCCTGCCTTCAGGCGCTCGGCGACCAACGGGCCGAAGATGAATCCCCGCGATTCCATGCCGGCAACCGCGGTGATCCCCTGATTGCCGAACGGCTCGGCGAGCAAATCCGCAGCCAAGCTCAATCCACCGGGATCGCCGATGAGGGGGGTGATATCTTTGAAAATAATGCCCTCTTTGGGAAAGTCGGGCACGTCTCGAATGAGCGATTTCAACTGAACTATCTTGTCGTTCATGGGTTCTCCTTTGGCGGCAGATAGGGAAGTGGGTCCGTTGGTTTCTCGTCGACCCGAACCTCGAAATGCAGGTGGTAGGTCGTGCTGCTGCCCGTATTGCCGACCCGGGCGATCACGTCCCCCTGCTTGACCTGTTGTCCCTCGGTGACCTGATTTTCATCGTTGTGGGCATAGACCGTGACCATTCCCCCGTTGTGCTTGATCACGACCAGGTTGCCGTAGCCTTTGATCTCCGCGCCGCTGTAGAGCACCTGACCGTCCGCCGCCGCCACCACCGGGGTCCCCTTGGCCGCCGCGATATCCAGTCCGTCGTGATGGCTCTTGCCCCTGGGACCGAAGCGGGAGCTCAGCTTGCCCAGCACGGGCCAGATCAAGCAGCTGCGCTGCTGTTGATCGCATCGCCCCAGGGCCATGTCACTGGTATCGGCGGCCGGCTGGGTCGTCGGTTTCGGGGTGGGCAGCTCCGGCCGAAACGGGGGTGGTGGAGGAGCGCCGGTGCCGGGCAATCGCCCCCCTTTTTTGGGGATGAAGATCTCCGATCGGCTGCGCAGGGCGGTGTCCCCGTTAAGGTCGTTGAGCTCGGCGATTTCCACCGGGTTGGCCCCGTACTGCCGGGCGACCGATTCGATGGTGTCGTTCCCTTGGACAGTGTGCCACCGACCGGTGAGGCGATGGGGCGGTGTGGGTTGGTGCGCGCAGGAAAAGGTTTGAGTGATCCAAACCGCCGCGACGATCGCCCCTGTCAACATCCTGCGCATGGTGCCGCTATCCTATCACGGGGTGTCCGCTCGGTTCAGCATCATTCTGAGGGGTCGTCGCCCCGCTCCTGCTTGCGCCGGCGCCCCAACGCCAGCAGTCCGGCCGACCCGACCAAGCCGACGACAAAGGCCCCGCCGGCGATCAGCCCCTCACCCGCGGAATCGGGCATCCGATTGGGCGCAGTGGCGATGCGAATCTCCTGTTTGACCTCGCCGCTCCGGTCTTCGATCGCCGCGCCGTGCTCCAGGTCCTTGAACGGCCAGAGCACCCACAGACTGCCGATGAGCAGTCCGATCAAGAACGCCAGGGTGACCGAACGAAACCGATCCAGCAACAGATGCAGCAACCGGGCGAAGAGGATGATTCCCAGCACCACACCTACGACAAACGCCGCGATCCAGCCCAACGCCCCGAAATCGACGGTGAGATGGGCCAGTCCCTCCAAAAGAGTGGTCACTTTTGAGATTGCATTCTGATACTGGCCCATCACCAACATCAGGTATGAACCGCTCAACCCCGGCAATATCATCGCGCTGACCACGATTGCGCCCACGCCGGCGGCAACCAGCGGGTTCTCCGTTCCAGCGCTTCCATCGGGCATTAGAAAAGAGACCCCAACGGTCAAGGCGATCCCCGGGATGACCCACAACATAACGATCCCGCGCCGATCCATCATCGCCCAGGGGACAGCGATCGACGGCAGAATGAGACCGATAAAAAAGGCCAGGGTCGGGGAATAGTGGGACACCAACAGGTATTCGAGCAGGAAGGTGGTCGACGCAATCGCGACCCCGGCGCCGACGCACAGCAAAATGAGAAAGATGACATCCACCCGCCGCATCTCCTCGAGAAACTCGTCCTTTGCCTGTCCGCGAAATCCTTTGGCGACAAACCGCAGTGTCAGCTTGACGGTGCCCAGTCCCAACGCGTTGAGCGCACCGACCATTCGGTCGAAAATACCCAAGATGAGAGCAAAGGTCCCACCGGAGACACCGGGAATGATATTGGCGATGCCAACCAGGACGCCTTTGATCAGCGTGAGGCCGGCACCGTCGCGCTGCTGGTTGGTTTGCTCGATGGACTGTGTCATACCTACTCCTCGGAAGATAGGATTGTTGGGCTGAACAGGGTCGCGACCGGTGACCCGGCTTCGCTGAGCGTGCGCCGGTCCGTCTGGTCGATCACCAATGGGGTGGCCGAGGCGATTCCCTTGTCGACCAGCCAGACATCGGTCCGGGGGGTGAGCTCATTCTCGATCGGCGGACCGCCCAGCCAGTAGTAGGGCCGGCCGCTCAATTCAGCCTCGCGCCGGTTGACCACTTGGGGGTAGGTGCGGTTGCCCAGGGGTGCCAGCCGAGGGCCGCTGAACGCTCCGGCCGGATAATTCAAGTTCAACAACACAGCAGAATACCAGGTCATCCGGGAAATCTTCTCGACCAGGGTGACGACGCTCTGCGCTGCCCTGTCGAAGTCGCTGCCTTCGAACAGGCTCACCGCCAACCCGTGAACCCCCACCGCCGCTGCTTCGCGCGCCCCGGCCACCGTGCCGGAGTAGATCACATCCCGACCCAGGTTGGGGCCATTGTTGATTCCCGAGACGACCACGTGGGGCATCTCAGGCATCAGACCGAACATGCCGAAATAGACACAATCCGCGGTCAACCCGTCCACCGCCACCCGCTGGGGACCGTGCTGCTGGGTGAAAATCGGCCGGGCGATGGTCATGCCATGGCTGCAGGTGGAGCGCTCCCGATCCGGTGCGACCACCCAGAGATCGATTTCGCCACTGGAGGAGAACGCCCGTTCGAGGGCGGCCAACCCAGGCGCGTGAATGCCGTCGTCGTTGGTCAGCAGAACCCGGATGGACATGATCCGAAGACTCCCTAAGGGTACGTACCCTAAAAAAAAAGGCCTGGCCGCAAAGCGGAAACAGGCCTTTTGATCGGGGCGAGAGGATTTGAACCTCCGACTTCTTGACCCCCAGTCAAGCGCGCTAACCAGGCTGCGCTACGCCCCGGAAAAAGCTCACCTTATCTACCAGAGCGCGAATGTCAGTGCAAGGTCGATCCGAGGAAAATTCGCCGGATCGCCCATTCTGCCGTCTGGGAGCTTATTCGATGATGATGGTGTCGATTTCTCCCTCGGTGACAAATTGAAAATCGTCGAGAACCACGGCTCTACTCGACGATAATCGTGTCGTTTTCCCCCTCGGTGACAAACTGAAAATCGTCGAGAATCACTTCGGAATCATAGATCGAGTCCGCCGTGTCGTGCAGGTGAAAGACGAGGGTGAACGTCTCATTGGCATCGATACGCCAGGTGGTCTGCAGCCATCCGGTGGACGAGCCATTGTCCGGTCCATCCGAACTCTCATCTGCTGCGCAGGTGTACCCGGTTCCCGAAACATCGGTGGTGCCCAACCCGTCCGGACAGCCGTTGTACCAGCAGCAATCGGAGAACGCCGAGTTGATCGCGATGTAGCAGTACTTCTCTCCCTCGGTGCAGCCGTCCTGATCGGCCTCGCAGATAAAGTCGAAATAGAGGTCCGGATCGCGACAGCGGGTGAAGTTGATAATTGTCCGTTCGCCGCCGTTGGTGCTGTCCGCCTCCAAAAACACATAAAACTTGTCGTTGTACACGCTCGATACCCAATCGTCGTACTCCTCGGAGAAGAAGACGTACTTGAAGCGCAGCGCCTTGGCCCCCTCGGGCGCCTTTAACGTCAGCCGCCACTCGACCACATCATACATAAATCCGGTATCCGAGCTGAACGGATCGGGCAGATCCCCGCAGGGGCCGGTACTGATGCCGCCGTTGCAGCAGGCTTGGGTGTGGTCCGTTCCCTCGGCAAACCCGGTGGCCATCAGCGCATAGGAGTCGTTTTTGTAGGGGGTCAGGTCGTTAGTGGGATCGCCGAAATGGGCCACCGCTTCATAGGAGTCCTCCAGGGTGCAGGTGGCGGCGTCGAACGGGGTCGACGTGGTGTACGCCTGCTCCTCGAGCACGCTCGTGCCGTTGACCTTGCACACGTCGAAAGCGCAGGCCAAATGCTCCAGGCTGGCCCCGACGTTGTCGCAATCCGAACAGTCCATATCGAGAATGTCGGTCCCCGTGTCGGTGTCCCCGTCCCCATCCCCGTCCGTGTCCGCATCCCCGTCCACGTCCATATCGCTGTCGCTGTCCCCGTCCCCGTCACCGTCCGCGTCGCCGTCGCTCCCGTTGTTTTCTTCATCGACTGGCGCCACGTCACTCTCGCAACTCAGGATCGAAGGGACACACAATCCCACTACCATCAATGCCAACAATCCGCGCATTGTCATACCTCCTCCCATCTTAGTGCACCGGGAGACGTCAATGGGTGAGAAACGGGCCAATTCGTTTGCAACACGTCTACTCGATAATCACGGTGTCGTTTTCGTCGACCGTGACGAACTGAAAATCATCCAGGATGACCTGGGAATCGTAGATCGCATCCGAGGTATCGTGCAGATGGAAGGTGAGGGTGACGACCTCTTTCTCGTCGACATGCCAGGTGGTCTGAAGCCATCCGGTGGACGAACCCGTCCCCGAGGTATCGGAGGCTTCGTCAGCGGCACAGGTATATCCGGTGCCGGTGATATCGGTCCCTCCCAGCCCGTCCGGACAGCCGTTGTACCAGCAGCAATCGGAGAATGCCGAATTGATCGCGATGTAGCAATACTTCTCGCCCTCGGTGCACCCGTCCTGATCAGCTCCGCAGATGAAGTCGTAATAGGCGTCCGGATCCCGACAGCGGGTGAAATTGATGATCGTCCGATCCCCGTTGTTGGTGCTCGCGGCCTCGATGATGACGTAGAACTTATCGTTGAAAACCGTAGAGACGTATTCGTCGTACTCCGCGGAGAAGAAAACGTACTTGAAGCACAGCGCCTTGGCACCGGCGGGCGCTTTGACGGTCATCTGCCATTCCACCACATCGTAAATCTCATACGTCTCGTCGCTGAACGGATCGGTGGACGACGAGCCCGAACAGGGAATACTGTGGTGATCCGCCAGCACGTCACCGGTCGCCATCAGCGCATAGGAGTCGTTCTTGAACGGCGTCAAGTCGTTCGAGCTGTCGCCAAAGTGGACCACCGCCTCGTAGGTGTCCTCCAGCTCGCATATTCCCGCGGCAAAAGGGGTCTCGGTCGTATACACCTGGTCCTGCAGCACGCTGATCCCCTCCACCTTGCAGACGTCGAATGCGCAGGCCAGGTTCTCCAAGCCGGCCCCCGTGTGGTCACAGTCCGAGCAGTCCATATCGATGATATCGGTCTCCGTATCGGTGTCCCCGTCCCCATCCCCGTCCCCATCCCCGTCCGTATCCGCATCTCCGTCCACGTCACCATCACCGTCTCCGTCTCCGTCCCCATCGCCGTCCGCATCCCCGCCGTTGTCATTGTCATCCGACTGCACCGCGTCGCTCTCACAGGCCAACGCCACCAGGGCTGATGCCCACAACGCGACCAGCAGTACCCTAATCAATCCACACATCATCACATCTCCTCGAACCAGACTCACTCGATAATGATCGTATCGTTCTCGTCAACGGTGACGAATTGAAAATCATCGAGAATCACCTGGGAATCGTAGATCGCGTCAGACGTGTCGTGAAGATGAAACGTGAGTTTGAACACCTCGTTTTCATCCACATGCCAGGTGGTCTGAAGCCAGCCGGTGGACGATCCCTTGGACGAGCTGTCCGAGGTCTGGTCTGCTGCACAGGTAAACCCGGTGCCCGCAATATCGGTGGTTCCCAGGCCGTCGGGACAGCCGTTGTACCAGCAGCAATCGGAAAACGCCGAGTTGATCGCGATATAGCAATACTTCTCTCCCTCGATGCAACCATCCTGATCGGCCTCGCAGATAAAGTCGTAGTACACGTCCGGATCCCGGCAGCGCGTGAAATTGATAATGGTCTGCTCCCCGCTATTGGTGCTGTCCGCCTCGATGATGACGTAGAACTTGTCGTTGAACACGCTGGAAACGAACTCGTCGTATTCGGCTGAGAAAAACACGTATTTGAAGCGCAACGCCTTGGCGCCGGCGGGCGCCTTGATCGTCATGTGCCAATCCACCACATCGTGTATCTTATAGGTTTCATCGCTGAACGGATCGGTCGTCGATTCGCTGGAACACGGCGTGCTGTGGAAGTCGGACTCCGCAACCCCGGTTGCCACCATCGCATACGAGCCGTTCTTGAACGGTGTCAAATCATTGGTGGTGTCGCCGAAGTGAACCACCGCTTCATAGGTATCCTCCAGCGCGCACAGCCCAGCGCTGAACGGGGTCTGAGTGGCGTACTCCTGATCCTGCAGGACTTCGACCCCTTCAACCTTGCAGATATCAAAAGCGCAGGCCAAGTTCTCCAGGCTGGCCCCGGTGTGTTCACAGTCCGAGCAGTCCATGTCAATGATCTCGGTTTCGGTATCGGTGTCCCCGTCCGAGTCCCCATCGGTATCGGAATCGGAATCAGAATCACCGTCACTATCCCCGTCGCTGTCTGCATCGCTATCCGCGTCGGCATCTGCGTCCACATCGGTATCCGCGTCGGTGTCCGCATCTCCGTCGGAGTCGCCGTCGCTGTCTCCATCCCCGTCCGAGTCGCTATCTCCATCTGCGTCGCCATCGCCGTCCCCATCCCCGTCCGAGTCGCTGTCCCCCCCTTGGTCATCGTCGTTCTCCTGATCCGGGGGTAGCGCGACGTTCTCACAGTTGGTCGTACCCAACACGCACCCCGCCAGCAATGCCCAGGCCAACAATATCGTCTTGGTCTTCATCGATATCCTCGCTCGTTTTTGGCCATCCGCCTCCGGTCCAGGCCCCGCCGGGGCCAACAGCGTCAATGACCTACTCGATTACAATCGTATCATCGTCGGCAACTGTGATGAACTGAAAGTCGTCGAGAATGACCTGGGAGTCCCAGGCGCCATCGGAAGTATCGTGTAGGTGGAAGGTGAGGGTGAACTCTTCTTCTTCGTCAATGTGCCATGTCGTCTGTAACCAGCCGGTCGACGAGCCGGTGGCATTGGAGTCAGAAGTCTCATCCGGCGCACAGCTGTACCCGGTGCCGGCGATATCGGTCGCGCCCTGGCCGTCGGGACAATCGTTGTACCAGCAACAGTCGGAGAAGGCGGAATTGATCGCGATATAACAGTACTTCTCCCCCTCGACGCACCCGTCCTGGTCGGCTTCGCAGATGAAATCGTAGTAGTTGTCCGGATCCCGGCAACGGGTGAAATTGATGATTGTCTGCTCGTTGTTGTTGGTGCTCTCCGCTTCAATGATCACGTAAAATTTATCGTTGTATATCGTCGACACATATTCATCGTATTCCGCAGAGAAAAAGACGTACTTGAACCGCAGCGCCTTGGCCCCTTCAGGTGCTTTGAGGGTCATGCGCCACTCCAACACATCGTAGATGGAGTAGTCCTCCGTGCTGAACGGATCCGTCAGGGGATCGCAATTGCTGGAAGAGGTGCCACAACAGGTGATACTGTGAATTTCCGCCAACACCGGACCGGTGGCCATCAGCGCATAGGATCCGTTTTTGAACGGTTCGAGA
This sequence comes from Myxococcota bacterium, assembly GCA_028278265.1. Lineage (GTDB taxonomy): Bacteria > Myxococcota_A > Polyangia > JAAYKL01 > JAAYKL01 > JANQET01. The sequence goes on from JANQET010000409.1 coordinate 15,426, forward strand.
TCATTGGTCCCATCGCCGAATCGGGTCACCGCCTCGTAGGAGTCCTCCAGGGAACAATCGGGCTGGACAAAGGGCACCGGGGCGACGTATTCCTGCGACTGCATCACTTCCACATCGTCCACCTTACAGATATCGAAGGCACAGGCCAGGTGCTCGATGGTGCCGCCCACATTTTCGCAATCCGAGCAGTCCATATCGATCAAATCCGTCCCCGTATCCGTGTCGTTGTCCCCGTCCGAATCCCCATCCAAATCCCCATCCGAATCCCCATCCGAATCCCCATCCGAATCCCCGTCCGCATCTCCATCCCCGTCCGCATCACTGTCCGAATCCGTATCAGCGTCCCCGTCCCCGTCCCCATCCCCATCGACATCGGTATCCGAGTCACTATCCGCGTCACTATCCGCGTCCCCATCCCCATCCGTATCCGCATCTCCATCCCCGCTTTGGTCGTCGTCATCGTCCTGCTCGTCCAAGGGGTTCGTCACAACACTCTCGCAGGCCAACCCCCCCACTAGACAGAAGTTCCCATATAGAAAACGCACATTTCGTTTGTTATTTCGGGTAGATCGACCATGAATCAAACTCCAATTACTGGCTACACTGTGATCTTTGC
>JANQET010000417.1 GCA_028278265.1 Myxococcota bacterium
GCGATGGAAGACGGTATGCGGTTCGCGATTCGCGAAGGTGGACGGACAGTGGGAGCCGGCGTCGTTTCGTCGATAATCGAGTAAGAATAGGAGGGCCTAACCGTGGCCACAAAAATCAGGATTCGTTTAAAAGCCTATGATCACAATTTGCTGGACCAATCCACCCATGAGATTGTGGGCACCGCCAAGAGGACAGGCGCGCGCGTGGCTGGACCGATTCCCCTGCCGACGCGGATTAACAAGTACACCGTGCTTCGGGGACCCCATATCGACAAGAAATCCCGCGAGCAGTTCGAGGTTCGGACGCACAAGCGGCTGATCGATATTCTGGAACCGACGCAACAAACCCTCGATGCCCTGATGCGCTTGGATTTGAGTGCGGGTGTGGATGTGGAGATCAAGAGCTAGAAGCTCTCGAGACCCATAAATCGTCTCGAGTCCGATGACGGATCGGTTTGGTCGAGAGGAAAACAATGCCTAAGTTAAAGGTAAAGAATTTAGAAAACCAAGATGTTGGTGAGATTGAGCTGAGCGACGCGGTCTTCGGTGCGGAGGTGAAGTATCACCTGCTGCACGAAATCGTCCGGATGCAGCAGTGCCGCAAGCGAAGCGGGACGGCGTGCACCAAGGAGCGCAATGCCATCGCCGGTGGTGGACAAAAACCGTATCGTCAAAAAGGGACCGGACGGGCACGTCAGGGTACCCGCACTGCGCCGAACCACGTCGGCGGCGGGCGAGTGTTCGGTCCCAGGCCCCGCTCCTACGATTTTTCACCCCCCAGGAAAGTGCGAAACGGTGCGATGCGCGGTGCTCTCTCTCTGTTCGTCAATGAGAACCGACTGATTGTCGTCGAAGATTTCGAGCTGCCCGAGGTCAAGACCCGCGGACTGGCTCAAGTGTTGGCCAAGCTCGACACCAACAAAGCGGTTATCGTCGATTCGAAAGAGAACGAGAAGCTCAAGAAGAGCGCGCGAAATCTCGCCTCTTACCGCTTCTTGCCGCCCGAAGGTCTCAATGTCTACGATCTGCTCAAGCACGATCAATTGGTGATCACCAAACAGGCGGTCCTCGATGTGCAAGCACGGCTCGAGCAAGCGGGCCGCGGGAGGAGGACAGTCCAATGAAGTCGATGCAGGACGTGATCATTCGGCCGTTGATTCTGACCGAGAAGGGCGAAACCCTCAAAGAAGAGGAAAACAAGGTGCTCTTCGAGGTCGCTCGCAGCGCCAATAAAATCGAAATCAAACAAGCTGTCGAAAAACTGTTCAAGGTCGATGTCATCGATGTGAACACAATGGTCGTTCGCGGCAAACCCGGGCGAATCGGCAGACGAACGGGTAAGCGTCCCAACTGGAAGAAAGCGATCGTCACATTGGCTGAAGGCGACACAATCGAATTCTTCGAAGGGGTCTAGCACGATGGGTATCAAGCAATACAAACCGACCTCTGCCGGTCGGCGATTCATGACCGTTTCCGATTTCTCCGAGATCACCAAGGACACGCCCGAATCCTCTCTGCTGGAGTCGCTGCACAAGCACGGCGGGCGCAACAACACGGGTCGAATTACCTGCCGTCATCGCGGCGGCGGTCACAAGCGGCGGTTTCGGATTATCGATTTCAAACGCAACAAAATCGGCATCACTGCGACGGTTAAGGCGATCGAGTACGATCCCAATCGCTCGTCGCGAATCGCGTTGCTGTGCTACGCTGATGGTGAGAAGGCCTATATTCTGGCGCCCGATCAACTGAAAGTCGGCGACCAGGTCATCTCCAGCCGACATGCCGATATCATTCCCGGCAATGCGCTGCCTTTGCGCTTCATCCCGCTGGGTACGATGATTCACAACGTGGAGCTGAAAAAAGGTCGCGGCGGTCAGATCGTTAGATCTGCCGGCACGGCGGCGCAGCTCCTGGCCAAGGATGATCGTTATGCTCACGTGCGACTGCCTTCCGGCGAGGTGCGGTTGGTCAATATCGATTGTCGCGCCACCGTGGGCCAGGTGTCCAATGTGGACCACTCGCACGTCAAGTGGGGCAAGGCCGGACGCAAACGTTGGCTCGGTCGCCGCCCCCATGTTCGCGGCGTTGCGATGAATCCGGTGGATCACCCGATGGGTGGTGGTGAGGGACGATCGTCCGGTGGTCGCCATCCCTGCACCCCGTGGGGTATGCCGACAAAGGGGTACCGCACTCGCAAAAATCGGGCCTCCGATAAATTCATCGTCAAACGGCGTGGGAAGAAAAAACGGTAGAGAGCCAAAGGGTTGCAGAGTAAAAGTGGGTCAAAGTCATGAGTAGATCGATAAAAAAAGGACCGTTCATCGATGGCCACCTCTTCGAGAAAATCAACGAGGCGGTGAGGAACAACTCCAAGCGCGTGATCAAGACCTGGTCGCGGCGTTCCACGATCATTCCCGAAGCGGTGGGGCTGACCTTTGCGGTACACAACGGCAAGAAATTTATCGCCGTGTTTGTGTCCGAGAACATGGTGGGTCACAAGTTCGGGGAGTTCGCCCCCACGCGAACCTTCCACAGTCATGCGGGGGATCGCAAGGGTAAAGTGGGCGGTAAAAAGTGAGAACCATCTGTAATTATTGGATTTTTTTAGAAGAGGTTCTGCTTGACAGGGCTTGAGGGATATGGTACTCACCGCTGTTCTTCTACTGGAAGAGCAAAGGAGCTTGTTTTCTTAATGATTTCGAAGGGTAACACTTTCTTGTTTGATTTTTTGGGATCAGGTCCGGCAAGCGACTTTGTGAGGCCGGTTTAAGCAATTTTTTGAGGTTCTCTGATGGAAGCCAAAGCAAGGGCTCGTTACATACGAATTTCGCCGCGAAAAGCCAGGATTGTCGCGAATCTGATTCGCAATAAAGATGTTGGCGAAGCGCTCGAAATATTGAGCTTCACCCGGCGCGCAGCGGCGCAGCCGTTGAAGAAGCTCGTGGAATCGGCAATCGCAAATGCCAAACAGGCGTCTTCGGCCGTCGACGTGGACTCGCTTTTCATCAAAAGCTTGACCGTCGATATGGGCCCGACACGCCACATGCGGAGATGGCGACCCAGGGCCATGGGCCGCGCAACCAGAGTTGTCAAGGGCATGAGCCATATCAATTTGGTATTGGGCATCCGCTGATCGAGGAGGACGCGGTGGGTCAAAAGGTACATCCTTACGGTTTTAGACTTGGCATCATTAGGAGTTGGACCTCCAAGTGGTACCAAGATAAGGTTTACGCTCGCTGGCTGCACGAAGACGTGCGGATCAAACGGTTCATCAAAAAGAAATTAATGCACGCCAGTGTGGCTGAAATCGAGATGGAGCGGGCGGCGAACAAGTGCAAGATCATCATTCGCACGGCACGCCCGGGAATCATCATCGGAAAAAGAGGCGCCGGTGTCGAAGGCCTGAAGAAAGAAGTGCAGCGCTTCACCGAAAATGAAGTGTTCATCGATATTCAAGAAGTGCGCAAAGCCGAAACCAACGCCCAGTTGGTCGCCGAAAATATCGCCACTCAGCTCGAGCGCCGGGTGGCATTTAGAAGAGCGATGAAAAAGGCGTTGAGCACGGCGATGAAATTTGGCGCCAAGGGCATCAAAATCGAATGTGCCGGTCGATTGGGCGGCATCGAGATGTCCCGCCGGGAAAAATATCGCGCCGGCCGGGTACCGCTGCACACGTTGCGCGCCGATATCGATTACGGCTTCGCCGAGGCGCGGACCACGTATGGCATTATTGGTGTTAAAACGTGGGTCTTCAAAGGAGAGGTGCTCAAAAAAGCGCCTGCAACGACGAGGTAGGTTAGCAAAATGCTTAGTCCCAAGAAGGTCAAATTTCGCAAGCAACAAAAGGGGCGCATGCGCGGTAAGGCCTATCGCGGCAGCTCGGTGGCCTTCGGAGACTATGGTCTTCAAGTGGTCGGTTGCGGCTGGATCACCGCGCGACAAATCGAGGCCGCTCGTATGGCGGTGACCCGTCATGTCAAACGCACGGGAAAACTGTGGATCCGCATTTTCCCGGACAAACCGTTGACCAAGAAACCCGCTGAAACCCGGATGGGGAAAGGTAAGGGAAGTCCCGAAGAGTGGGTCGCAGTGGTCAAACCCGGACGGATTTTGTACGAAATTTCCGGCGTCTCCGAAGCGGTGGCCAAGCAGGCGTTTCAGATGGCTGCCAATAAACTCGGTATTCCGACGCGTTTCGTAGCTCGCGGAGGTGCCCTATGAGAGCCAAAGAACTACGGGAGCGCACCGCGGAGGAGTTGGAGCGGCTGCTCGAGGACGAGAAGGATTCGCTGTTTAAGGCCCGGTTGGACAACGCGACCCATCAGCTCAATAACACGAGTGAAATTCGCAAGCACCGGCGGGAAATCGCGCGGATTAACACCGTTATCGGCGAGCGCCAGGCAGCCGTGAGCGAATCTGATACACCGCAAGGGAATGCCGGAGCATCGGCAACGGATGCCGAAGCATCGCGAAGGGATGAGGAGTAAGTCGTCATGGTGGAGGCACGTAGAAGGACGATGACCGGTCGCGTTTCAAGCGACAAAATGGACAAAACGGTAGTCGTTGAAGTTCGTCGGCGTGTTCGCGATCGCCGGTATCGCAAATTTATCGAGCGGCGCGCTCGGTTTATGGCGCACGATGAAAATAACGAGTGCAAAATCGGTGACTTGGTCGAGATCAAGGAGTGGCGCCCCCTTTCCAAGAACAAGCGGTGGGTCGTCATGAATGTCCTCGAGAAGGCGATTGAGGTGTAGCGATGATCCAGATGCAATCCACACTGGACGCGGCGGACAACTCAGGTGCAAAAAAGCTCGTCTGCATCAAAGTGCTCGGCGGCTCCAAGCGCAAGTACGCTACGATCGGTGACATCGTAACAGTTTCGATTCGCGAGGCGTTGCCCAATTCCAAGGTCAAAAAAGGGGAGATCGCCCGGGCGGTGATCGTCCGCACGGCCAAGGAAATTGCCAGACGTGACGGCACCTATATTCGATTCGACACCAATTCCGCCGTTCTGGTCAACCCTCAAAACGAGCCGATTGGCACCCGTATCTTCGGGCCGGTCGCTCGTGAACTGCGGGCAAAACGATTCATGAAGATCGTGTCCCTTGCCCCTGAAGTGCTCTGAAAGATGCGTGGGTGAGCTGAGATGAGACGCATACGTAGAAATGATATGGTCATTATTATCGCCGGCACCGACAAAGGCAAAACGGGTAAGGTGGTCAAGGTTCTGCCCGGAGAGGACCGTGTCATCGTCGAGCAGGCGAATTTGAAGAAGAAACATCAGCGACCGACCCAGGCAAATCGCACGGGCGGCATTGTCGATGTCGAGGCGCCGATTCACATTTCCAACGTTCAGTTGCTCGATGGAAAAACGAACAAAGGAACCCGGATCAAGGTTTCGGTTGGCAAAGACGGCGAGAAAGTCCGCGTCGCTGCTAAATCGGGAACGACGTTCGAATAGGAATTTGAGCGATGAATGATAAAGTAGCACCCCGTTTAAAGGCGAAATACGAGAGCGAAATCGTTCCTCATTTGATGAAGCGTTTCGGCTACAAGAATCAAATGCAGGTGCCGCGTCTGACAAAGATTACGCTCAACATGGGATTGGGCGAGGCGATCCAGAACCCGAAAGTGCTCGACGCTGCAAGCAAAGAGCTGACACAGATCACCGGGCAAAAACCGATCATCTGCAAAGCACGCCGGTCGATCGCCAACTTCAAGCTTCGCGCCGGTATGCCTATCGGCTGCAGTGTTACCCTGCGCCGGGAGCGGATGTGGGAATTCTATGACCGCTTGGTGACGTTCTCTCTGCCGCGTGTTCGCGACTTCAAAGGTGTCTCCAAGAAGGCATTCGACGGACGAGGCAACTATTCCCTGGGCGTCAAAGAGCAGATCGTGTTTCCCGAAATTGATTACGATAAGATCGACAAAATCAAAGGGCTCAATGTGACGATTGTTACCACGGCCCAAACAGACGAAGAGGCGCACGAGTTGTTAACCCTGCTCGGTATGCCGTTTCGCAAATAAGCGTCAGAGGAGATCATCGTGGCTAGAAAGTGTTCATTTGCCAAATTGAAGCGGACGCCGAAATTCAAAGTGCGTCATCGCAATCGATGTCCCCTTTGCGGGCGGCCTCGCGGATACTTCCGTAAGTTTGATATGTGTCGTATCTGTTTGCGCACTCTAGCACACCGCGGCGAAATCCCCGGTGTTATCAAGTCGAGCTGGTGAGGTTTGATCATGGATCCTATTGCTGATCTTTTGACAATTATTCGCAATGCCGGTGTTGCCCGGCATGCGACGACACGTGTGCCCTACTCCAAGTTGAAGGCACGCTTGGTCGAGATTCTCCGGGACGAAGGCTACATTAGCGGGTTCAAGCACGAAAAGGGCCCGGGCATCCTGCAATGGATCGTGATCGAGCTGCGCTATGTGGAGGGCAACAGGCTGGCGATCAACGAGCTCAAGCGCGTCAGTCGACAGGGTTGCCGGGTTTATCGAGGTGCGGACGACATTCCCAAGGTGAAAGCCGGCCTGGGAACATCGATTGTTTCAACATCCAAGGGAATTATCACTGATCGCGATGCCCGGAGGTTAAACGTCGGCGGCGAAATTCTCTGTGAGATTTGGTAAGCCGGCCTGGGTTTGTGAGGTAATAAGATGTCTCGGATAGGCAAAAAGCCGTTAACCATACCAAAAGGCGTTACAGTAACGCTCAAGGACGGTTCCATCTCTGTGAAGGGACCTTTGGGTACGCTCGAGCGCAAGGCGCCCCCACACGCCGAAATCGAAGTCGACAAAACAGAAGTACGCGTGCAGCGGGTGGGCAGGGCACGCAAGTACGGCGCGTTTCACGGATTAGCGCGGGCATTGATCGCCAACATGGTGAAAGGTGTGACCGAGGGCTTCAAGCGGGAGATGTCCATTGTCGGCGTCGGTTACAAGGTGGCGCTGGAAGGCAAGAAGCTCGTGTTCAATTTGGGCTATTCCCATCGAGTGGAGTTTCCCCTGCAAAAAGGGCTCGACGCTGAAGTGGGTGACCGCGGTGTCAATTTTACGATTAAAGGTCTCGATCGGGACCTGGTGGGTCAAACCTGCGCCACGATTAGGGGCTTTAGACCACCAGAGCCGTACAAAGGAAAAGGGATCCGTTACTCTGACGAAGTCGTTCGGCTAAAGGCCGGCAAAGCGGCTGTGAAGTAGAGGTCGTGACGATGAAGACAAAATCGGAAATCAGGACCTGGCGGAAGAAGCGCATTCGCAAGAAAATTCGCGGGGACGCACTTCGACCCAGACTGTCTGTTTTTAAAAGTGCAACACACATCTATGCGCAGATCATCGATGATGATGCGCATCACACGTTGGTCGCCGTGTCCTCCCTTTCGGGCGAAATTGTCAAAGGAGAGCGGGGCGATAAGACAGACGTCGCCAAGAAGGTGGGTACTTTGGTCGCGCAAAAATGCGCTGAGAATAAAATCGAAAAGGTCGTCTTCGACCGAAACGGTTTCGTCTTTCATGGCCGGATCCGGGCGCTAGCGGAAGCTGCTCGACAAGCCGGACTTAAGTTTTAGGAGCGCGGGATGGCGCAGCAAGAACAACAACAGTCGGATCGCCCTGAAGGCGATGTCGATGAGTTTATCGAGAAAGTTGTCCACATCAATCGCGTGGCCAAGGTCGTCAAGGGTGGTCGAAGGTTCAACTTCACCGCGCTTGTAGTCGTCGGCGACGGCAATGGAAAAGTGGGCGTGGGATACGGCAAGGCGCACGAGGTACCCGAGGCGATTCGCAAGGGAACCGAGAAAGCGCGCGGCACGATGTTCGACGTACCCCTGGATGAGAACACGATACCTCACGATATTCTCGGGGTGGACGGCTCGGGCCGCGTGTTGCTCAAACCGGCGAATCCGGGAACGGGCGTCATCGCCGGCGGACCGGTTCGTGCAGTCGTTGAGGCTGCGGGGATCAAAGACGTATTGACCAAGAGCTTGGGGTCCAACACGGCCCGCAACGTGGTCAATGCAACAGTGGTCGCGCTGCGCTCTTTGGAAGACGCGCACATGGTTGCCGCTCGGCGGGGCAAGCGCGCGGAGGATATTCGCTGAGACGACTTCGTTTTTTGACGAAGCGGCAAAGGATAGAGCATAATGGCGAGTTCCAATTTGAAAGTGACGCAGGTTAGGAGCTTAATCGGGCAATGTAAACGCAACCGGGCCGTGATTGCCGGACTTGGCCTTCGCCGCATCGGTCAGCAGGTGGTTGTCGGCAACACCCCGGCCTTTCGCGGGATGATTAAGAAGGTCCTTCACCTGGTTCGCGTGGAGGAAGCAAATGTCTGATATTCTCAGTAGATTGGCACCACCACCGGGATCGCGGAAAGGCCGCAAGCGGGTTGGCCGTGGTCCGGGATCTGGGTTGGGCAAAACATCGGGCAAAGGCCAAAAGGGACAACGTTCCCGGTCGGGTAAGGGTGTCGGACGCGGTTTTGAAGGTGGGCAGATGCCCGCTCAACGGCGGTTGCCCAAGCGCGGTTTCAAAAATCCCTTTCGCAAGGAGATCACCATCGTCAACTTGGAGACGCTCGAGTCCTTTGACGACGGCGCGGTCGTCGAGCCGCAAACCCTCCTGGAGAGGGGGATCATCAAGAAGGTCGGAGATGGCGTCAAGATCTTGGCCAAGGGGGAATTGACCAAGAAACTGACCGTACGGGCCCACGCGATTTCCAGAGGTGCGCTCGAAAAGATACAAAAAGCCGGCGGGGTGTTCGAAGAGCTCCCAGGCAAATAGCGTAATTTTTATTTAAACAGGAAAATACTGTGGCCAGCAGCATCGCAAATATCGGTAAGATTCCCGAGCTAAGGAAGAGGATTTTCTTCACCCTGGCTCTGTTGGCGGTTTATCGCATCGGAATTTTCGTCACGGTTCCCGGTGTGGATCGGGGCGTGATGCGGCAGCTCGTCGGTCAGAGCTCGGGCACGTTTATGGGGCTGTTGAACATGTTCTCCGGCGGGGCGATCGAACAACTATCGATCATCGCGTTGGGCATCATGCCCTATATTACCTCCTCGATTATCATGCAGCTGCTCTCTTCGGTAGTACCGCGGCTGGCCGAGTTGAGGCGCGAGGGTGAAGCCGGGCATCGAAAAATAAATCAATACACTCGCTATGGTACGGTCGCACTGAGCTTTGTCCAATCGATGGGTATCGCGTTCTACCTGGAGAGTCTCAACAAGACCAGCATGTTCGGCATGGTCGTCACTGAGCCGGGATTGGGCTTTAGACTCCTGACCATGGTCACGTTGACCACCGGAACCGCGTTCATCATGTGGCTCGGCGAGCAGATCACCGAGCGGGGGATTGGCAACGGCATTTCATTGATCATCTTTGCCGGCATTGTGTCCAGCCTGCCCAGTGCGATTCAGCAGCTGTTTCGACAGGCCGGTGTCGGCGATATTCAACCCATCGAGCTGCTGCTCATCGCGGCGGTGTTGATTCTGGTGATCGGCACGATCATCTTTTTCGAAAGGGGTCAGCGGCGCGTGCCCGTTCAGCACGCCAAGCGAATGGTGGGCCGCAAAGTTTACGGCGGCCATTCGACATTCTTGCCCCTGCGGGTGAATCAGGCCGGGGTGATCCCGCCGATTTTCGCGTCCACGTTGTTGATGTTCCCGTCGACCATCGCCGGATTTACGGGCATCGAAGAACTCAACAACCTGCTCGTCTACGGAAACTGGCAGTACAACGCGGTGTACGCGTTCTTGATTATTTTCTTTTGCTACTTCTATACGGCGATTACCTTTCAGCCGACCGATGTTGCCGACAACCTGAAAAAGCAGGGGGCGTTCATCCCCGGTATCCGACCGGGTAAGCGCACAGCAGAGTATATCGACAAGGTGCTCAACCGCATCACCTTCGGTGGAGCGATCTACGTCGCTGCCGTCTGCGTGTTGCCGACCATCTTGATCTTTCAATTTCAAGTTCCCTTTCAGCTTGGCGGTACCGGCTTGATGATCGTTGTCGGTGTGGCACTGGATACCGCCCAACAGATTGAGTCCCATTTGATTACGCGTCATTACGATGGTTTCACCGGACCCAAGGGCACGCGAATACGCGGCAGAAGGTCGAGGGCGTAAAGATGAATATCATTCTGTTAGGACCTCCCGGAGCGGGTAAGGGCACACAAGCCAAGAAACTCATTGAGCTGCTGGCGATCCCGCAAATCTCCACCGGAGACATGCTGCGGGCAGCGGTCGCTGAGAAGACCCCCCTCGGGCTGGAGGCAAAGGCCTTCATGGAGGCGGGTAAACTGGTACCGGACGGGGTTGTCATCGGTCTGGTGAAGGAGCGTCTGGCCAAGCCGGATTGCGCGCCGGGCTTCATGCTCGACGGGTTTCCGCGTACTGTCGGCCAGGCCGAATCCCTCGACGCGATGCTCGACTCGATGAGCTTGACCATCGACCACGTCGTTCTGCTCGAAGTGGATGACGAGGAGCTGGTGTTGCGGATCACCGGGCGTCGAACCTGCGGGGCCTGCGGGGCGATTTACCATCTGAAGTATTCCCCTCCGCCCCAACCGGACACTTGCTCATGCGGCAAAAAAGAGCTGGTTCAGCGAGCCGACGACAACGAGCAGACAGTACGTCAGCGTCTCGCCACCTATCACGAACAGACCGCGCCGCTGATTTCGTACTATGAAAAACGCAGTTTGGTCAGAAGTGTCGCCGGTGGTGGAATGGGACCAAACGAAGTATTTGAATTGGTAAAACAAAAAATCGGACGGTAGCACCGTCCGCTGTACCTTGGAGGATGGCATGAAGGTTAGACCTTCGGTAAAGAAAATGTGTGACAAGTGCAAAATTGTGCGCCGCCGGGGTATTGTTCGCGTGATTTGTGAAAATCCGCGTCACAAGCAGCGTCAGGGCTAGGAGGACAAAGTGGCACGTATCGCTGGCGTCGATCTTCCGCGAAAGAAGCATATTGAGATAGCGTTGACCTATATTTATGGTATTGGTACCACGACAGCTCAGCAGATCTGTCAACGAGCGGGTATCGATCCCTCGAAGAAGGCGGAGAGCCTCGATGAAACCGAGGTCAAGGCCATTCGAGACCTGATCAATGATGAATACAAGGTCGAAGGTGACTTGAGGCGTGAGATCGCAATGAATATCAAGCGATTGATGGACTTGGGTTGCTATCGCGGGCTGCGACATCGTCGGGGACTTCCCGTCAGAGGGCAGCGGACGCACACCAACGCCAGAACTCGCAAAGGACCGCGGCGCGGTCAAATGGCGAGAAAAAGAAAGTAGGCGGGCTTAAGTCATGGCAAAGTCGACAAAAGGCAGTAGATCCAAACGGGTAAAAAAGAATGTGCCGGTAGGCGTGGCCTGCATTCAATCGACATTCAACAATACGATGGTGACCATCACCGATCAGGCCGGCAATGCTATCAGCTGGGCCACGGCAGGTACGATCGGGTTCAAAGGATCGCGCAAGAGCACGCCGTTCGCCGCCCAGTTGGCTGGTGAAGACGCTGCGAAAAAGGCGATTGAGCACGGGATGCGGCAAGTGTCCGTGCTGATGAAAGGACCCGGCGCTGGTCGGGAATCTGCTTTGCGCGCGCTTCAATCCTCGGGATTGAAGATCACCGTGATCAGAGATGTGACGCCGATCCCGCACAACGGGTGTCGGCCGTCCAAACGGCGTAGAGTCTAACTGAAGGAGGCATCCAGTTGGCGCGTTATAGTGGACCTGTCTGCAAATTGTGCAGACGCGAGAATTTGAAACTATTTCTCAAGGGAGAGCGATGCTTGTCGGACAAGTGCTCCTTTGAGCGACGTCCTTATCGTCCCGGCCAGCACGGTCAACGGCGAAGCAAAACCTCAGAATACGCCAGACACCTGCGTGAGAAGCAAAAGGTTCGCCTGATGTACGGCGTGCTGGAAAAGCAGTTTGCCAACTACTTTCGCCAGGCGGACAAGGTAAAGGGCGTGACCGGTGAAAATCTACTCCGCTTGTTGGAGCGGCGGCTGGACAACGTCATTTACCGCATGGGTTTCGCTTTGACGCGGCGGGCCAGTCGGCAGCTCATTCGGCACAACCACGTACTGGTTAACGGCCGTCGAGTGAACATTCCGTCCTACTTGCTCAAGGCTGGCGACGAGTTGACGTTGCGCGAGCGCTCCAAGAAGATAAAATGTTTTGGTGAAGCGCTTGAAGCTAAAGAGCGACAGGGTTTTGACGCTTGGTTGGAAATGGACATTAAGAACTTTAAAGGCGTTTTTAAAGAGATTCCCGATGTCAAGGGCCTTCAGCTTCCGATCGAGGAACAGCTGATAGTCGAGTATTACTCGCGTTAAACCAACGGAGGAGGTCGCCATGTACAGGCGAAACTGGCGAGAGCTCATACGTCCTCGAGGGCTAATTGTCGACCAGGAGACACTGACCACCGATTACGGGCGGTTCAGTTGTGAGCCGCTTGAGCGGGGATTTGGGATTACACTGGGCAATTCGCTTCGTCGCGTGTTGTTGTCGTCACTGCAAGGCGCTTCAATCATTGCGGTGAAATTTGACTCGGTGTCCCATGAGTTTACATCTATTCCAGATGTCATCGAGGATGTCACGGACGTCATCTTGAACCTCAAAGAGGTCATCCTACGCATCCACGATCCCAAACAGCATACGTTCAGAATTGACATCGAAGGCCCCGCCGAGGTGAAGGCCTCTGATATCCAGTTGTCGAGTCTGGCGGAGGTGATCAACCCGGATCACCACATCGCCACTATCGCGGAGGGCGGTCGCCTGGCGTGTGATCTGATCGTCGGACCGGGGCGCGGCTATGAGCCGACCGATCGGCGAAAAAAAGAAGAAGACGCAGAGTTGGGCTGGATTCACCTGGATGCGCTCTATTCGCCAGTGCGCAAAGTGAACTACGCCGTGACCAACGCTCGCGTCGAGCAGATCACCGACTATGACAAGCTGACGCTCGAGGTCTGGACCAACGGCAGCTTGAAGCCGGATGACGCGGTGGCCTACGCTGCGAAGATCATCAAAGAACACTTAAACATATTCATCAACTTCGAAGAAGAAGAAGAAGTACCGGTCGGCGTGCCCGATGAGGCCGAGCAGCCGGTCAACGAAAATCTATTCCGAACCGTGGACGAGCTTGAGCTCTCTGTGCGCTCAGCCAACTGTCTGCAAAACGCCGGCATCACCTATATCGGTGAGCTGGTGCAAAAGACAGAGGCCGAGATGCTCAAGACCAAGAACTTCGGTCGCAAGTCGCTCAAAGAGATCCGCGATCTACTCACTGAGATGGATCTGCAGCTGGGAACCAAGATCGACAATTGGGAACAACTCCTCACGCGGTGGAAACAGCAGCATAAATCATGAGGTCGAGATGAGGCATAGGAAAAGAGGACGTCGTCTTGGACGAAATTCGAGTCACCGGCGGGCAATGTTTCGCAACATGTCGGCGTCGTTGATCGTACATGAAAAAGTCGAGACGACCCACGCCAAGGCGATGGAGCTCAAGCGAATAGTGGAGCGTTTGGTGACCAAGGCGGCCAAGGCGGGCGAAAGCGTCGGTCAGCCCTTGGATAAGTTGAGCAAAGAGGATCGGGCCAAACAGATTCATTTGCGACGGGTGGTGGGTAAGTTTCTCCCCCGATTCTATGATGACGGAGAAGGCCAAGACATCGATGTGCTGCACAAGCTGTTCTTTGAGCTGGGTCCCCGGTTCAAAGAGCGCCCCGGTGGTTACACCCGCGTGACCAAAATCGGGCCCCGCCGCGGCGACAATGCCCCGATGTCTGTGATCGAGTTTCTCGAGTAGCGCTAGACCAACCCCACCACTACTAGAAAACCAATGAAACCCGATCGTCTCGATAGGAATTGAGGGGCGGGTCCGTGTAGGCGCGTTGAACCTTCATCGCCCGGTGTTGAGTGGAGAGCACGTCCAACGGTGCTTGGGAGATGGTCTCGGCGTCGGTCTGTGGCGCATTCACGTCCTCAATGGTCGGCGATGCCGATCGTTCCTCTGACAGTTGTCGTACTGAAGGGTGTGCCGGGTCAGGCGAATCGACCCCATCGGGCTGGTCAGCAGGGCCGCTCGGGCTGCGGGAGATCACTTCGGCCATCACTTCCGATTGATCCGGCTTGGAATCGGTTCGGTTCGGTTGGGGCAGCGGGTCGGATCCCGTTTCCATTATCACGCTGCGCTCGGTGACCCGCTCTTTGAGCTCGATTCGCGCCGCCTGGTCAACCGAAGGGAAAACGGGAGCGTTGGATGGGGATCTGGGCCCGGCCGAAGGGGGAGACACCGTGAGCGAGGAGGCGCTTTGTGAACCGGGTGAAATCGTGCGCACCGGTCGGCTGTAACTCGGCGGTGCCGGATTGGAGCTGGAGGAGAGGCGGAGGATTTTTTGCGCGGGACGATGAGCCGTTTGTGGCAAGTGCTGTGACGTCGATGACGGAGCGGGTTGGGGAGCGGACCGGGGAGTGATTTTCTTGAGCAACACCGTCGGCTGGGCGCCGGCGTCGGGCTGTACCGCTTTTAGCGAGCGGGTGGGGTTTGTCGTGCGGGCAAGTTGCTGAAAATTGATATTCTCAGTCGTTGTTGTCAATGCGACACCGTCACACTATTAAGTTAAGATCGGTTATCTCATCTGTCCAGTATGTGTGACAAGATTAATTTATAGTGGAATAGTCATGGCACGGTTCTCACGTCATCGCATGCGGAACCACGCGTATTTCCGAGCAGGCGCTCACCGGTGAGGTGTGTGGCCTCCATAGCCAGAAAGATGTTTTGTCGATCGAGATAGCAGTTCCTAAAGATGGACAGGCTGCTCAAAAAATCGGCCAAGCGGTCATTTGGAAAAGCGGTACTCAGGTGACCGTTGAGATCGTCGCAGAGGTAGCCGATACAGGCCGGTGATTTGAACAGCCGGAGCACGCAACCGGTGGCCGTGTGGTACTTGCATTTTTCTTCCCGCAAGGGTTGCTGCCAATGGATCCGTTGTGCTTCTACCAGCTGGAGCTCGAGCATTTTGTGGGGAACCAGGTTCATGTCGTAGCCCAGGATGCTGCAACAACCGACAGGCAGCCGCAGACAACGGGTTGCACAGAATCGCTTGGTCAACGAGCCGATCAGGCGATCGAGACGGATGGAAAAGAGCGCGTACTCGAGCAGCAGCTTGGAGATCACGTACGGTTTGGCGATGTCCCGGTGATTGGCGTACTCAGCACGCTCCTCCCGTGGTAAAAAGAGAATCTCGGCCAGATCGTTGAGAAAGCCGTTCGGCGAAGGATTGTTGGGGGTGGTGAGGGCATTTATCATCTCCCAGGTTTTGGGGGGATCGAATCGATAGGCGGGATCGGCGATACCATCGGTGAGGCGGCCGCCGAGAAAGTCGAGAACCTCATCAAAGGTGTCCCAGCCGGGCACCCAATCGTCGAGGGATACCCCGAGTAGATCATTGACCGTGTGCACCAACTGTCGAGTAAAGAGACCTTTTTCTTCCTCACCGGCGGATGCAAAGAGAGTTCTGAACCTAGACATCGCTTCGAACTATTCGATTAGTGGTCGGCAACCCATTGCTTCAAGAACGCCGCCTGCTTTTCAGACTCTTTTTCCGATTGTTGCAAGCCGATTTTTTCCGCTTTTTTGCCCACCAGGGGGATTTTGACCCTCAGCTCCACATTGAACGTGACGCGGGTCTGCTCGCCCAGATCCGCAAATTCGATCAGCCCGGAAAGGAGGAACACCTCGGCCATTTGATCGGGAGTGATCTTCCACGTCAAGGTAGAGGCTTGGGGGTCGAGCACGGTATCATCGGTGTAGTGATCGACATCGGACTTGCGCAGGAAGCTCGGCATCCGCGACGGCTCACTGACCCGGGCGACCATGTGAAAACTGCCATCCGGTCGCTCCTCCGCCCGCTCGATTTCCACTGAAATGGCCCCGGAGTTTTTTTGTTTTTGCTCGTAAAACTCGGTGGATCGATAGGCATCAACCACCTTCTGATACGGCGCCGGAATGAGATGTTCGTAGCGTACTTTCATAATGGACCGATCATAAGAGATTCAACGCGAACTGTAAATGAGTCTAGTGGTGAAGAGATCCGGTGAGAAATCGTAACCCAGTTGTGGAATGATCCTTGAGAAGTAACCAGCAAATCTGCATGAGCCCTCTTGAAAGGCAACTGTAAGGGATTGCCCCCACATGATTACGTGTAGGGGTAGCCCTCGCGGCTACCCGTGAAATCATGCATTGCTCACCAGGCATCTAAATGATATCAAAGAGACTAAATAGCACCTTCGGATGTGCAGTCGGAATTGAGTGACGGTGATAAAATACCGCTGAGCTGAATGTTGGCGTTTTTCGTATTGAGGCGGATATGACCCGCGCCACCCCCGCCCTGGCCGCCCGTATACCCTCCATCTTTCGGCTCCCCGTTCGCTCCATCGATGACGTCGCCGGCCGCGCCCTCACCGCCGTGGGCGCCGTTGTCCGAGTGCTGGTTCGTTGCTCGTTTGGCCCCACATACCATCGCCGTACAATCCACCTGACCCGCCCCCACCGCCATTGGCAGCGAGAATCCCCTCGACGAGAATCTCATGGGCTTCCAACAAAATGGCGCCCCCTGACCCACCACCACCTCCCTGGTTCGCAAGGCCGCCGTTACCGGACATATTGACTGCACCCAATTCCCCAACTGTTATCGATCCTGCGGCCGATATCTGGATCGCACCACCGCCCGCGCCGCCTGTTCCATATTCACCTTTACCGCCGGCAGAACCACCGCGAAGTGGGATGATCGCTGAATTCCCATACGGTTGTCCGCCATCCCTTCTGTCTTCGGACAGGTCACTTTCCGAGCTGTCCGGACCACCCGCTCCGCCTGCACCACAATATCCCCCGCCGCCTGCCCCTTCTCCGTTCCAACCCGCACCGCCGCCGCCGGGACCGTTGCCGTCAAGAGGGGTGAGAGTGGAGTCGCAGCTGTACCCACCAGCATGTCCGCGTTCATTGTGGATGGGGTCGATTGCCCAGATCAATCCTTCGATTCGCACATTTGACGTGGCGATGACCACTAATGGACGTTTGCCGACAATATCCAATTGCACATCATCTCCGACCACAAATGAGGAAGCGAGAATCAGGGCCACCTCGGTATCATCGGTTTGCGTAGCGATCACGCATGTTACATCCTCGAGACAGTCTACCTCGCAGTTGCTCGTGTTGATCTCCGCATGATTGGAACAGGACTGCCCGGTGAAGCTCACTTCTGAAGCATCCGCCCAGGGAAGATCATCGATTGTCACGTTCGATGGGGAGTAGTCAAACGGGTTCTCCGCCTCACCGTCTTCAGAGTCTGTGTCGTCGGTGTCTGATCCGCTGTCATTGTCTGAATCTCCTTCCTCTTCTGGATCGGAATCACACTCACCATCGTTTCCGCACTCACAACTGTCGTCGGCCATCTCGCAGCCAAAGAACGCAAGACCCAACCCGCAGACCGCCAGTGCAATCGTGGTCCAATACAGCTGTTTTTTCGTTTCGGTCATTTGTAACCTCCTTTTATTTGTGAACACCAAAGGGCGTTCGCCGCTGAGGTCCCTATCGACCGATCCGGGGCAACTGTTGCGTAAAATCTGCACAGAAGAAAAAAATGTGGAGAGAGACCGGAAAATCGGCTGAATCCGGCTCAGACGTTTGCCCTGCCCAGAATAAAGCTGGGGGAGTTGGCGTATTGTTGAATTCTAACAAAATCCCCCGGTTGCACGGTGGTTTCATACAGTTCCCAATTGCCGTCCACTCGAAATAGGCCGCGTGCCCGTAGAAATGCCTCGAACGCGAAATCGCTGAGCTTCCCGTCTAGCACGGGGTTCAGCCGGTCGATCATCACGATGTGATCCGGTGGAACGACCGCTGTCTCCACATTGAACTCGGTGTTGCCCGATTCCACCAGCACTCTTTCAGCGGGACGCCCGTCATCGGGAGAATCGAAGATCACCGATAGCTGGTAGGCCAGACAGGGCTTTTTGCTGAGGGGCGCGATACATCGCTCGGTTCCGCTGGCGATGCCCGTTTGATCGAGGGTGGCCTGATAGCCGCGATCCGGAAACGGTACAGGCATCCGCCAGCGCACCGGCAGCTTGGTTTTTTCGTGTCGCGCCAGGTACACCGAGAGGGGGCGTTGTGTCAGAAGATAGGCCGTCGGGAAGAGGATGACCGAGAGGCCCACGCCGAACATACCGAGTGGCCAGGTGAGGCCCACTCCAACCAGCAATAGCACCACCACGATAAGTGCATTGACTTTTTTGGGGATCATCGACCGCTGTCTCTGTTCGTAATTGCGCCAGCACTCCGCTGTGCCCTCGTCTCCCATGTCGACCCAAGCCCGATGGCCGCATGCGGTGCAGCATCTCTGGTCGGACAGGGCCAAATAGCCGCACGAGCTGCAGACAAAAAAGCACTGAAACTCGGTCCGTCGGGCCACTGCTGTGCGGTTTTTCATCCTCCTGGCTACGGTGCGGGCGCCCTTAATCCTGTCGATTCGCGTTCGACCCGCGCGTTCTATCGTACGGCCCATTTCGCGCATTGCCTGAGCAGCAATGGCCATTCCACCTGCACCTGCTCCACCTGACATGGTTGACCTCCCTCGGGTTCCGAGCACGACCGACACTGCCTATCAGAACACCCACTGCCCACTATGGCCGGGAACTCCTACATTCAGGATCTCTCGGTTATCTTCGAAGGTTCAAGTTCGAAATATTTTCGAAATGAACTAATGAAGGCCGAGGATGACAGATGCGACGGATGGATTTTAAACCGCGCTACCGATTGGCCTGCTCCACCCAGGTCAGGATGTCATTGATCGTCAGGTCCGTACCGTCTTCGTCATCCTTGCCCAGCAGTACACCGTTGTTCAGATCGATCACTACGGTAAAGGGCAGATGGCGATTGGGATTGCACTCCTCGGGGGGGACGGTGGGTGTGCCGGAGATATAGTGGGGGTAAAGGAGGAATTCGGTGACCGCGTCGAGGGCGGCCTTGGTATCGTACGCGTCAAAATCATCTGTCCAAAAAGCAATGATCGCTGCGTTGGCGGCCTTGATGTCGTCTTGCGCCTCGGCAAGGGCTGTGAAACGGGCGGGGCACTCGTCGCAGGTAGTGTCCCCTACTGCGACGACCACCGAACGGTATCCCGGGCAGACCGCCGATTCCAGGCTCAATGGCTGTTCGAGGAAAAGAGGCAGCGCGGCCCCGGGAAATTTCCAATTGGCCACAGCTTCCCCTTCGACGCAACTGTCCCCCCACTCGATGGGGCTGCAATCATCGGTATCCAACTCGGTCTCGCTATCGGTATCCCCGTCAGCATCGCTGTCACTGTCCCCATCCCCATCTGCGTCCGAATCCCCGTCCGAATCCCCGTCGGCATCGGCGTCCCCGCCCGGATTCGGCGGCGAGGCGTCGCCAGTATCCTCTTGGGGCGAGTCGCAAGCTGCCCCGAGTGCCAAGAGCATCCCGATGAACATCGAGACGAACAGTGATCTGGTCGGTTGGCTTTTCATCTCGTTTCGCGTTCAGTTTATCAGATCAATATCGATTTTTCAGAAATAATTTTTGCGCCGTAAAGACCAGCGAGCGGGTTGGCTACTCGGTGAGTCTGGACATGTCCGTGCCTACGGTGCGCAGCAGTTTGAGCAGGGCGATTTGGGCTTCGAATCGTTTGGAGGTCAGGTTGATCTCGGCCTCCCGGCTGGTGCGTCGGGCGTCGGTCACCTCCAGGGAGGACCCGGTTCCCGCGCGGTACACCTCTTCGGCGAGGACCAGCGCCTGGTTGGCCAACTCGCTCTGCCGGGTTGCGGTTTCGATTTGATCCAGGGTGGTCAGATAATCCCGCCGGGCCTGGCGCACCTGGTAGGCGGTGTTCTGCTTCGTATCGGCGTACTCCAGTGCGCTTTTTTGAATCGCCGCCCGTTTGTGATCGAGCTCGGCGTAGCGGGTCTGATTGTAGATCGGCACACTGAGCACGACAGAGGCAAACCAACGGGAGCGATCCTCTGAACCGAAATTGCTCGGCGCGGTGAATTGGTGGGTCAGCTGCCACGAGGCGTTGAGGCTTGGAAGGAACTGCATCCACGAGGTGTCGAGTTGTTGCTCGGCCAGGTCGACCATCGCTTTTTTGAGTCGGATATCCTCCCGCTCGGTCAAGGCGGAGGCGATGAGGGTCTGCTCGTCTGCTTGCGGCGGGCGCAAATCCGGGCGATCGATCGGCAGGGGCAGGCCCCCCAATCCGGTGAGGATGCCCAACGCATCTCGGGCATTGTCCAGCGCCCGATGGGCAGCGAGCAGCTGGCCGTGCAGCTTCTCCAGCTCGGACTCGGTGCGGATCGCGTCGAGTCGAGCGCCCACGCCCGAGATGTGCCGGTACTTGGCTATTTCCAGGTGGCGGGCCGTGGAGCGAATTTGGGTTTCGTACACGTCGATGATGTTCTGCGCGGTGAGCGCCTGGTAGTAGGATTGGGCCACTGATAGCAGCAACCCTTGACGGGCGTTTTGCACGGTCAGCTCGGTGATGTCGAGTCCCAGCCGCGCCGATTTGATTTGCTGCCAGGACTGGGCGTTGACCAACGGCACATTGACCTGCAGCGCGCCCGAGAGGTTGTCCTGTCGGCGAACGACAATCTCCATCCCGCCGGCCGAGGCAGTGTCTTCTTGGTCATTGTGGGTCAGGGTCATGCTCCCCTGGGCCGAGGGAAAGAGCACCGATCGGGCCATGCTCAGCTCTGCTTGGGCTCGGCTGATTTCTGTGCGCGTTGCCGCCAAGGAGAGGTTGCGCTGTTCGGCCGATTCGAGCGCCTGGTCCAGGCTGAGAGCGGCGCCGGGGGTGATTTTCGGCAGCTCGAAGGGCAGCGATAGGGTGGCGGGTGCGCTCTTCGTTTGTGCGTTTGATGGGGCAACGACGCTCCATTGAACGGTGAATGACGCCAGCAGCGTCGTGACGATGAACAGTTTTCGCATCATGCCAAGTCTCCAGCGGTTGAAGGGACATCGACCATACGGGATGCCCGGTAGGCGCGCCACCAGTCCCGTGGGGTTTCGACCATCGTGAATAGGGAGGGGACGAGGAGAAGGGTGATCAGCGTGGCAAAGAGCACGCCGAAGCCCAGTGCAATGGCCATCGGAATGAGCACCCGCGCCTGGACCGAGGTTTCGAGGATCATCGGCGTGAGTCCCCCGAAGGTGGTCAACGAGGTGAGAATGATCGGTCGAAACCGTTGCACCGCGGCCTTGGTCGCCGCCTCCACGGCGGACAAGCCCTGCTGTCTGAAGCGGTTTGCCGCATCGACGAAGACGAGGGAGTCGTTGACCACTACCCCGGCCAGGGCGACGAAGCCGAAGAATGAGACGTTGCTCCAATCGAACCCCATGATCAAATGGCCGAACACCGCCCCGGCAAAGCCGAAGGGGATGGCGGCCATCACCACGAAGATCGGTTGGAGATAGCTGCGCAATGGGATCGCGATCAGGCAGAAGATGCCGATCAGCGCCAATCCCAAGGCCAACTTGATGAAGCTCATGAACTCGTCCCGGTTCTTTTGCCGTCCGGCGACCTCCAGGGTGAGCCCGGGAAAGCGGGCGCGAAGTTTGGGTGCTGCATCGCGAAAAACAGCGGCCATCACTTCTTGGGCGTTGGTTCGCTTCTCTTCGATGCCCGCTTTGACCCGGATGGTGCGCTGCCCATCTGTTCGGGTGATCGAGGTGTAGGCCCGACCCCGGTGAACCTGGGCCGCGTCCCGCAGCGGCATTTCGCCCCCTTGGGGGGTGCGCACCATCAGCTCTTCGACGTTGGCCAGTGACTCCCGCTCGTGGCGGGGCAGGCGCACCATCACGCGAATCTCGTTGCGGCCCCGCTGTTGCCGAAGTGCCTCGGCGCCGTAGAACGAAGAGCGCACCTGGTTGGCCAAATCCGCCGAGGTCAGACCGGCGCTGATGCCCGCCGGGGAGAGGGTGAAATCGAGCTGCTGCTTGCCCAGGTCGATGCCGTTGTCGATATCCTTGATCCCCTCGAACTCCTCGAGTTGGCGGGCCATCTCCCGGGCCGCCTCTTCGAGCACGGCCACATCCCCATGGCTCAGCTTGATATCGATCGGGTGTTGGGAGGCGTGCCCGGTGCTCGACTGAAAGCGCAGGGACTCCAGTCCGGGGATGTGTCCCGCCTTTTTGCGCCACTGCTCGGCGAATTCCGACGAGGTGATGGACCGCTGGGTTGTGGGCACCAAGTTGGCGACCACAAAGCACAAATGGCTGCCCGATGAGCGGTCCCCGCCGCCGATCCGGGCGAAGATGCCCCGGTTGATCGCCTCTCCGCCGTTCTCTTCGATGACCTGTTGGGCGGTGCGGACCAGCTTTTCCATCACCGCTTCGGTCTCCTTGATCGGTGCACCGAACGGCAACTCGGCGTTGACCACAATCCAGTCGGACTCCTCTTCGGGAAAGTCGATGAACTTGACGAACCCACCGGCAAAGAGTCCGAGACTGATGATGAAGACGCCGATGGCGATAGCCAGGGTGATCCAGCGCTGGCGCACCGCAGCGGCGACCAAGGGGGCGTAGAAACGGCGGATGAACCGTTCGATCCCTTTGGAGACTCTTTGCTGTTGGCGGATCAGACCTGCCAGGAGGCCGGGCTTGCCGATGTGACCCAAGTGGGCGGGCAACACGAAAAATGATTCGATCAGCGAGATGGACAAAACGAGAATCACAACGACCGGAATCGCGCCGAGAAACTTGCCCATCACCCCAGGCAGGAAGAGAAAGGGGGAAAACGCGGCCACCGTGGTGGCGATGGAGAAGAAGACCGGCATGGCCATCTCCCTCGCGCCCAGCACCGCCGCCTTGATCGGCGGAACCCCTTCGTTGCGGATGCGAAAGATGTTCTCTCCGACCACGATGGCGTCATCGACCACCATGCCCAGGGTCACAATGAAGGCGAACAGGGAGATCATGTTCAGCGACACATCGGCCGCCGGGAGAATGAGGAACGACCCCAAAAAGGAGATCGGAATACCGAGGGTGACCCAGAAGGCGAGCCGGGGTTCCAAAAACAAGCCGAGGATGCCAAAGACCAGGATCAGGCCCAGCCCCGCGTTGCGCAGCATGAGGTCGAGCCGCTCCGAGTAGAGCTCGGAGAGATCCCCCCAGGTACTGACCTGCATCCCGGGGGGCAATCGTTCCCGCAGCTCTTCGACATACCGCTTGGCCGCTCGGGCAACCTCGGGTGGGGACTGATCCCCCACGCTGAAAACGCGGATTGTCACCGCCGGTTTGCCCTCGTAGGTGGCGTAGGCGTCGGTCTCGGCGAACCCGTCCTCGATGTGGGCGATGTCACCCAAGGAGACGGTGCTGCCGTCAGTGCTGGTCAGCACGGAGATGCCGTCGAATTCGGCGCCCAGGTCCCGTCGCTCGGCTGTTCGCAACAACACTTCACCGGCCTCGGTTTTCACGCCGCCGGCGGGCAGCTCCAGGGCGGTGCGACGCACCGTGTCTGCGATTTGCGGCAGGGTGAGACCGTAGGTGCGCAGGGTGTCCTGGGGCACCTCAATGGCGATCTCCAGCGGCCGCGTATCGCTGAGCTCGACATAGGTGATATCGGGCAGCTGGAGCAGCTCGGCTCGGGTTTGCTCGGCCAACGCGTGCAACACCTTCTCGTCCTGATCCCCGTAGAGCACCACCGAGATCGCCTCGGCCTTGAACTTGGGGGCCATCACCATCGGTCGCTCCGCGTCCCGGGGAAAGGTGACGATCCGGTCGACCGCGTTTTTCACATCGGCCAGCGCCTTGCTCTTGTCCACACCGATCTGCAGCTCGATCATCACCGAGCCCGCCCCTTCGTTGGCCGAACCGGTGACCTCCTTGACGCCGTCGATGGGCCGCACCGCCTCTTCGATAGCCAACACGATGCCGTTTTCGACCTCGGCCGGGCTGGCACCGGGGTAGGGCACGGCCACCTGGATGATATCCAGCTCGATTTGGGGAAAGACCTCCTCGCGAACTTCGAAAAACGCCATGGAAAATCCGCCGGCGACGAGGGAGAACATCAGCAGGTTGGCGGCGACCGGGTTGCGGGTCATCCAGGCGATCGCCCCCTTCATCCGTTCTTGCCGGGTCATTGTCGTTTCTCCCGGTCTCGATCGGCGCCGGTCGGCCGGGCTTTGGCACTCATCGTTTCCCCTTCTGAGGGGAGCGGCGGGTTGGGCGGACCGGCGTCGGTCTGCACCTCGTGCTCTTCACTGACCGACATCCCTTCGACCGGCGCGGCGATGCGGCTGATGATGACCTCATCGTCGGCAGTGATCCCCTCCCGCACGAACACCTGCTCGCCCCGGGTCCAGATCACCTGCACTTGGCGAATGGCGAGCGCGCCGTTCTGTTTGATCCATACCCGGCCGTTCTCCCGCACCGCCGGTCGGGGGAGGGCCAACACCCCGTCGAGGGCCGGGCCTTCAATCTCCACCGAAACATAGGCGCCGAGCAGCAAGGGGAGGGAGGGGATCTGCTCCGCGCTCTTTAGGCCCAACGGGTCGGTGACCTCGACCAGCAGCCGGGCCATCTTGCCCTTGGGATCGAGATCCCCCAGCAGCTTGACCACCCGTCCCCGGCGAACGATCGGATCGCCGGCGCCCACCTTTTGTATGACGCGCACCTGGGAGCCATTGTTGCCCTTGATGTCCGGTAAGTGGATCCAGTTCAGCCGATCCATCGGCACGGCGACGCGCACCCAGAACACGTCGCTGGCCACCAGGGTGGCGATACGGGTGCTCGGACCGACCACCTGCCCGGTGTCGATGAACTCCTCGGTGATCAGGGCGTTGAACGGGGCGCGAATCACGGTGCGGCTGCGATTGAGTTTGGCTTGGGCCAGCAGGCTCTTGGCCGATTCGACGGTCGCTTCGGCGTTTTCCAGCTGAATTTCGCGAAGGGCCAGCTTTTTGCCCTCTTCGGTGGGTTGGACATCCTCTTGAATCAGGTTCCACTCCCGTTTGGCCACGGCTTTGCGGCCTCGCTCCATGGCCAACTCCATTTCGGCTTGCACCACGCGGGAGCGCTGTTGGTTGAGCGCCAGGTCGTAGTCGCGGGCGTCGATCCGGGCGATAATTTGGCCCTTTCTCAGCTGACCGCCGGGAACGAGTTGATCGTGTTGGCTCAGCACCCGTCCGGTCACTTCCGGGGTGAGGGTGATCGACTTTGCCGGAACCACCGTGCCCATCGCGGTGATGGTCACCCGTTCTTCGGTGGGAGTGGGGCTGAGCACCTCTACGATGGTCGTCTTCAGTCCGCGGGGTTTGCGCGGGGCGTCGCTTTTTTGGCTGGCCAAGTATTTGTAGCCACCGAACGAGGCGACGATGATCAGAACAAAGAGTGCGATTTTGCCAATAGTTTTGAGTATCTTCATCTTGCCGTATCCTCAACGCCCCATGGTGAATCCCGCTGCTCTTGGTATTTTATGTTTTGGCGGTTTTGTCCATAACCGATTTCTATGTCGTATTATTCCAGAGCAATAGACACGTAGGTTGGGCAAAAGGTTCTGTCGGTCGTCAATTATCGGAGGGCGACAGTGGTGGGTTATCGGCGCATCACACCGGCAGCGCGGGTGGTGGAGTAGAAGCGGGCCGGCCATTGACGGTAGAACACGCCGTCGAGGATGATGCCGCCGTTTTCATCGAACGCGCACTCTTTTTTGACCTCTTCCCCCTTCCAACAGCGCACCTGCCCGAAGACGCGCATCAAGGTGCCGGGCTGAATTTTGTCCAATCCGGGAACCAGATCCTCCGGCTTGAGCAACAGGGCCGCGGAGAACCCTCCCGAGCTCTTGAAGTTCACCGTCACGCGACAGGAGCTGCTGGTTTCGTCGGCGCACAAATGGCGCTCTTTGTGCTGGTGGTGGGTCATGCGAACCAGGTGCCGGCCGTCCTTGATCAGCTCGGCCTTCTCGACAATGCCGAACCAGGCCACCAGCACGTTTTCGAAATCCTGTGGCTTGGAGGCCACCACCCCGTAGGGAACGGTTGTCGCTCGCTCGTGGAACTGTTTTTCGTCATCATTGGGTTCGTAATACCTGGCGAAACCGTACGGTCCGGCGCCGCAGGCGGTCACGAGCCAGGCAAAAGCGACCCCCACCAGTGATATTTGCATTGTCGTGTTGCTGGTCATCTTGTTTACCTCATGGTCGATTTCAGTTTATTGACCATACCTGATTTCGGGGTCAATCACAAGGTCAGCGCGGGTGAGCCGATTGGATTCGATGGGTTGTAACATTTTGATATTGTTATATTAAACTTGGGCGAGATGGGCCAGCCTTCACGTTTTTGTCTCGGTCAGCAGGAGCAGCGCGAGCTCCTTCACAACGGCTGGAATCCCAGCATCACGGCGCAATTCGGCGACCACTCTGGCGGTGAGCAGGGGGAGCAGGGAGAGTGCGACAGGGACGGGGGTGTGGGGATTGCGCACCAGAGCGGTGGCCGGTCGCACCCGCGAGCGCCATTTCGGGTGCAGGCCGATTTCGGCCAAGACCCGGGCCGGAACAGGCCTGCGGGCGGCCATCCGCAGCACATTGGCTTCGGTCAGACGGGGATTGTCGAGCAGCTTGGCGGTGACCATCGGGTGGGGATCGCCGATGGCCAGGTCGATGATGGTGCGGTCGGGTTGCCGGGCCAACGCTCGTCGTTCACCGAGGGTGAGCGGACGGCTTTCTCCGTAGTCCGGCACCTTGAAACTCTCCTCGTCTGCTTCGATTAGAGTTTCGTCCACGTGTTCAACTAGTACCGCAGCGATGGGGCATTCGAATTGTCGCGTTTCTGCGAGGACGGCGCGGCGGTGCGCAGCTGGCCAGCTCCCGCGAAACAAACAGACCAAGGCCGCGTCGGTCAGCAGCCTCAACGCCCGCCCCCGTTGGGTAAACCCATCGACGATGAGCTGCTCGAAGGCCCGGCCGGCAGTGGTGGGGTCTCGGGTCGCGATCGCTTCGGCAAAGGCATAGGAGCGTTGGTCCCGTTGGGCCAGCTGGTGAAGACGCCGAGCCAGTCCGTGAACCCAGGGCTCACCATCACTCCGGCGATCCATCGGGCCTAGGAGGCACCGGGGTAGCGCGCCAGCACCGCTTGCACCTCCACGGTAAACGAAGAGTCATAGTCCAGCGGAAGGTCGTCGAAAATCAGTTGATACGCACCGGCCCCGTTGGCCTTGAGGGCGCAATTGTACAGCTCGCCACCGGGGCGATAGTGGCCATTGAGCGATCCCTTCTGCAGGGTTTTGACTTGGGCATCGTCGAGGGATCTGCCGCAGGGGGCCTTGGTTTCTCCGCGAACGTCGTTGTGCTTGTCGAACAGGCGGCCTCGAAGGACCACGTGGCTCCTCGACGCGGCGGCATTGTTGAACACCTCCCCTTCGACGATCAGGAAGCCGCGGTTGTCGGCACCCGCGAGCAATCGGCGGTTGCTAATCGTCGTCTCGATGGATTCGGTCTCTTCGGGGAGGGCTTCGTAACTCCCGCTAGAAAAGGCGAAGGCGACCTGATCGGCCAGGTTGGGTAGGGACAGGTCCCAGCCGTTGCGAAAGGCGACGAATACGAAAAAGAGGATCACCAAGGCGGCGATACCGCCGACGATTTTGCCGGTCTGCTGATTCTGCGGAACCGCTTGGGTCACCTGAAATGCGCCCAAGTCGAGGGGTTGTTGCTGCTCCCAGGCAGGGGACGATGAGCCGTAGGGGTCATTGGCCGGTGGCGGCGGGGATTGTCGCGTCGGGGTGGGGGTAGGCGCCGGAGCGGCGGGTGTTTCCGGTGCAAGGGCCTGTGCCGGTGTGGGGGTGGACCGGTCCGCAACCCTATTGTCCGGTGGTGCCGGTGCAACGTCGGCAGCCGGTGGCGCGGACGGGGTCGCCGGGTGCACCACAGCCATCGGCGGTGACGGTCGGCCGGCCGGCTCTTCTGCTAGAGTGTCGGGGTCGATAGCCTTATTCTTTTGCGTCGCTTCTTTGAGAAAGGAAAATTCGTCCGGCAGGGATTGTTCGACGTTGAACTGCTTGTATCCCGAGGGAATGATCGAAGTTCTGCGCGCTATCGTAAAAATGGTGTCGCAATTTTTACAGCGCATCTTGCGGGGCTGATCCCCGATTTTGTCCTCGGGAACGTTGTAGGCCAGTTCACATTCAGGGCATTTGATCTTCATCGTTTCGCTCCTCGCCGCCGCCATTTTGCCTCTACTGCCGAAGAACAACAAGACATTTGGGCGGTAAAAAAGGTCACTGGGTGGATTTTCATCACCCGGGCGAGTCCGGTTGCCCGGCCGGGACAAAAGACGTATCGTCGGTAGGTCATGGCACACAGAAAATCGTCGAGGATTCGTGGGTTTTTCAAGCTGAGTGTCGGGGAGCGTCTCGAGCGCCTCGAACAGCTGACCGGCATCGACATGGGGGCCGCACCGGAGCTCTCCGTGGCAGACGCCGATTTGATGGTCGAAAATGCGGTCGGGGTGTTCGGTGTCCCCCTGGGTGTGGCGACCAATTTCGTGATCAACGGGCAGGAGCGGTTCGTCCCTCTGGCGATCGAAGAACCGTCGGTGATCGCGGCTGCCTCCAACGCCGCCCGCATGGTTCGCGCCGGGAGCGGGTTTGTGACCGAGGTGGATCCGCCGATGATGGCGGTGCAAATAGAGATTCTCCATCCCCGCAGAGACGCCAAAGCCCGGCTGCGGGACGCCGTCGTGGAGCTGCTGGCGTCGGCCGACCAGACCCAACCCGAGTTGGTCGCCCTGGGGGGCGGCGCGCGGGAGCTGATCTTGCGTGAAAACGTGGGCCACGCCGCGAGAATGGTCGCCCACCTGATCGTCAATTGCCGCGATGCGATGGGGGCCAACATCGTCAACACCATGGCCGAGGCGATCGCCCCGCAGCTGGCCGAGCTCAGCGGGGGGGAGATCGGGTTGTGCATCTTGACCAATTTGGCGGATCGGCGGTTGGCCACTGCCCGGT
>JANQET010000447.1 GCA_028278265.1 Myxococcota bacterium
TGCAGGCCGAATCCGTGACTCCCCGCCCTGCACAGCAGCGCCAACTACATGACCGAAATGGGCGGCACGATCACCGCCACCAGCGACGGGCCCGGCCGCGGCGCCCGCTTTGAGCTCCAGTTGCCGGTGATCAGGCCGAACCCACCGCACGAGGACTAGCCAGTTTTAGCCAGTTTTACGAGCGCTGGGTCCAGCCGGATTCTGTCTCGGGGACGGTGGGAATCTCCAGGAAAAATGACGCTCCTCGATGGGGCCCATCGCTGAGGCAACTCAGCTTACCGCCGATTTCAGTCGCCGCATTGGCCGCGGCGTGCAGGCCGATGCCGTCCTTTTCCTCGACGGTGGTAAAGCCGTGTTGGAACACGGTGGTGAGATGGGCCTGCTCGATCCCCACGCCATTGTCCGTCACCCCGACCCGGATGATTTCATCGTCTCGCTTTCTGATTTCCAAGGTCAGCTGTTTTCGATCCCCGGTTCCCTCCTGCAACGCCCAGGCCGCATTGTTGAGCAGATGCACCATGATCTGCAGGATTTTGTGCGTCTCCAGCATCACCTCGGGCAGATCATCGAATTGACGGGTCAGCTCGATCTCCTCGGCGATGGCGGCGATATCGCTCATCTCGATTGCTGCGTCGACCAGGCTCTGCAGCGATGCGGCCTCTAACACACCGGCGGCGCCGGCATATTTCTGCTGGGCTGAGACGATGCGGGCGATCCGATCGATATTGGCTCTCAACCGGGATGTTTCGACCAGCCCGTCTTCCCTTTGCGCTTCCATCTGCTCGTTGAGTTTCTCGAGGTAGAGGGGAATCTGCCGGCCCTTGGCCCCCTCCTCAAAAAAACTGGGGAGATGCTCTTCGTGATCGTTGAGCAGATTCACCACGCTCTCCAGCCGATCGATGCTCAACTGGCTGAACCGCTCCCGAATCAGATGGGCCGAGGTATTGACGCTGGTCAACACATTGCCCACATTGTGCAGCACCCCGGTGGCCACCTCGGCCATGCCGGCCCTGCGCGACGCGTCGGCCAACTGCTTTCGGGTGCGCTTGAGGTTTTCGAGACTCTCCCGCAGTTCGACCGTGCGCTCTTTGACTTTGTGTTCCAGGTTGCGGTTGGTGTCCAACAGCTCGAGGTGGGTTTTGACGCGGGAGAGGAGCTCGTTCTTGGCAATGGGTTTGGTGAGATAGTCGTTGCCACCGGCGGCAAACCCGGTCACCAGATCGGTCACCTGGTTTTTCGCGGTGAGGAAGATAACCGGCAGCTCGTGCGCGGCGTAACAATCCCGTAACCGCTGAGCCACTTCGTAGCCGGACATCTTGGGCATCATGATATCGAGCAGAATCAAATCGAACTGTCGGCCGTTTTGAATCGCTTTGAGCGCTTCCGTGCCGTTGGAGGCGCGGGTGATGTGGTAGTTCTGCAGCGAAAGGTGATTCTCCAGCACCTGCAGGTTCACCGGATCATCATCGACGACCAGGATGTTGAACTCCCCTTTTGCCGTTGGTTCCTCACGTTTATCGGTCTCGTTGTCCGGGGACGGCAAGGTCCTGACGCCCTGAACGTCGAGCGTCGGACCTGCAGCAGCGGCCGCCGGAATCGAGATGAACCGATCGGTGGTCGGGCGGTCGGACACGGGCAAGGTGAAGGTAAAGGTCGAGCCCTCCCCGACGGTTGATGCCACGGCGATTGTTCCCCCGTGCAGTTCGACGAGTTGTCTAGTCACCGCCAATCCCAAACCCGTGCCGCCGTAGGCCCTTGTGGCCCCCCCTTCGACCTGCTCGAACGATTCGAATATTTGGCCCAGCTTGTCCCCGGGAATACCGATCCCACTGTCTTGCACGCTCAGCTCGAGAGTGTCCCCCTTCAATGCGGCGGCAACCGTGATCGCGCCGGTATCGGTGAATTTTATCCCGTTGCCGATCAGGTTGTACAAAATCTGCTGCAATCGGTTTTCGTCCGCAAAGGCCGCCGGCAGATCGGGACCGATGTCATTGGTCAGGATCAACGGTTTGTCAGCGAGCAGGGACCTCGACGTGGTCAACACCACCTCGACGAGGGATCGCAGATCGACCGGTTTTCGGTTGAGCGCCAGCTCCTGATTCTTCATTTTGGAGAAATCCAAAATGTCATCGACCAGGCTGGCCAGTCGTTTGCCGCTGGAGAAGATCATCTCCAGGTTGGTCCGGGTCTGCTCCACCGGCCATTTGTCCACCGCATCGATCAGCGATTCGGCAATGCCGATGATCCCGTTGAGCGGGGTGCGCAGCTCATGGGAGGTGTTGGCCAAAAACTCGTCCTTCAGCTTGTCCAACTGGCGCAGGCGCGCCGACACTTTGATCTCCCGGTCCAACTCCCGCTGTTTCTGTTCGACCTTCTTTCGCTGGGCTCGAACAAACCACACGACGAGGGCCAAGAGCGCCAAGCCGTAAATCGTATAGGCCCACCAGGTTTTCCATGGAGGCGGTAAAATGGTCAGCTTTACGGCGGCGCCCTCTTCATTCCAGCGGCCGTCGTCGTTGGCGGCCTTGACCCGCAGGGTATACTCGCCGTGGGGCAGATCCGTGTAGGTCGCCCGGCGGTTGCGGTGGTCGGTTTCAATCCACTGCTTGTCGAAGCCCTCCAGTTGATAGGCGTACGTGTTCTTTTTCGATTGTCTGAAATTGAGCGCGCTGAACTCGAACGAGAAGATGTAGTCCGTGTAGTCCAACGTAATTTCCCGGGCGTGGTTGATATGCTCTTCGAGTTGAAATCGATCTCCCTCAGGGCCGACGGTGGCGAGACCGACCGATTTGTTGAACAAGAGAAAATCCGTAAAAACGACCGGTGGGACAAAATCGTTCGGCCGGATCTTCGTGGCGTTGAAGGCGCTCAGCCCTCCCTCTCCGCCGAAGTAGAGCGTGTGCCGGCTATCCTTGCCACACGCGCCGGAGATGAACGAATCCCCTTGAAACCCATCTTGCGCGTCAAACGTGGTAAACGTCTCGCTGCGGGGATCGAAACTGGCCAGCCCGTTGTTCGTGCTGATCCACATCCTACCCGCTTGATCCTCCACCGTGCAGACCACCAAATTATTGGGCAGGCCATCCTTTTCTCGATACACCGTAAACTTGCCGGTGCGGCGATCGAGCTTGCTCAGGCCGCCGCCGGTGGCCGCCCAGATATGGCCCTTGCTGTCCTCGTAAATTGCATCCACCTGGGCGTGGCTCAGACTCGCCGGATTGCCCGTTTCCGGCTGATGACGAACAAAGGTGTCGTCCGCCGCGTTGAACCGGTCCAACCCTTTATTGGTCCCGACCCAGAGAACCCCGCGGCTGTCCTCGTACAACGACCTGATCCGATTCACGCTCAAACTGTCGGGATCGGCGGGATCGTGTCGATAGTGCACAAATTTTCCGGTCGAGGGGTCGAGCCGGTTGAGCCCCCCGGCCAGGGTACCGGCCCAGACGTGGCCCCGACTGTCGGCCAGGACGGTCTGCACCCGATCTTCGGAGAGGCTCTTTGGATCATCCGGCTGGTGGCGGTAATTGCTGAAGGTCTCAGAAACCGGATCGAACCGCCAGAGCCCATCGTGGGCCGTGCCGAACCACAACGGCCCAATCACAGCGGTCTCGCCGGAGAGGGTCGTTCGAGGCTGCTCTGAGATCGAAAAAACATAGTGTCGACCCGCGCGCTTGGCATCGGCTGATCCCAGTTTGTAATGGGTGAAGGTTCGGGTTCGCGGATTGAATTTGTCGATACCGGTGTAGGTGCTGAGCCAGACGTTATCCGCGGAATCGACCAGCAGCGCCCTGACCAGGCTGTGACTCATCCCCTTGGGATCCTCGGCAGAATGGCGAAAGGTCTCGATCGCCTCGGTGAGGGGATCGAATGTGTTGACGCCACCGCCCAGGGTACCGAACCAAAGGGTCCCCGCCCGATCCTCGAGCATCGAATATACGTGGTTGTGGCTGAGGCTGTGGGGATTGTCCTTTTGATGCCGGTAGTTGCTGAAGGTCTGCCGGTCCCGATCGAACCGATCGAGACCACCGCCCCCCGTACCGAACCACAGGTTTCCGGCTGAATCCTCAAAAATCGATCGCACCGAGTCGTGACCAATGCTGGTCGGATCGTCGCTGCGATGGCGAAAGAGCGTGAACCGGCCGGTCCGCGGATCCAACCGGTTGAGCCCCCCTCGGGCCGTGCCAATCCAGAGGTATCCCTGTTTGTCCTGATACAGCGATTTGACACAGTCATGGCTGAGGCTCGTTTCGTCGGCGCTGTCATGGCGGTAATGGCTGAAAGTCCCGGTCTGCGGATCGAAGCGATTCAATCCCCCCTTGCAGGTACCGATCCAAATCTGTTTCTCGACATCTTGGATCATCGATGTGACGGAATCGTGACTGAGGCTTTTGGGGTCGTCCGGTTGATGCCGATAGTGCTTGAAGGTCTTTGTGATGCGATCCAGGCGGTTGAGACCACCCCCCTCGGTCCCCACCCAGAGCGTGTTGTTGTGGTCGAGGAGCACTGCCCTCACCGAGTCGTGGCTGAGACTCTGCGGGTTGTCCGGTTGATGGGTCAATCGCTCAAAGGTCTGAGTGTGCGGATCAAACCGATTCAATCCCGCCCGATACAGTCCGATCCATATATCTCCCGACGGATCTTCGACCAGGGACCAGGCGTCTTTGTCGCCGATGCTCTTCTCGTTGCCCTCCTCGGGTCGGTAGACAGTGAACTCATACCCGTCGAATTTGTTAAGTCCGTCCTGAGTGCCGAACCACAGAAATCCTTGACGATCCTGCAACATGCACTGGATCGACACCTGGGAGAGCCCCTGATCGGTCGAGACCCGATCAAAACGGACAGTCCCTCGGGTATGCCCCGGTTCGGGCCGGCCCAGGATCACTGCGACGAGGCACAGACAGGAAATGGTGACTCGGCCAATCGAGCTCATCACGCCACTATCAAATCGCATCGCGTCCTCCACGAAACATTGGGATCAAAGGGGGATGTCGAATCGCCCCAATTAGAATATAGATCGGTATTTCCCGCGGAGCCCTAAACCCTGCCAAAATCGACGACGAAATCTGGCATCCCGAACGGCGGTCGGGTGCTGGTGTAATCCGAGAACTCCACTGAGCACCATCAGGCCAATCCTGCAAATTTGCTGACTTTTTTTCTGAACTCGCCTACTGTTTAGGGTGTGGACGACACTCGGATTCAAAGCGCTCTGCTCGCCTGGATCATCCCTCTAGCGATCGCTGTATCGGTCTATCTGCGCCGCGACAAGGATTCCAGGCAAAAGCTGTTCGTGCTGTTCGCCCTGAACGTCTCGCTCTACTACCTGTTCGTCTTTCTCCACGTCTGGCACGGGGAGCCCTGGTTCGAGCGGGTCTCCCTGAGCCTTGCCGTGCTATTGCCCCAATGGGGGTTGCGGTTCTTCCGGGCGTTCTCCACCGGCGCTCGGGGTATCGGCCGTCTCGGCCGGTTCACCACCGGGCTGGGCATCGTCCTGATGGTGGTCATTCTCTACCCCTCGTTGATGCGCCCGGCAGTGGGTCCCGCGGTCTTGGCCTACGTGATCGGTTTCATGTTCGTGGCCATCTTCGATCTCAACGTCCAGACCAAGGAGGCCACCACCCGGGTCGATCGGGCGCGCATTCAGTACCTGGTCGTCGGTGGGGTGATCGCCCTGAGCCTACAGGTGGTCGACCACCTGAACCACGTGATCGATGTGGATTTTCCGCCGATTGGCTTGGCGATGACGTTGGCCTATCTCTACATCATCTCCCAGACCATCGTGCGGTACCGCATCCTCGATTTGTACGAGATGATCGGCCGGTTCGCCGTGCTCACCCTGATGGGTATCGTCCTGGCCGCGATCTACACCGGGTTGGCCTACTGGGCGGGCAAGAACCTCTCGATCAACGCCTTTCTCTCATCGCTGATCATTCTGATACTCTTCGATCCCCTGCGCGAGCTCGTCGAACGAAAAATCGCCGACGTCTTTTTTCGCGAACGCCGGGTGCTCGATCAGGTGATCAGCGCGCTGAAACGGCGGCTGGCCCACGTGATCGACATCCAGGTGATGTCCGATGTGCTGATCGACGGGCTCGAGCGATCCCGCCGGGTGACCCACGCCGCGCTGTACCTCATCGATCCCCACGGCCGGGGATTCGATCTGACCGGTAAAATCGGTCCGGCCGGTTCATTGGTGCGGGTCGAGGCGGCGACCGCTCGCCGGCAGCTTCAACCGTTCGCCTCGGCCGGGGCATTGGTCGCCACGACACTCCGTCAACGGCGGGAGCGACGATTGCAGGAAGGGGACACGGAAAACGCCGAGCACATCGCCGACACCCTCGAGCTCCTCGATACCCTGCAGGGGGATGTGCTGGTGCTGATCCAGGGGGAGGAGCAGCTGCTCGGTCTGTTGACCGTGCGGGACGAACGGCTCAACGAACCATTTTTTCCCGAGGAGATCTTCATGCTCGTCGGCCTGGCCGGCCAGGTGGCGATCACGGTGGAAAACTCCTACCTCTATCAACAGACCAAGGAGCGGGACCGGTTGGCCGCCCTGGGACAAATGGCCGCCGGCCTGGCTCACGAGATTCGCAATCCCCTGGGCACGATCAAGGCCTCGGCCCAATACATCGAAGATGTCTCCCAAAACGAGAACCTGAGTGATGAATACCAGGAGTTTCTCACCGTGATCGTCGAGGAGGTGGACCGGCTCAACCGGGTGGTCAGCGACTTTCTCAACTATGCTCGACCCTCATCGGGCCGACCGCGGGTGCTGGACGCCAACGATATTCTCCAACGGACCGTGCAGCTGTTCGAGACCGGCCACGAGGGACAAGTGGATCTGGTGCTCGACATTACCCGGGATCTGCCGGGGGTCAAAATCGACGGGGAGCGGCTCCACCAGATCTTCTTGAACCTCATCCTCAACGCGGTTCAGGCAATGGCCAAACAGGCCGAACAGCGGCTAGAGATATCGACCCGCCTGCAGCAGGTGCGCACCCCCCCGGACGCGGGCAACTCGACCACCGATGCCCGGCAATTTGTTGAGGTGCGTTTTTCGGACAACGGTCCGGGTATTGCGGCCGAGCACCTGCAAAATATTTTCATCCCCTTTTTCACAACCAAGGCCAAGGGATCAGGCCTGGGATTGTCCGTCTGCCAGAGAATGGTTCGCGATGCGGGTGGGGACCTGGAGGTGAGCAGCCGACTCGGGCGGGGATCGATCTTCACCGTGGTGCTGCCGGCACTGCTCGCCCCGGAGACTGACGAACCATAAGCAAGATCAGATGCGGCGGGGGATCTTCACCTCGGCGACGATTTCGCAAAAATCGAGGTAGGTGCTCAGCGCTTCGTTCGGCCCATCGGCGGGCGCGACGAATAGATTGCGAATGATCTCCTTGGTGATCGATCCGCTGATCAATGCGTAGTACAACCGATCGCCGAGAATGTAGCCCAGCATGTGGACAGCCGCATTGAAGACGCGGGGGTCCTTGAGCACTTTGGCCGAGAACCGCAGCGGCTTTCTCCCGCTCTGCCAGGCCAGGTGCTCGAGGGCAAAGGTCGCCGCTTTCTCTTCGGGTTTCTTACGGCCCTTGCGTTTTCTGGCTTGGGCCGCGATTTGCCGCAGCTTGCCCTGATGATCGGTCTTGCGCTTGGGATTGATCACCTTGGAGCAGAAAAAGCTCGCCGCTTCGTTGAGCACGTAGAAGTAAAACCGATCTTTGAAATCGGTCGGTGTGGTGGCCTTGCTCACTTTGCTCTTTAAATAGTGGGCCGCCTCTTCGGCCGCGTGATTGACCGATAGACTGGCCAGATAAACCAAGTCGAGAGCGGGAATGCAGGCGCTCTCCTCGGCCTCGACTTGGGCCATCACCTGGGCGATTTCCTCGTCCTCCAAGCCACCCTTTTCGAGCAGCTCCATCATGTCCAAGTCGCCGGGGAGCAGCACGCGAACCTCGGACTCCAGCCCCTCGACCGGCAACTCGAGAAAACGACCGATGCTGCGTATCAGCGTCCGCACCGTGCTGCCCAGCTCGGTGTACTCGAGCAGCTCCTCGTCGAATTGAATCCAATGCAGGTAGGAGAGCTGCTGCACCAACGGGGGGGTGTTGTTCACACAGTAGCTCTCCTCATCGACCTGCACCACCTCAACACCCTCGCGTCTCGCCGCGGCCAGCTGCCAGTAAATTTCAGCGACGTTTTGGTAGACAATCACCCGATTCGGCGCGTCGAGCCCGCTGTGGATGAACGCCTGATCCACGGCCGCGGGAAGGTGGGACGGGGCCATGTGCATCTGCCCCGCGTAAACCATGATGGTCGCTCCGGGGAATCGTTTGGCCGTACGGGCAATGCACTCGGCGGCCAGCCGATCCCGCTTGGGTAGCGTGGCCGAGGAGTCGCTGTCGATCGCCACCACCGGAAACCCCTGATCCATCGCCAAATCGAAAATCGGCTTGAAATTGGGCCAAATATCGTAGGGCCACTGTTCCTGGTAACGGATGCGTCGGAGAAACGTGCGCTCTTTGATTTTGCCTTTTACATAGCGCTCGACGTGGGCCTGGTGGTTTCGATTGACGAACTCCAGCGCCAAGCAGATGTTGTCCACCTGGTGCATCACCCCGTGGAGCATTTTGACAAAGGTGCGTTGGGCCAGGGCCAGGGTGTGATAGTCCGCCACAAAGGCGACATCCGCCGCGGCGATGGCATCACACAGGGCACCGAACCCGGACTCGGCGATGTACCCGGACGTACTGGCCTCGTACTCCTCGCGATACCGCTTGAATCCACGGGAGGGGACCGCTTCGTTCTTGTCGATGATCTGGCGCTGCCGCTCGTAGATGCGCCGCTGCAGCTCGATCATCTCCGACGCGGTACGCCGAGCAATCAACGACCGCCGACTGGTTCTATAGGTGCTCATTTCAGATCCGCCGTTCCCGCTATCCAACAAGACTGTACGAGGAGCTGGGGATCGTGGCAAGAAATAGATATGGGCAAGGCGGCGCGCAACGGGTATAATTATCTAAAAAAAAACAATGATTTCATATTCAAAACAGCCCATCCAAAAAAAAATACGGTTTGTGATAACTCTGTTGACCGCTCTGCTGGCGATTGCCTGTTATCGCAATGAAGACGACGAATTACCGGTGGATACGGATTCCCAGGGCGGTGACACCGATTCCGACAGCGGAAGTGAGGACACAGACAGCGATACCTCACCCATTTTGCCCTGTCCGGTCAATTCGGGCTACCCCTGTGCCTGCGACCAGACATCGACCATCTGCGAGGACGGTTCGACCTGCGCCGTGGTCTCGGATACCTCGGTGTACGGGTTCTGCACCGTGCCCTGCGAGGGGCCCGACGACAGCCACTCGTGCGTCGAGACCCTGGGCTACGGCGTGTTCGGGTACTGCGGGGCGACGATGGATCAGGCCCCGGAGCCCAACTACTGCATTATCGTCTGTGCCTTCGGGGAGGATTCGGGACCCTGCCCGGAGCAGCTGACCTGCACGAGCCAAGACGGCGCCAACGCGGATATTTGCCTTCCGGCGCAATAATCCTGAAAATGATAAAAACCTCTAGGTGAGAAGATCGATGAGCGATGCGCTGTACTTGGGGCTTGATGTGGGCTCGGTCTCGACCAACTTGGTCGTTTCGGATCGGCGAGGCAACGTGTTGTCGACCTGGTACCGCTACACCATGGGCGATCCGATCGGAGCGACCCGGGCCTGTCTCCACGATGCCCTGGCCGATCGTACCGAACGGGTGGCCGGCGTCGGGGTGACCGGATCGGGTCGCAACCTCATCGGCTCGGTGGTCGGAGCCGACATAAAAAGAACTGAAATCATTGCACATTTTAGAGGTGGACGCGCAACCAACCCCTCGTGTCGCACGATGATCGAAATCGGTGGACAGGACTCGAAAATCATCGTTATTCGGGATCAAATGATCGCCGATTTCAACATGAATTCCATTTGTGCCGCCGGTACCGGCGCGTTCTTGGATTCCCAGGCGCGGCGCTTGGGCGTCGAGGTCAAAGCAATCGGCGACATCGCCCTCAAAGCGGAGCACCCCGCACCGATCTCCGGCCGGTGCACTGTGTTCGCCGAGACGGACATGATCCATCGCCAGCAGCAGGGCTTCGGCCAGGCCGAAATCTTGGCCGGGTTGTGTGAGTCGCTGGTCAAGAACTACCTCAACAACTGTGCCAAGGGAAAACCGATCGAAGATGACATCTTGTTCTTGGGCGGCGTTTCGAACAATCGCGGCATCGTCAAAGCGTTCGAGACAGAGCTCGGCCGCAAGGTGATCGTGCCCGAACACAACGATGTGATGGGGGCCAAGGGCATGGCGCTCTTCGCCGCCGAGCACGACCAGCAAACCAATTTCAAAGGCCTGACGGCCATTGACAACGCCGTCTATCAAACCCGCGCGTTCAGATGCGACCACTGTGACAACCAATGCGACATCGTCGAAGTACTGGAAAACGGCGAGCCGGTTGCCTATTGGGGTGGCGCATGCGAACGGTGGTGAGGAGGAACATGAACTGTCGATACCTTGCCGGGTTGTGCGCCATCGGTATGGTGTTACTGACCAGCTGCGTCTTTCGCCAACCCGAACGAACCGAACGGCCGGTGGTACCGATCGAGCCCTGGATTGAAAAGGCGGTTACTTCATCCGCGTCGGGACAACACTACACCTACCTCTTCCTCTCCGGGCCGTCCCCTGAGGCGCCCAACATGTTGCTGCTGCCCGGCGGTTTTTTCGACACGCGCATCTGGCTCTATTTCAGAGATCTGGCCCGGCATTTCAATCTCTATGCCCTGGATTGGCCCAACGACACACCATTTTACAAAGGACGCGTCGAAGACATGGGGCTGATCGCGGCGGATTTTTTAACCGCCGTAGCGGTGTCCGAACTTCACGTCACCGGCATCTCGGCCGGGGCCTATCCGGCCGTCGAGTTGGCCACCAACCAGCCCCAGCTGAAGGTCGCCTCGGTGACCCTGCTCTCAGCGGTAATGTTCGGTGTGACACCCA
>JANQET010000317.1 GCA_028278265.1 Myxococcota bacterium
GTTCTGGGCAAGGCGATGCTCAAGGAGGGCAACTGGTCGGACGGGGCCAAGGAGTTGCAGACTGCGACCGCTCTGTTGATCGAATCGTCGACCGAAGAACAGCTGTTGTTGGCCGAAGCGTTGCTGCGGGCAGGACAGCCGGTGGAGCAGGTGCGGCAGCTGCTCGATGGAGTGGCCCGGGACGGAACGAAGAGGGTGGCGGCCGATTTTGAGAACTGGTTCTCACGAAATTGGGGTGAAAACGAGCTGCGCAGCGGCCGCCTGCCTGAGCTCTCTGTGCTCGAGGCGTTGCCGGCGCACGTGCTCTATCGCGAAGCGGTCGCGGCAAAAGAACGCGGTGATGCGAGGACGAGCGCAGTGTTGATCAAGTTAGCACAGAAGCGATCGGGGAGTTGGGGCAAGGTTGCGGCGATGGCGGCCCAGGTGGCGCTAACCCGACAAAAGGTGGAACGAATGAAAAAGGTTTTGGAGGTCGAATAATGACGACGATTTTCAGCGGTGTGGACATGATGTCGCGGGCGCTCGATTTTCATCTGGAGCGACAAAACATGATCGCCGCCAATGTGGCCAATGTGGATACCCCGGGGTATGCGCCCCGGGAGTTGGTGCGGCCGGACGCCAAGCAGCCCAGCGAGTTTCTGATGGCCCTGTACACTTCCCATTCGCGGCACATCGCCAACAGTCGTGAGGGAAGCGGGGCCCCGTTCAACGTGATCGAGGAGCGAAACACTGTTGCCGGCAATGATTTGAATTACGTCAGTCTGGAGCATGAGATGTCGCGGCTGAGCGCCAACACGCTTCGCTTTCAGGCGGTGGGCAAGCTGGTCTCCAAGCAGTTGGGGATTCTCAGCTATGCAGCCAGTGACGCGAGGAGGTAGTGATGAATGTCTTTAGCGCCATGGAGATCCTCTCGAGCGGTTTGGCGGCGCAGCGCACGCGATTGAATGTCACCGCCTCGAATCTGGCCAACGCGCAGACCACGCGCACCGAGGAAGGGGGACCTTATCGCCGAAAGGATCCCGTCTTTACCACCGAGCCGATTTACCTCAAATTTCGCGAGATGCTCGGTGACAAGATGGCCAAGCAGGCGCAAGGGGTCCGGGCGACCGCGATCGTCGAAGATCAGGGCCCCCCGAGGTTGGTGCACGATCCGGGGCATCCCGACGCGGATCCCAACGGGTTTGTGGCTTACCCCAATATTTCGGTGGTCGAGGAGATGGTCAATATGATCATGGCCTCTCGTGCTTACGATGCGGGCGTTACGGCGATGAAGTCGATGACCCGGATGGCCCAATCGGCCTTGAGAATAGGAGATCGGTAACCATGCCTATCGAAGCAGTTGGATTCAGTCCTGAAATCGGCCCGCTCAAAATCGCCGAGCAGACTCAGAAATCCGCACCCGGGTTTTCGGACTATTTTCTCAATATGTTGAACGACGCCAATATGAAGATGCACCAGGCAGAAGAGGTCTCGATGAAGTTTGCCGCCGGGGAGACCAACAATGTGCACGAAACGATGCTCTCAGTGGAGCAGGCCGTGCTCTCCTTTAGACTGGTCGGTGCGGTCCGCAACAAGGCACTCGAGGCGTACCAGGAAATCATGAGGATGCCCCTCTAACGCAAAGGCCCAACGATGGCAGAGCAGCAGCCCGAACCCAAATCTCAAGACAAACTCTCCAAGTCACTGGCTGACCTCAGGCTCTTTTGGGAGCGTCTGCCCAAGGGTATCCGGGTGCTCGTGGTCGTCGTCGGCGTGCTGTCCGTTGCCGGCGGGGTGGCCCTGACCCTGATGGAGCAGCGCGAGGAAAAAGTATTGTTCACTGGGCTGAGCCAAGAGGACGCCTCGTCGATCGTGGCCAAGCTCAAAGAGAAAAAGGTCGAGTATCGCATCGCCTCGGACGGCGGAACAATTCTCGTGCCGGCGGAGCAGGTCCACGAACTCCGCTTGGAATTGGCCGGCGAGGGACTGCCGATGGGCGGCGGTGTGGGCTTCGAGCTATTTGACGAGCAGCGTTTCGGCATGACCCAGTTCGAAGAGCGCATGGCCTTGCGGCGAGCCCTGGAGGGCGAGCTGTCCCGCACCATCGGTCGGCTCGATGCGGTCAAGAGCGCCCGAGTACACCTGGTGCTGCCGCAAAAATCCCTGTTCGGCCGCAAGTCGATGCCAGCGCAGGGATCGGTCACCCTGGCGCTGCAACCCAAGCGGGTACTCTCCGAAGAGACCACCCAGGCGATTACCCATCTCGTCTCCTCCAGTGTGGAGGGGTTGAGCCCGGATCAGGTCACCATCGTCGATACCCGCGGGCGCCTGTTGTCCTCGGAGCACGGAGAGGGACTCAACGCGCGTGGGATGCAGTATCAAAGAGAGTACGAGCAGACGATGGAGGTTCGCCTGCGCGAAATGTTGGACCAGATTTTGGGTCCCGGCGCGTCGGTGGTGCGGGTCGCGGCACAATTTGATTTTTCCAATCGGGAAACCCGCGAGGAGCACTATGATCCGGAGCGCTCGGTGCTGCGGTCGGAACAGCGGGAAACCGAATCGTCCGGCGCGGCGAACAACGGCGCCGGGGGAACACCCGGGACCCGATCCAATCTCCCCGGGGGAGCCCAACCCCACGCCACGACGGGTATCGCCAACACCAAACGGGAGATGGAGACCCGTAACTACGAGGTCGACAAGGTGGTCAATCACACCGTCGGGTCCGGCGCCAAATTGATCCGGTTGTCTGCCGCAGTGATGGTCAACGGAACCAATGAGCCGGGCAAACCATTTGCCGCGCGTCCGGCCGGCGAGCTGCGAAAAATCGAAACCGCGGTGAGGAATGCTTTGGGGTACGACGAAACAAGGGGTGATCGCATCGCCGTTCAGTCGGTGCCGTTTCACACCCCCGAGGAGATCGAGACCCCCGAGATTCCCGGGCCCCCCTGGTGGAAAGAGCTCATCCCCTTGGCCGCGGGTCTCGGAGTGGCGGTCTTCTTGTTGATCATCATCCTTTCTTTCCGCAAGAAAAAGGCCGAGGAGGTGGTGCCGGTCAATGCCCTGCCGCTGCCCCGACGGGTGCAGGAGCTGGAGACGATGATCAGTGAGCCCACCGCCGCACCGGCGCTGACCGGGGCCGATGCCGAAGCCGCGGCATTGGAAGAGGCGCAGAAACAGACCACCGCCGCCCTGATGGGGGAGGTGCAAAAAGTGTTCATGAACGAGAGCGAGAACGCGTCGAAGGTGCTCAGAACCTGGCTACAGGATGCAGTAAAAGCGTCCAAAGAAGAAGTCAGTAAAGAGGCGCCCTAATGGCCAAGGGACAACAACTGGCCAAAGAGTTACCGCTGGCCGAGATGGACAAGCCCACATTGGCGCTGCTCCTGGTGCTGTCCCTCGATGAAGAGGCCGTGGCGCGGGTGTTACGCCATTTGGAGCCGGAGGAGATCCGCATCCTCCACGAGCTGGCAAACCAGGAGATGCGGCCGGATGCCGATTCACTGACCCTGGCCTATCGCAATTTCCTCTCCGAAGCCGGCCAACCGATGCTGATGTCCGGCGAAGGGATGGCCTACATCGAACGCTTGACCCAGAAATCCCTCGGTCGGGACGAGAGCAAGAGCCTGTTCGCTCAAAAGGAGCATCCCCGGCCCTTTTCGGAGATCGAGCGCCGCCGGGCCGAAGCGGTGGCCTATGTGCTCGCCGATGAGAACGCACCGGTCATCGCGGCCATTCTGGCGGAGTTGTCCCCGGCCTATGCTTCGCGGGTGTTGACCCATTTCGATCGGGAGCTGCAGGTCAAGGTGCTGATGCGGCTGGCCAATATGGAGGAGATCCCCTCGAGCACGATCGAGGCGCTCTACCACGCGGTCAACGAGCAGCTCTCCTGTCTGGAGACCGACGACGGCATTCCGGTCGACGGCATGGGACGAACCGCTTCGATCCTTCAACGGCTGCCGATTGCCGACACCGACGAGGTGCTCAACGGCATGGGAGAATTCGATCCGGGATTGGTCTTCAAGCTGCGCCGGGCGATGTTCAGCTTCGAGGATCTGATCGAAGTCCAGGCCCGCGGCATGCAGTCAGTGATCAAAGAGGTGAGCAATGATCAACTGCTCCTGGCGCTGAAGACGGCGAGTGACCCGCTGAAGGACAAGATCTTGTCGTCGGTTTCCAAGCGGGCGGCTGAAATTCTGCTCGACGACTTGATGGCGATGGGGCCGGTCAAGC
This sequence comes from Myxococcota bacterium, assembly GCA_028278265.1. Lineage (GTDB taxonomy): Bacteria > Myxococcota_A > Polyangia > JAAYKL01 > JAAYKL01 > JANQET01. The sequence continues at coordinate 4,210 of JANQET010000317.1, forward strand.
TCAGCGAGGTGGAGCAGGCCCAACAGGAGATCGTGGATACTGCCCTCAGGCTCGAGGCCGAAGGGAAGATCGTTATCGCCGGCCGGGGCGGGGAGGAGCTCGTATGACCGAACTGTGGTTGCATGCACCGGTGACCGACGATGATGTGGTCGCCGTACCCTGGTCCCTGCCCGAGGTGGAGCCTCAGGTTCGGCCAGCCTTTGTCAACCCCGATGCCCCGCCGATGGATGGCCCGCCGGATGCGCCGTTCTCGCCAGAACCGCCGATACCGACGGAAAAATCACTGGCACCGGCCCCGGCAACCGAGGAGATCCCCCCGACAGAGGAGGAACCCGGTGCGCCGGATGAACTGGTGCAGCAACTCGAAGAACAACAGCAACAGTGGGAACGGCAGTTGGCCTTGTTGGCCAACGGTCTCAATGAGTTGAGCCGCCTGGGTCGACAGGCGCTGCAGCACACGACCGATGAGATCGTCGAATTCGGGTTGGGGGTGGCCGGTGAGCTGGCCGGTGGGGCTCTCCAAGTGGCGCCGGAGCGCGTGCTCGCACTCGTCACCGAGGCCATTGCCTTGCTCGGTGATGCGGCGGCGGCCAAGGTGCGGCTGCACCCGGATCTGTACGAGCGTCTCGATGAATCCGGACAACTGGAGCGAGATGATGAGGTGCCGGCGGTCCAATTCGTCTCCGATCCGGCGGTGGGTGACCTGGGCTGTATCGTTGAAGCGGGACGCATCCGCGTCGACGCGCGGGTGATGTCTCGGCTCAACCGGCTGCGCTATCTGTTCGAGTCTCAGCCCGAACCCCCGGAGGAGGGTTGAACCGATGACGCGACTGTCGGCGATCGCGAAGCGCTTGGTCGCGCTGGAGCCGCGGGGGCGGGTCACCGGGGTTATCGGCCCTGTGGTGCGCGCTTGCGGTGTCGAGGCGATGGTCGGTCAACAGGTGGACCTGTGGCCCGAATCCGCGACGCGACCGTTGCCCGCCGAGGTGATCGGCCTGGAGAATGATGAGCTGTTGCTGATGTCCCTCGGCGGTTTGGAAGGGGTCGGCCCGGGGTGTGAGGTGAGCCTGCGAGATGAGGACACGCTGGTGCCGATGGGGAGCGGGTTATTGGGACGGATCGTCGATGGCCTGGGTAATCCCTTGGACGGGGCGCCGTTGCCCCGGTTACCCGATCGCCGCTTCCTGCGCGGCCAATCGCCGAGTCCCCTCTCCCGCAGCCGAATTCGCGAACAGTTCTCGACCGGCGTGCGGGCCGTGGACGCGATGGTGGCGGTCGGTCAGGGACAGCGCATGGGCATCTTTGCCGGCGCCGGCGTGGGCAAGAGCACCCTGTTGTCAATGATGGCCCGCCATAGCGAGATCGATACCTGTGTGGTCGGCCTGATCGGAGAGCGTGGTCGCGAGGTGCGCGAGTTCGTCGAGGACACGATCACCGAGCGCAACCGGGATCGCACGCTGGTGGTCGCCGTCACCGGTGATCAAGCACCCCTGACCCGTATCCGCGGGGGACTGCTCGCGGTCACTGCTGCCGAGTATTTCAGAGCCAAGGGACATCGAGTCCTGTTGCTCTTTGATTCGTTGACCCGCTATGCCATGGCCTTGCGCGAGGTCGGTCTGGCTCGGGGGGAGTTGCCCGCCACCAAGGGATATCCCCCGTCGGTGTTCATGGAATTCTCCCGTCTGCTGGAGCGGGCGGGAAATGACGAGCACGGCAGCATCACCGGGATCTACACAGTGTTGGTCGAAGGGGACGACATGTCCGATCCGATCGCCGATTCGACCCTGGCTCTATTGGACGGACACCTGATCCTCTCCCGGGAGCTGGCCAATCGGGGATTGTACCCACCGATCGATGTGCTCAAGAGCACCTCCCGGCTGATGCAACACATCGCATCGGGAGATCACGTCGCTGCTGCGCAGCAGACGATGGCGGTCTTGGCGGCGTACAAGCAGGCCGAGGATTTGATCCGCATCGGCGCCTACCAGCAGGGCAGTGACCCGGTGATCGATGCGGCGCAGCGGTTTCTTCCCCACTTCGAGCAGTTTCTGGCCCAGTTGTTGACCGAGAGGTACACCGTGCCCCAGTCCAAAGCCGCGCTGTTCGAGTTGGTGGGCCGGCTCCAGCAGGCGTCGCCGAGGGGGAGGTAGCGCATGTCCAAGGAAGCGATGACCAAGGTCCGTCGAATCCTCTCCTTTCGGGAGCATCAACGGGACCGCGCGGGCAGCGAGGTCATCCGGACGAGAGGAGAGCGGGATCGGGCTGACGAGGCGGCCAAAGCCAAGCAGCGCGAAGCCGAACAGGAGCTCGATGGGACGAGACAGAGCATCGGCCATCCGGTCACGGCAGACGATCTGCTGTTGGCCATCTCGACCTTTCAAGCCGTGGTCGACGAGCTCACATCGCGACAGGAGGCGCTCAAGACCGCTGAGCAGCAGCTGGGACAGAAAACAGCGCAACTGTTGG
>JANQET010000493.1 GCA_028278265.1 Myxococcota bacterium
GGCCTAGCACGACGGCGTATGTGGCCTCGTTGAGTGATATCGATTGGTACAAGATCCATACGGCCGGCTGCGCCGGCGGCGTTCTCGAGCTGGAGATCACCTTTGAATCCCTCGCCACATTGCCCCAAAATCTGCAAGCCGCGGCGCGCATGATTCGTCAAACCCCCGGCGCACCGTGTACCACCGATCAGGAGTGTCAGACGCTCCCCATCGCGTGCGATTCAAATCTGGACTGCAGCAAGTTCGGCAATGTCTGTCTGAGCACGGGCCAGTGTGCCGGGGCCGGGGTGTGTCTCCCCTCGGGGGTCTGCGGAGCAACCGTGCTGGTCGAATCCGCTCCCCAGTCACCTTCCAACCCGCAACCCGGAGTCCTCGCTTTCGGGACGCCGGTGTTTGGGCTGACCCCACTCTATTTTGCGGTGTCCGATTTCCAGAGCGACGCTTATTCGTTGAATAATGCGTACACGATTCGGGGACGCGTGCGGGTCGATCCGGATACTCACGAGCGAAACGAAGTCTACACCGGCGGCCCCCCCGGCCCGACCGACTCGGTCTCGGCCCATCAGGCGCATGCGGTCGAAGTGCCGGTGCACAACTGCACTGACGAAGCGGACGGCGGCCCGGAGTGCTGCGACGACACGACGTGGGTGCAGGGGCGTCTTTCCTACACCTATGACCAAGATTGGTACAAGTATGTCCATCCCTGTCCGGCACAGGATTGCATGGTCAAGGTGCAGTACGATTTTGATCCCGGCCCGACCGATTACTACATGCAAATCTACCGGGGAGGGTCGTCCTGGTTTGACAATTTATCGGACACGGTGGACCTGGTCAGCCAACCCGCCAAGACGGGATATTTCGGTGGCGTGGACGCGGAAGACTACTGTTTCTACGCCTACCACGGCCATGACGGGGACCCTTTCTGGTATTATCTGCCGGTCCGCGATACAGTTTTCAGATCGGAGAATGGACAAGAAGATGGAACTTGGGATTGGAGCGCTGAGCAAGTGTATCGATTCTGTGTCGAAAAAGTGGCCAACGAGTGCCTCGAACCGCCGTGCCAAATCTACGGCGATGCGGGATGCGGTGCCCCTGAAGACGATTAGTCTCTGGATCTGTGCCTGGCTGGCCGCAGCGGCGATCGGCTGGGCCTGTGGGGATGACGACGGGGGAGATGCGCCGGATGGCAGCGCCGGCGATGCGGATACCGACGGCGATGCGGACACCGATCCCCCGACGGGCTGGACCATCGAACAGGTGTTGGATCCCGGGGCCGATCCGGCCTCCCGGCAGGCCGGTATTCAGTCGCGGATTCTGGTTTCACCGACCAACACCCTGGCGCTGGCCTACTTTGCCAACAAATCTGATGACGACGGTATTTGTGACGAGATCGAAATCAACCCGCCGACACGCCTTCGCCAAAAACTCTTTTTCGCCGAGAAAGCGTCGGCCACCTCGGCCTGGTCGGTCTCGCTCATCGACCATCCGGTGGTCGCCTTCGGCCCGACCGGCATCAGCTTCACCTACGACCCCCAGGGACAGCCGACCGTGGCCTATACCGGCGGCATTCCGGCCGGGCAGTACTGCGGCGGCAACGACGCGGTGCTGGCCACACGTCAGGGGGCGAACTGGACGTTTACCACGGCAGCGACCGAGAGCGGTCAATCGGCCACCGGAGACGCAGCAGCTGATGCCGGATTCGTCGTCGGCTTGTGGCCCGGCCTGGCCTACGACGCCCAGGGCAATGCGGCAGTGGTCCACAAAGACGTCCACTTCGGCGCGCTGCAGTCCGACGACAATCGCCGCGCCGACGCGGAATTCGCTTGGCAGAGCGGCGGCGGCTGGACCCATGAGGCGATCGACTACGGGGACGGCGCCGGGGACTTCAACACCCTGCTCTTCGACGCAGCGGGTCGACCGGTGGCGTTCTACGCCCTGACCATCGAAGCCCAAGCCACCTCCCGTCACGGGGTGTGGGCCTCGAGACGGGCCACCGACGGCACTTGGGAGCGGGTCAAGCTCCACAAAGGGGCGATCTTCCGTGAGATTGTCGCTGACATCCATCCGACCACCGGGGAGATCGCCGTGGCCTTCTACTCGGTCGCCGATCAGGGGGTGCGGGTCAGGCGACTGGCCAACGGAGCCGATTTCCTCACCGCCAGCGCCTGGTCCGACGATATCGTGGCAAAGGGGCAATACGATGAGGGTCGGCATGTGTCCTTGGCCTATTCCCCCTCAGGAAACATCGGGTTGGCCTATCATCGCTGCCGGTTGCTGACCTCCACTTCCGAAAGCTGCGATCAGAACGACGAAGCAGTGGTCTTTGTCAGACAAAGCGGGATGTCCTGGCTTTACGAGACGGTAAAGCAATCAGATGTGGGCAGTTGTGGCGAGTATACCTCTTTGACCTTTGCGCCCGACGGGACGGCGCATATCGCCTACCAATGTACCGTTGTCCAGGACCAGCAGTACACCGTCGAATTGTTCGTCGCTTCAAAGAAGGTAGAATAATGACCATGAGCGGTTGGTTCAACGGGGGGTGCAGATGGCTGATGATCGGCTGCTTCGGCGTGATCCTCGGCAGCTGCGATGAATCGGAGAATTATCTCAGAGGGAGCCTGGCCGACAGCTACGACATGGAGTTCGATTCGATTCGCGCCCGGTTGTACGCCAGCGAGTTGTCCATCGAGTACGTGGTCGACAGCGAGCAGGGGGAGAAAATCACCCTGCGGGTCACCCTCAATGCGGGCGCCGGCGTCCTGGTCGCGGGAAAGACGTACAACCTCGCCACCGACGGGACAATCAGTCGAGGTGAGGGATTTGACGCAAAACTGCCCGAGCTGTCCACCGGCACACTGGACCTGAGCGAGTACGCGGGCACGGACGGCAGCGCGGTCGAAGGGGAGTTCTCGGCGACCTTTATCACGACCAATCAGAACAAGCTGAGTTTGCGGGGGGCGTTTGTCACCGAGCTGGAGATCGTCCAGCCCTAGGAGCGAGGATCGGGAATTGAACATTGCTCGATGTGTCTTGGTGGTGGGAATCCTGACCGCCTGCGCCGTTCACGGGTGCTCGGACACCCATTTATATGGAACCGGACTCGACGATGCGCTGGCCGATCGGGTGGGATTGACCGGTCGGGTTTGCACCGATGACCCCCAGGAGGCCGGATTTCCCGTGCGCGTGGTGTTTTTGGTCGACTATGCGATGGGACCGCTGTTTGCCACCTTCGATCCGGAACAGGCGCGCATCCGTGCCCTGCGGGATACCCTCGCCCTGCATGGGGGCAATGAGGCATTTTCGTTTGCCGTGGTCGGCATGGGGGCCGATGCCCGGCTGCTCGCGCCCCAAGAGGGGTATTTTACGCGCAATCCCGGGGATCTGGAGAACGCGGTGGCCACCCTCGCCTTGCCCCAGGGGTGTTTGGGCGAGGTGTGCCGCGACTACACCAAGGGGATGAACCTGGCCCAATCGATTATCGAGGGGGATCTGGCCGAGCTCAACGCCGGCGAGCGGGCGCGGACCCAGTACGCGGTGGTGATGATGACCGCCGGGCGGCCCTGGCCGCTCAGCTGTGAGTTCGAGTGTTGCGATCCCTCGGACGAGGAATGCGACGAAACCGAGTGTGTGCAGTCGTGGGCCTGTACCAAAATCGTGCTCAAGGACGAAACCGTCAAGCTGCGGGAGAAGATTGAGAAGAAAGGCGCTCTCTCCCTGAGCATGCACATTCTCTTCTTGGCGGCGACCGACAACATCATGCCCCCCGATGAGATCGGTCAAGTGCAGGATTTGTTGCAGCAGATGGCGTTTGCCGGGGCCGGCCGGTTCGAGCGCTTCGATGTGGCCGACGCGGTGACGCTGGATCGCATCGGATTGCTCAAGCTCTCCTCCCTGCTGGAGACCAAGTCGCTGATGGTGACCAACGTGAACACCCTGCCCGGGTTGGAGCAGTCGCTGATCGACAGCGACGGGGACGGATTGGGGGATGTGTTGGAGGCGGAGATGCTGACCGACCCCCTCGCCCCGGACAGCGATGGGGACGGGCTGGGGGACATGGTCGAGACGCTCATCTCGTTCAATCCCCTGGTGCGGGACGAGAAACCGATGGCCTGTGCGATGGTGCTGGGTCCCCCGTTTTTGGATCTGGACTCGGATCACCTGAACGAATGCGAGGAGCTGCTGCTCGGTACCGATCCCTCCCTCCCGGACACGGATGGCGACGCGATGATCGACTGGATCGAGGTCGCTCTGGGGACCGACTACCTGCGCGCGGATGCGTTGGATGACAGCGATTGGGACGGAGCATCGAACGGGGACGAGGTCAAGAACCACACCGACCCCCGCTCCAGCGACGCCACCTCCCATCTCGGTCGATCCTATCGCTATCAAATCGATGACGAAGGAATGGTCATCGAGCCGAGAATCTCCAATCCACGAACCATCCTGGGTGTCACGGTGCTCGATGCGGGTGAGGAGACCACCGGTGGCGTCGGGTGGTTGCGCCATCTGCCCGGACCGCCCCACCAGCTCAGCTGGCAGGACCCGCAGGATCAGGGGCCCGGAACGCCGGTGGATATTGGCGAGGCAGGCACCTTTCAATTGCTGTCCTCGTCAGCGGTGGACCAGGAGCTGGAGCGATGGTTGAGTGTCGAGGTCGACCCGGTGCTGTTGCCCCCCACCGCCGCACAGGAGCTGCTGCTGGTGGAGATGAGCGAGCGACACTGTCTTACGTTCACTGTGCGAAACATCCAGCTGGTGGAGACCACCGCTGCGGTGGGAGCCGGGGGCGTGAACGATCTGTTCATCTACTTCGCCCAGTCGGCCAAGGGACGGTTGACCCTGCCGGGATTGTTTCGCGTGGCACACGTTCCGGTGACCTACCACCCGGACACGGGCCGGATCCCCCCGGCACCACTGATCACGATAAAGGACGAAGAGTTCGTGGCGATTGGGTACTGACCCCGAAAACGGTGAAATGTGATTTTGTTGATATTAGGCTCTGTCTCAAAAGTCCTCCCATCGCCAGATACTCCACGGAGCAACCAGTTCTGCGTTGCTCGGGGCTTGAAATACGGCGCGTATTACTTCGCCCTCGCGCCTTGCCCTGGTCGCCCCGCTGAGCATCTGGCTCGGCCCGGACTTTTGAGACAAAGCCTAGGCCCCCCGGGGCCACCTTTGACATCATGAGGTTCAACTCGAGACGTAACTTCATAACACAGGTGCATTCTTTGTTTTTGGCAGTAAAATTAAAGTAAAATACACTACTTTCGTTTTAGTGAATAAGCAGATCCAGTAGGTCGGCAACCATAAGGAGGCAGAGCAAATGGTCGTTTTTGAGTTAATGGCGCGAGGTGGATGGATGATGTGGGTGATCCTGGGCATCTCAGTGGTCGCCCTGGCAATCACCCTGGATCGCGTATTGATGCTCTATCTTCGAGCCAGTCTGAACGTGGAGCGGTTCTTGAGTGGCATCATCGCACTGGTGAACAATCACGATTACGCGCGGGCGATTGAGTCGTGCAATATCAAGACCAAGCACCCCCTCCCCACCGTGCTCAAAGCCGGCCTGGCCAAAGCGAATCGCCGGGAGAAGGAGATCGAGCGCGCGATGGAGGAGGAGATGTTGCGGGCGCTGCCCAAGGTCCAGAAGGGCATCGGCTTTCTGGGGCTGCTGGGCAACAGCGCTACCCTGCTGGGCCTTCTGGGCACCATCTTCGGTCTGATCAAGGCGTTCTCCGGGGTGTCGGCGGCAAGCGCTTCGGCCCGTCAGCAGGTGCTGGCCGAGGGAATTTCGATCGCGATGTACACCACCGCCTTCGGGTTGATCGCCGCGGTGCCGATCCTATTTGCCCACCAGCTGATCACCGGACGGATGGACAAGGTGCTCATTCAAATCGAGCAGGGAGCGTCAGCGCTGTTGGGCGCATTGGCCGGTCGGCTGCGCGAGGTTAAATCACCGTTCCCCACGGACACCAATCGCGAGAACGTCGCGTAAGAGGAGCGGGCCATGGAGTTCAGTCGTTTTCGGGCCGCGCGCGAAGAGGTGGGCGTCAATCTGATCCCGGTGATGAATCTATTCGTCACACTGATCCCGTTCCTGTTGCTCGCCGCGGCGTTCTACCACGTGGGGGTGATCCCCACCTCGTTGCCCTCGCAGACCGACGAAACATCTGATATCGCCGCCGATCCCAAGTCGGTGACGATCAATCTGCTCATCGAACCGGAGTTGATTCAAATCAGTGCTTCGAGCGCTGTGCTCGGTGAGGAGGCGCTGGCCGCCCTGTCGGCAGAATTGAAAAAGACCCCCCAGGGGTTCGACTTGGATATGCTGGCCAAGGCACTGTACGAGATAAAGCGGCGCTTCGACAAAAGCGACACGGTGATCGTGCTGCCCACGGACCGTGTGCCCTATCAAGACGTGATTCAGATACTCGATCGCACACGGGAGTACACGCTCAACCCGGACACGCCCCAAGAGAAGAAGGTGCCCCTGTTTCCGGTCGTCGTGCTGTCGAGGAAGGTGTAGGCAACGAGATGAAGGGTCTAAGAGCGCGATTCAAATCGAGGAAGAAGCTGGTGCTGCCGCTCACCTCCCTGTTGGATATGTTTACCATTATTCTCGTCTTTCTGATGGTCAGTTTTCAGGCCGAGGACAAGGATTTCGTTCTTCATGCCGGGCTCAGCCTACCGGTCAGCGACGCCAAGAGTCCGTTCAAGACCGGCGTGAACCTGGCCCTGACCCAGGAGGCGGTGCTCATCGAGGGGAAGAAGGTCTTCAAATTGGAAAAGGGGGGAGAGGTCAAGGACGAGGACTTCGATGGGGGCCGAATCGAGAGCGTGGTTCAGGGGATCAACCAGGCCTGGGCCCAGCTTAAAAAGGAAGAGGATGAGGAGAACATCGTCGTCATCCAGGCCGACAAGGGCTTGCCTTACCGCACGATTCATCTGGTGATGCGCAGCGCGGCCCATGCCGGTGTCTTCCGCTTTCGACTGGTCATCGAGAAGGAGTAATCGATGCGGATCATGCTATACGCTTGCAGCTTGTTAATCGCCTTGTTGCTGGTCAGCCCGGAACTCTCAGCTGTTGAGGCCCAGGAGGACGAGGCGACTGATCGGGTGAAGAAGAAAAAACGGCGCCGCTCGAAATCCAAACGGCGGTCCAGACGGTCCGAGCCATCGACCGAGAGCCAACTCGACGAGGATCCCTACGACAGCCCGTACGATGATTCCGGGGACGCCGCGGCAGAGTCCCAGCCGGAGCCCAGCAGACCCCGAGGCGCACCGGATGAGGCGGATCAACCGATCACGGACGCCTCAGCCAAGGGGGCGCTACGGCGGTCAGGGCGAATGGAGTTCGACGAGCGGTTGGTCAAGGGACAGGCGGCCAAGTCCGGGGCGATTTACCTGTTCAAGCGCACCCCCCGCCGGCTGCCCGGTCTGGTGCCGATGCGGCGGAGCTACCGCCGCCGAATCGTCCAACCCATTCTGGGGCCGCGCCGGCTCAAGCCGATCACCGCCTTTGCCGAACCGCAGACCCAGCGTGCCGCAACTGCCGAACCGGTTAGGCAGGGTACCGGCGGAGCGACTCCCGCAGCCTCGTCGGGCAACGGAAAACCGAGAAACGGGAATGGCGGCAACGGGGCGAAGGGCAACGGTAAAAAAGCCAAACGAAACCACAAGCGCAACACAGGAGGCGACAATTGGTAAGTCCGGCACAGCGCCAGCCTGATGTGATCAAGGTCAGGCTCCTTCGGGCGGGGCGGATCGTGCGGACCTATAAGGTGCGGTCCGACTCGTTCACCATCGGTTCCGGTGCCCAATGCACAATGCGCGCTGCCGGAGATCCCAGCCTGGCTGAATTGCACGCGACGATTTATATCGAGGACGGCGCGTTGAGTCTGATCCCCGAACCCGGAGCAGATGTGCTGCTCAATGGGGAGGCGGTCGACTTTGCCATTCCCCAACCCTTGGATGTGATCAAGGCGGGCCGACTGACCTTTCGCGTGGAGCTGGCCACCACCATGGAGTCGCTGGCGCCGGTGGAATCCAGCCGAGTCAAACCCCAATCGGTGCCACCCCGCGGCTCGGTGCCACCCCGCGGCTCGGTGCCACCTCGCGGCTCGGTTCCGGCCAGGCCCCGCAGCTCGGTCCCGGCAAAACCGCGAGGATCGGTTCCGGCGCCCCGTCGCAGCTCGGCAGCAGCGCAAGCCAAGCCCTCACATCCTCCCAGGGTCAAGCCGGCGAGAACCTCT
>JANQET010000512.1 GCA_028278265.1 Myxococcota bacterium
AGCAGGATTTCTTTCTCCAGCGCGGGCAGTACCTGCCGGCTATTGATCGGGAGAAAAAGTGGCGCTTCACCCCGACCGCCAAAGTAGGCCAAACGGTCAAGGCCGGCGGCTGGCTGGGCCACGTCAAAGAGTTCAATTACAACCACCAAATCATGGCCCCGATGGGCCTATTGGGCACGGCCACGGTTGAGCGGATCGCCGATCCGGGCGCCTACACCGTGGATCAGGTCGTCGCCACGCTGCGCACTGAAGACGGCAAAACCCGGGATGTTTCGATGATCCAGACCTGGCCGGTCAAAAAGGCGATTAAGGCCTATCCTGAACGGCTCTTTCCCAAGGAGCTGCTGATCACCGGCTGCCGCATCATCGACACGGTCTTTCCGGTGGCTCGCGGCGGCGCCGCCTGTGTGCCCGGTCCCTTCGGCGCGGGCAAGACCGTGCTGCAACAGCTGATCTCCCGCTATGCCCAAGTGGACGTGGTGATCATCGTCGCCTGCGGTGAACGGGCCGGCGAGGTGGTCGAAACGATTTACGAGTTCCCCGAGCTCAAGGACCCCAAAACCGGCGGATCGTTGATGGATCGGACGATCATCATCTGCAACACCAGCTCGATGCCCGTCGCCGCGCGGGACGCCTCGATCTACACCGGTATCACCCTCGGCGAATACTACCGTCAGATGGGGCTCGACGTGCTGGTGCTGGCCGATTCCACCTCCCGCTGGGCCCAGGCAATGCGCGAGATGTCCGGGCGTCTGGAGGAGATTCCCGGTGAGGAAGCGTTCCCCGCCTACCTGGAGAGCCGGATCGCCGCGGTGTACGAGCGAGCCGGACTGGTTCAACTGGGCAACGAGGACACCGGCGCGCTGACCCTGATCGGCACGGTCTCTCCGGCCGGCGGTAACTTCGAGGAACCGGTAACCCAGGCCACGCTCAAGGTGGTCGGTTCGTTCTGGGGCCTGAGCCGCAAACGATCCGATGAGCGGCGTTTCCCGGCGATCGACCCAATCGACTCCTGGTCTCGATATCTCTCCACCTTGGAGAAAGATCTCAACGACCAACTCGACGACCACTGGGTCGAGATGGTGCAGCGATCGAGCCGGTTCATTCGCGATGGCGGCGAAGTTGCGCGAATGATGACCGTGGTCGGTGAGGAGGGGGTCAGTGTCAGCGACCTTTGTGTCTTCCTCAAGAGCGAGATGATCGACGCCACCTTCCTCCAGCAGAACGCGTTCGACGATGTGGACGCCGCCACACCGATTGAGCGGCAAATCGCCGATTTCAAGCTGCTCAACGAGGCGCTCGCCAAGGAGTTCGATTTCGAGAAGAAGGAACAGGCCAAGCAGTTCTTCGCCCGCCTGCAGGACGCGTTCTACCAAAAGAACTTCGTTCCGTTCGGCAGTGACGAATACAAACAGCACGAAACCGAGATTCGCACGCTGATCGCGGAGGGACGCTGTGATTAAGACATACACCAGAATCACCAATATCATCGGCGACATCGCCGAAGTTCGGGCCAACAACGTCTCCTACGGCGAGCTGGCCAGCATCACCAATGCCAACGGGGAATCATCGATGGCCCAGGTGATCCGCATCGAGGGGGACAAAGTCTCCCTGCAGGTCTTTGCCGGCGCCAAGGGGCTCAGCCAGAACAGCCGCATCCGCTTCTTGGGCCGTCCGATGCAGGTGCGCTACTCGGATCACATGCTCGGTCGCATCTTCAACGGATCCGGCGTGCCGATCGACGGCAAGCCACCGCTGGAGCACGCCCCGGAGATCGATGTGGGCGGTCCCTCGGTCAACCCGGTTCGCCGCGTCATCCCGCGCAACTTCATCGAAACCCGCGTGCCCATGATCGACGTGTTCAACCCGCTGGTGGAGAGCCAGAAGCTGCCGATATTCTCCGTACCCGGCGAGCCCTACAACGAGCTGTTGGCCCGCGTGGGCCTGCAGGCCAAGGCCGACATCATCATTCTCGGCGGCATCGGGATGAAGTTCGACGACTATATCTTCTTCCGCCAAACGTTCGAGGACGGCGGCGTGATGGACCGCACGGTGATGTTCGTGCACACCGCGGCCGATCCGGTGGTCGAGCGACTGCTGGTGCCGGACCTGGCCCTGGCGGCAGCGGAGCAGTTCGGCGTGGCCGGCAAGCGCGTGCTGGTGCTGCTCACCGATCTGACCGCCTTTGCCGACGCGCTCAAAGAGATCAGCGTGGCGATGGACCAGGTGCCCTCCAACTTGGGGTACCCGGGTTCCCTCTACTCCGATCTCGCCTCGCGCTACGAAAAAGCGGTCGACTTTCAAGGGGCCGGCTCGATCACCATCCTGGCGGTGACCACCATGCCCGGCGGGGACGTGACCCATCCGGTACCGGACAACACGGGCTACATCACCGAGGGCCAGTACTACCTCAACGGCGGCGTGATCAATCCGTTCGGCTCCCTCTCCCGGCTCAAGCAGCTGGTCGTGGGCAAGGTCACCCGGGAAGATCATCCGGTGGTGATGAACTCGATGATCCGGCTGTTCGCCAAGGCCAAGGACGTCAAGCGGAAGATCGATATGGGATTCGAGAAGACCGCCGACGACGAGCGGTTTCTCAAGTACGCCGATCTGTTCGAGGAGCGGTTCATGGATCTGGGGGTGGACGTGCCCCTCGACACGGCGCTCGACCACGGTTGGAAGACCATGGCCGAATGTTTCGAGCCCCATGAAGTGGGCATCAAACGGGATATCTTGAACCAGTTTTGGCCAAAGGGGTGATCCACCGTGGCTGAAGAGAAGATCAAGCTCAACAAAAACACCCTGCGCGACCAGCGGGAAGCGCTCAAGCTCTACTCCGACTTTCTGCCCACCCTGGAGCTGCGCAAACAGCAGCTACAGGCCGAGGTGCGCCACTTGAACAAGGAGATCGGAGAAGCGAGCGAGGCCCTGGACGAGTTGCTCGAAGGAACCGAATCCTGGGCCGGACTGCTCGGCTCGACCTTCGAGACGGTGCGCCACTTGGTGCGCATCGAACGGGTGGTCCGCGGGCAGGGCAATGTGGCCGGTGTGCGCATTCCGGTACTGAAAGGGGTCAGATTCGCCGCGATTTCCTACTCCCTCATCGCCACCACTCCCGCGATCGACGCGGCGGTTGAGTTTTGGCAGCAAGCGGTGACCAAACGCGAGGAGATCAAAATCCTCGACCAGCAATTGAAAATGCTGACCACCGAGCTGACCAAGACCACCCAGCGGATCAACCTCTACGAAAAAGTGCTGATTCCGCAAACCAAGGAGAACATCCGACGGATCAAGGTCTACTTGGGGGATCAGCAAACCGCAGCGGTCTGCCGAGCCAAAATCGCCAAGGCCAAACTGGTGGCCAAGCAGGATGCAGCACCGGCCCCGCAAGCGGCCGTGGCAGGAGGCTAGACGATGGCCGTGATCAAGATGAAACGGGTATCGGTGATCGGTGCGATCGACGCCCGGGAGCAGCTGCTCGAGGAGCTGATGGATCTGGGGGTGGTGCATATCGAACCGCTGACCCCGACCGGTGACAGCCCCTCCGAGCTGACCTCCCGACTCGCCGCGGCGAACAAGGCGGCGTTGGCCCTCAAAGCACGACGCGCGGAGAAAAAACTCCCCCGCACCGACGGGACGAATCAACCGCCGGAGGAGGTGTTGAGCCGGGCGCTCAAGTTGATCGGGCGCAAGGCGGAGTTGGATGCTCAGCTGGCATCGCTGCAAAAAGAACGGCAACTGGCCGAGCCCTGGGGGGAGCTGACCTCCCTCGATCTGAGACTGCTGAACGAACAAGGGGCGAACCTGGTCGTCGGTCAGTTGCCCACAGCCCAATTGAAACCTGCCCGAGAGATCTTGGACTCGGCCGCCTGGTGGACTACCGTGCCCATCGCCGGCGGTCGAACTATCGGTGTAGCCGCGCTGTACTACAATGAGACACCCGACGCGCTCTCCTCACTGCTGGAGGAGACCGCCCTGCCCATCCGCACCCTCTCGATGATCACCGCCGAACTGGCCACAGTAAAGCTGTCGCTCGATCGACTCGACGGGGAGATCGATCAGCTGGCGACCCGCTCGGCCGGCCCTCTGACAGAGGCCCAAAACGGGCTCCGCGATCAACTGACCTTTGCCGAGGTCCAATCGTCGCTCGGGGGGGACGAGGAGATCTTCGCCCTCTCCGGCTGGTGTCCCGACTCAGAGGTGGAGGCGATAAAAAAGCTGCCCAACGAGCGTCCGGTCGCCGTGATGATCAGCGATCCTTCTGCCGACGACATTCCACCGATTTGTTTGAAAAACAACAAATTTGTCAGCTTCTTCGAGCCGCTGCTCAAGGCGTTCAACCTGCCCCACTATCAAGAGGGGGATCCGACGGTATTGTTCGCGCCGTTCATGGCGCTCTTTTTCGGCTTCTGTCTGGGGGATGTGGCCTACGGACTGCTGCTCTTCTTCCTGGCCAGCTTTGCCGCGCGCAAGTTCAACCCCCAAGGGGAGCTGCGCAAGGCGGTCCGGTTGATGCAGGTACTGGGCGCCAGCGCCACCCTGATGGGGGTGCTGACGGGCATGTTCTTCGGTGAAAAATATTACGCCATCCTGGGCCTGAGCGATCAATCCCTGATGTTCTTCCTCAGCGAAAACCCGGCGCAGTTTTTCTATCTCTCCTTGGGACTCGGTGCGGCCCAGCTGACCCTCGGCATGCTGGTCAAGCTGGGGCGGTTGCTCAATCGGCGCAAATTTCAAGAAGCGATCGCCACCGTGGGATGGCTGTCGTTGCTCCCCGGCGTAGCCCTGTGGGCGATGGAGGGCCTGCCCTTTGTTTTTTGGACCGGTGCAGGGCTGGTGGTTCTGTTCAGCTCCCCCAATCCCAACGTGCTCAAACGGCTCGGGGGCGGCGCCTGGGCCTTTTACAACATCTCCGGGCTGTTCGGAGACGTGATGTCCTACGCCCGTATCTTCGGGCTGGGATTGTCGACCGGCATCATCGGTCACGTGATCAACATCATTGCCTTTGCGGCGGGCGATACGCCGTACGTGGGTTGGTTATTTACAAGTCTCATTTTGGTAGTGGGGCACACATTCAATTTTGCCATGGCCGTCATCGGAAGCGTGGTTCATCCGGCCCGACTCCAGTTCCTGGAGTTCTTCGGAAAATTCTTCGAAGGAGGGGGAGAACCATACCGACCATTTGGCAGAGCGCAAGGAGGTTAGTAGAAGATGACACTGGAAAACTGGGCACCGTTACTCGCGTTTTTTGGCATAGGAATGCTCGGACTGGGTCTCTCGGGTTCGGCTATCGGGCTGAGCGTGGCCGGCAGCGCCGTGACGGGAATGCGAAACGAAAGGCGTGGTCAGGGTATTGCGGTCTCGGTACTTCCGGGTACCCAGGGACTGTACAGTTTTGCGGTCGGCTTTTTGTGCTTGCAAAAGTTGACCCCGTTCCTCGCTGATCCGACCCAAGAGGGTGCGACCAGCGCGTTCATCATCGTGATGGCCGCCGGCATGGTCACCGGTATTGCCTGCCTCTTCTCGGGCTGGTACCAAGGGGCGGTCTGCGCCGCGGGCATCAAGAGCATCAATCAGGACAAGATGCCGATGGGCCAAGCCCTGCTGCTCGCCGTGTTCCCCGAGTTCTACGCCATCCTCAGCCTGGCCTTCTCCGCGCTGATGCTCTATTCCTAAAGACCAACGTCGAGAGTATCAGGGATAGACCGCTCCTGTACGTTCCAGATTATCGGAAAGAAATTGAACCGCTCGTTCAAGACTGCCAAAACAGGGGATTTCCGCATCTCGCAACACCGCTAAATCAAGTCCGCGTGTCAGTGCAAGTTGATCCACAGTGGGTTTATATGATCGTCCCCGGGGCAGCTTGCCGGACAGCCATTCTTTGATCCCGCGACGGGATTCCCAGGTTTCGGCGTCCCACGGCGGATACCCTAATTGTTCGAGACAGGGTAGGAATAGAACTTCGTACTCTGGACGCAGCAGAACATAAGAGACGGGAAATGCTGGATTGAGCGAGCGAATTCGCCTCGCCATCTCTGGCCCCAGGAATTTCGGACACTCATCGTCTGCGTCCCTCACAATCAACAGGGCACCGACGTCCTTCTTTGTTCGAATAAACTCCAGACCAGCTTTCACGCCACCTCGCCGTCTCGCTTCCCATTGATGGATATTGGGCCAACGCAATGGTTTTGCCCACTGCAGGTAGATTTTGAATTCGTCACTCAGTCGATAAAGGAGGTTGGGGAGCGCATCTACCTCTCCATATCCCTCAACCAGGACATAGACCCGTTTTCCAGCCAATGATCCTCCTAAGAGCCCTCGATAAGCGATAGTTTTAGTTGCAGATCTCCAGACAAGAAAAGATCTCCCAAGCTCAATAGACTCTTTCGAACCGGCTCGAGCTGCGCGCCCGTTACCTTTTTGATATCAGTCCTTCCTTCGATACGATTAACGACGAATACTCCGTCGCGTTCTATATCGAGAACATCTAGAATGATCGGACTATGTGTTGTAACTAATATCTGAGAGACCTCACGTGCTTGGTTCAAATAGTCATATAGCAATGGCAGGGCCCCTGGATGCACCGTTAGTTCGGGCTCTTCAACTCCGACAACGGGAAGTTGGGGTTCCTGAAGCAAGGCGGTCAATAGGCCGGCCACCCTCAGTGTTCCGTCCGATTGCTGTGAGGCGCTGAACCACCGTTTTCCTTTTTCTGCCCTCGTCTTCTGCTTGAACTCCGCAACCAGGTATCCCGCAGCACTCGTTACCCTCACGTCCTGAATGTCGCCCGTGAGCCTATTCAAAGCGGCAATCAAGTCGTTCTTTGCCACAGAATCTGGTTTGAAATCACGAAGAATCGAGACCCAGTTTTCCCCGTGACGAGCCATCGGACGCACCGGATCGAACGTCTGAGGAACTCGAAGTGTATCGGGGAAGATAGTATACACCATCAACTTTGATAGAAAGTCGACCAACGGTTTGAACCGTGCACTGCCCCCCAATGCCGTCAGCGCCAAAGACTGTTCATCCATGCGGGGAGACAGGCCTTCCGGAGCTTGCCAGTCATCGCCATCTCGATAGAAGCTGATCCTCCCGTTGGCATCTTTTATTTCTGCTTTTTCCGACTTGACCCGATACTCCTCGAGCCGATCGCCGGTAATGGTGAAGCCGTATGTGCACCCTCCTGACTCCAGTTCAATCTCAAGCTCAACCTGGACGTTGTATGGGTGACCACTGCTTCTTCTTCGAACTAGATCTATTCCCCCACGATGGGTGATTGCAGCTGGGAGCCCTTGCATGACCGCATCGCGCACAAAGGATAGT
This sequence comes from Myxococcota bacterium, assembly GCA_028278265.1. Taxonomy (GTDB): domain Bacteria; phylum Myxococcota_A; class Polyangia; order JAAYKL01; family JAAYKL01; genus JANQET01. Next base: position 7,324 of record JANQET010000512.1, read on the forward strand.
ACGTCCAGAAAGTTCGATTTTCCCGATCCGTTCGGGCCGATAAACACGGAAAGCCGACCAGGCCGAATCTCGACATTCGGTCCAACACTGCGGTAGTTGGACACGTAGAGCTTCTTTATCATGGTTTTAGCTCCCAGCAGCAGGTGCTCGGTCGCACCAACTTGTTGTAGACTAGCATCAACGCCGTCAGGAGACAAAACGTTATATATTCTTGCGCTGCATCCCATGTTTCTCGTTGGCCGGACGCCTCCGGTGGCGTTATAGTCCGTTTGTCGGCAGCGTCTAGTGCGTCGAGATTTGCATTGATGAGGAATCAACGATGAATACAATCAGAGAGGATGTCAAAAAGTACTACGGTCAAACCCTGGCCAATCAGGGGGATTTGCGCACGTCGGCCTGCTGCGCCGGCGGGGGGATGCCTCCCCATCACCAGCAACTGATGGCCAAGCTGCAATCGGAAATCGTCGAGAAATTCTACGGCTGCGGCTCTCCGATCCCCGACGGGATCAGCGGGGCGACCGTACTGGATCTCGGCTGCGGCACGGGACGGGATGTCTACATCTGTTCCGCGTTGGTCGGGCAGCAGGGACGGGTGATTGGCGTCGACATGACAGAGGCCCAAATCGCCATCGCCGAAAAACACTTGGACAAGCAGACCAAGCGCTTCGGCCTGACCGAGCCCAATGTCACCCTCAAGCACGGCTTCATCGAAAACTTGACCGATATCGGGATCGCCGAAAACTCGGTGGACGTGGTGATTTCCAACTGCGTGATCAACCTCTCGCCGGACAAGGAGGCGGTGTTCAATGAGATCTTTCGCGTGCTCAAACCCGGTGGAGAGCTCTACTTTTCCGACGTTTTTGCCGATCGACGGCTTCCCGGCGAGCTGCGCGAAGATCCGGTTCTATTGGGGGAATGCCTGGCCGGGGCGATGTACTTCGAGGATTTTCGCCGCCAGCTCGCCCAATTGGGCATTAGAGATTTACGGGTTTTGAAAGAGAGCGAGATCGCCTTGTCCGACCCGGAGGTCGACGCCAAAATCGGTTTTGCCAAGTTCTCCTCGAAAACGGTTCGCGCCTTTAAAATCGATTCATTGGAAGACCGCTGCGAAGATTACGGTCAGCTGGCCACCTACCGGGGCACCATCGAGCATCATCCCCACGCCTACCAATTGGACCAAACTCACGAATTTCCCACGGGAAAGCCGCTCCCTGTCTGTGGCAATACCGCCGATATGCTCAGCCAATCCCGCTTTAACGAGCATTTCGTGGTCACCGGCGATCGCTCGACCCATTACGGGATTTTCAACGCGAACCAGTCAACCCCCAGCACCCCGGAGTCCCCCCCGATGAAATTCGGCAGCTGTTGCTGAGGACCCGCCCCGTTCAAAACATCTCCGCGGAACTTCTTTCCCTCTCGGTTGTCACTCGAAAAGACAGTTATTATTGTTTATCATGGGAAGCCGTTCGGCTTGCATAAAGAGGAGAGAATCTTGAACCGACCGTTTGAGCTGGCGGCGTTTGGTCGAGTCGATTTGGACGGCACTCACCGGGCGGTGATCGAGTCGAGTCATCCGGATTTCGCCTCTTCCCCGGGAACCGACGGGACAGTCTACCTGAAATTGACGTTCAACGGCCGTTCGTGCGGCTGTCTGCTGGCCAAGGTGGTCGCCGGGGAGGAGAACCGGGTCTACCTGGATCGGTTCAAACAGTGGCATCTGAACGTCGAAGACGGACAACCGATTGCCGTCGAGCAATTCACACCGCGCCCCTGCACACGTCTCGCCCTGCGGGTGCCGTCAGATTTCTCCGAGCGGGATGCGATTCGGTTCATCGGCAAACCGATCAGCCAAAACGAACGCACGGCGTTGTTTAGTTTCAGCGGTCAGACCAGGCCGATGGTGGTCACCGCGGTCAGCCCCGAGGAGATTGTGCTGGTCTCCTCTGAGACCGAAATCACCACCACCGCGCTGCAAGCCCAAGGAGCACCGACCACCTATCGGGACATCGGTGGGCTTCGGCGAGAGGTGACCCTGATTCGGGAAGTGATCGAATATCCGATTCGCTACCCCGATGTGTTCAAACACCTGGGGGTGACACCGCCCAAAGGCATCATTCTTCACGGACCGCCGGGAACCGGCAAAACCCTGATCGCCAAGGCGCTGGCCAATGAGGTCGGGGCCCAATTCTATGCCATCAGCGGGCCCGAGATATACTCCAAATGGTACGGCAAATCCGAAGAGACCCTGCGCAACCTATTTGAAGAGGCGGTCAAACACGCCCCGTCGATCGTGGTCATCGACGAGCTCGACGCCCTGGTCCCCCGGCGCGAGACGACCCACGGCGACCAGGAGCAGCGAATCGTGGCCACTTTTCTGGCCCAGATGGACGGATTAAAAGAGCTCAAGGACGTGGTCGTCGTGGGCACCACCAACCGGATCGACGCCATCGACCCGGCGTTGCGCCGCGGTGGCCGGTTCGAGTACGAGGTGAACATCTCGGTCCCCGACGCCGCTGGACGCAAGCAGATCCTCGAGATCCACACCCGACAAATGCCCCTGAGCGACGAGGTTGAACTGGAGCGGATCGCAGAGGAGACGACCGGCTATGTGGGGGCTGACCTGGCCTCCCTTTGTCGCGAATCGGCATACAATGCATTGCGCCGGGCGATCGCGGCGCGCGCCGCTGACGGACAGGCGCTCGACCTTGGGGAACAGATAACGATCGGTCAGTCGGATTTCGACGCCGCGGTGGCGACCGTGCCCCCGTCCGCAGCCAAAGAGTTCGCCTTTGAGATCCCCAAAATCACCTGGGACGATGTGGGCGGGATGAGCCAGATCAAACAGCTCCTCACCGAGAACATCTCGTTTGCGATCAAACGCCAGCAGGCCTTTGTCAAAGCCGGCGTCAAACCGGCATCCGGGGTCTTGCTCCACGGACCGTCGGGGACGGGCAAGACGCTGCTGGCCCAAGCGGTGGCCCACGAATGCAATGCATCGTTTATCGCAATCAAGGGACCCCAACTCCGCTCCAAGTGGACCGGTACGGCCGAGGAGAAGATCCGCACCATCTTCAAAAAAGCGCGCACGCTCTCCCCGTGCGTCATCTTCTTCGACGAAATCGACGCCACCGTCCCCTTGCGCGGGCGGGACATCACCGGCTACACCGATTCGATCACCAACCAGATCCTCTCGGAGATGGACGGCATCGAGAGCGGTAAGGGACTTTTCGTGCTCGGCGCGACCAACAAGCTCCGAGCGCTCGACCCGGCCCTACTCAGGCCGGGCAGATTTGACCACGTCATCGAAGTTCCCCTGCCGGATCTGGCCTCCAGGCGCGCGATTCTGGCCGTACACACCAAGCGCAAGACGTTGCATCCCGAAGTGGACCTGAATCAGTGGGCCGGTGACACGGAGGGGCTGTCCGGCGCGGATATCGCCGAAATCTGTCGGGGGGCGGCGTGGATGGCCCTGCGAGAGGCCGGGTTCGATGCCGACGAGGTGGTGTTGACCACAGCCCATTTTCAGGCCAGCTCGAAAAGCGTGACAGAGCGCCTCGCGTACGTTCGCCAGGCCGAGGCTTCCGTTGATGGGTCAAACGAAAGGTAACCCGTGCGTTCGATACTCTACTTGATTCTGCTGGGAACGCTCCTCGCCCCTCACGGGGTGCGGGCCGCTACGACCGAGGAGGAGACGCTCGATCTGATGCTGCTCATCGATCCGGCTGCGTTTGCCAATGAGCTGAGCCGGATCTCCCTCGACGGGTTTCTCGCCGACATCGACGATGCCCACCGTGTGGGGGTGATCGCCCTTGGAGAGCAAGCTCATCCGGTGGCCGATCTCGCTCCGGCTGCCCAATTGAACGACCGGGAGTTCTTCAAAAAAAATCTCAAGAGGGTGACCCTCGAGTCGAGCTGCAAAAATCTGAACGGGGCGCTCACCACAGCACTCAAACAGTTGCTCGCCCAGCGGCGCGAGCACACCTTCCAGGCCATCGCGGTGCTCAGCAACGGACCGTACTGCGCGCCCGATGCGGCGCCGGGTGCAGGCACCGGCAGCCGCGATACGTCATCGGACGGGGACGGCGACCTGTTGGTCACGTTGAAGTACCACAAAATTCCGATCTACGGGATCGCCCTGGGGCGGGGGAACCAGGAGGCTCTGAGACCATTCACCGTGCAGACCGGGGGTCGACTCCTCGCGGTTGAGCTCAACGACAACCTCTACGATGTTCTGGTCACAGTATACGGTCACCTTCAACACCTCGGGGCATCTACGGCGCCTTTGCCCGGGAAATCGACGACCGGCGGTCAATCCCGCGAAGAGGTCATCGCGGTGCGCTTCGCTCTGGAAAAAGAGTTGGAAAAGGCCTCTGCCGAGCGCACGGCAATGATGCAACGGTTGAAAGCCATCGCCCAAGAGCGGACCACCATGGCGGGACCGGACTGGCGCCTGCTGGGGGTCGGATTGGTCACACTGGTCATCCTGGGATTGCTGGCCGTTCAACTGTACAAGCTCTCTTCCCGCATGACCGACGATCCCCGCTCGGGCAAGCCCATCCCGGGCGAAGGGCGTGAGACGACTACGTTCTCGAATTTGAAGCTGAGCGCCAGCCGCCTCTCCCACGATATCAAAAAAATCGAACAGCGATCCCGCGACCTGAACCTGGACCTGGAGGATTTCGGCATCGATGTTTGGGAAACGCAAAATCGCTTTGAGAGCGACTACGCCAAAGTGGTAGGGAGTGTCTTTTTGTTGCTCGATCACCTCGCCGCTCAGGCCAAAGAGGGAGAAGAGGGCAAAGAGGCGAAATGGATGCGACAGAAACTCGAAAAACTGCTCGCAGACGAACGAATCGAACCGATTGCCGCGGCTCCGGGCGATCCATTCGACAGCAAGGTGCACAACAACGCGGGCGATCAGGCGAGCGCGTTTCCCCCGGGTACCATCGTCGAGGTGGTTCGCCAAGGGTTTGTCAGGCGCCCCCGGGGCACATCCCTCGAAGACGCGCCGAACCCCGGTGATCCCCCCGGAAAACAGGCCGCCAGCGGCGAGATCCTCAGACAAACCGAAGTCATTGTCAGCCGAAGCTGATTTCACCCGGAGAGGAACACAAGGAGAACCAGATGGGCAAGGCAATTGGAATCGACCTCGGTACCTACAACTCGGCCGCTGCGGTGGCCCTCGGTCGAAACCGGGTGGCGATGATCGAGAGCAAGCACGGCCGAACCCTGTACGGCAAGCACTTCCCGTCCTTCGTTTTGTTCGACCACTACGGCAAAAAACAGCTCATCGGACAGCGGGCACGGGAAGAGCTCAGCATCAACCCCCAGCTCGTGGTGTGGGGGGTCAAGCGCCTGATCGGGCTCTCGTACAAGACCGCCGAGGAGACCGGTGAGCTCGACCGGTTTGCCTACGACATCGAAGAGGGTCCGGGAGGGGGCATCCTGATCAAGGTCGGCGAGGAACGGTACACCCCTTCGCATATTTTTGAAATCATTCTCTCGGAGATCAAGGCCGACGCGGAAAACCCCAAGGTCAACCCGTTGTTGGGCAGCAAGGTGGACAAGGCGATTATCTCCATCCCCGCGTACTACAAGGCCACTCGCACGGCACCGCTGATCGAGGCGGCCAAGCGGGCCGGGTTCGACGAAGTGGACACCATTGCCGAACCGACCGCGGCGGCGATGCACTACTGTCTCGATATCGAAGAGGAGGCCAACCTGTTCACCTTCGATATCGGCGCGGGCACACTCGACGTGACCGTGATGCTGGTGGTCCAAGAAGAGGGGGAGCTCGTCCCCGGGGAGCTGTGCACCTCAGGGCACGAATCCCTGGGGGGCATCGATATGGATGATGCGCTGATCGCCCACATCATCGACAAGCACCAGCTGAGCCACGTCACCGAAGATCCGGCGTTGATGGCCATTCTCAAGGCAGAGGTGGAGAAGACCAAGATCAAGCTCTCCTCGCGTCTGACCGCGTCGCTCGACATTCCCGGTGGGGAGACGGTCGATATTGCCCGCGGGGAGCTGGAAGAGGTGCTCGCCCCGTTGCTCGAAAAATGCCGCGGACCGATTCGCATTGCTCTACAGCAGGCTGGGATCGGCGCGGCCGATTTGGATCACGTGCTGTTTGTCGGCGGTCCGACCAACATGCCGTGCATCCGCCGGGTGGTCGAGGATGAGCTGGCCAATAGCGGGGCACAAAAACCGCTGCTCCACACCATCCGGACCATCCAGACCGAGGGGATGCCCGTCGATCCGATGGAGTGCGTGGCCAAGGGAGCCAGCCTCAAAGCGGGCAATATCATCGAGCCGGTGGGCAAGGTGATTGCCGAAGGGTACGGCACGATCTACGGCACCTCCGGTGAGCTGCCCGACTACTACGTTTCGATCATCAACGAGAACACCAACTATCCGATTTCCGGCAGCGCGGTGATCTGCCACAAAAATGCCGAGGATTTGGAGATCCCCGTCCCCCTGGTGGCCAAACGACCGGATCCGGAGCAATCCACTCCGGAACAATTGGTCTACAGCTACGAATACATCGGCGACTACACCCTCTCCATCACCCCAACGGGCAAAAACCCGACCGTCGATATTCAACTCCAGGTCACCGACGACAAGCGTATCGTGGCCACCTTCGTTCAGTCACAGACCCGTCAACAGGTGCGATTCGAAGGGCTCGACATGCTCCAGGGACAACAGATCCTGCTGCAGGAAGAGACACCGCCGGACACCTGGGCCTCCCAGGAAATCGGCCTCTACGAAGATTCGCTCAATTACCAGCAGGGCCGCTGGACCAAAAAGCATCTCGAACACCATCTGCACGTGGCCGAGGAGGCGTTGGCCCTGGCCCACGATGTGGAGCACCCCAAGGTGAAGGCCGCGGTCGAATCGATGACCCGGGTCACCGAAGCGGCGGTGGCCGAGGATCTGGGCAACGCCAACCAGCACTGCCCCAACGTGGCCAACCGCATCAAGGAGCTGTTGGACATCCTGCGCCAACCGGGAATCGATCGCATCACCTCCGAGGATTTCGTGCGCTACACGCGACAGTTGGTGGAAATCGCCAAGACGGGATAGGCGATGGGCTTCGAGGAGGGACAGGGGATCATCGAAGCGGTGATGTACGGACGGTACGAGGAGGCGCTGGGGGTCCCCCCTTTCGAAGATCGATCGGTTGTCAACCGCCGGCACATTCAACTGTTGGCCCGCTATCGTCCGTACCCCGACGTGGTCGAATCCCTCAACAAGGCCAAGAACGCGATCATCAACGAACCCCGGGCTCAGGCGGGACGGCGATTTTTCGCCCAGGGCAGGGATGCCGAGGCGCTGCGGGCGCTTGAGGAAGAGGCGACGCGAAAACCGACGGCAGAGGACTTTCACTTGATCGGTCAAATCCTGACCAAACTCAACCGAAACCACGACGCCGTCGCCAAATTCGAAAAAGCGGTCGAGCTGAGAGGAGCCGCGATCGACTACGCCGGATTGGGCAACGCCTACACCCGCATCGACGAGCACGAGCAGGCGCGCGCCTGCTTGGAGCGAGCGCTGAAAATGCGAGGCCACGCTGTTGACTACCAATCTCTGGGCCGGGTGTACTATCAACTCGGGCGCTATATCGACGCCCATCGCATGCTCGGTGAGGCGGTCAAACGGGATCACACCACCGACTACCGCTTGTTGAAACGGTGCCGATCGTTGGCCTTCAGACAGCGGATAAAACACTGGTTGAACGGTCGGTAAATCGCGCTATTTTCATTGAACTATTTTGACGGTTCGAATCGATTGGATCGACCGCCATCCCGACCTGTGAAGACCCCTACGAGTGTCTTCCGATGCAACAGTGCCTGAGTCATGGGTTCCCCTCGGGTGCGAAGAGGGTGGCGATATCTGCTGCGATCTCTCGTAACCCATCCGCAAATCCTCTTCCGCTGCCGATCCCCCCATTTTTGTGCTACCCTTTTTTCTTCCCCAAAGGAGGTCTCATGATGAAGCGCTATTGTGTTATCGGCTGTTTCCTCGTCGGGCTGCTGGTCATTTGCGGCTGCGGTGCTTCGGCAAAACAGCTCGAACAGACCGACAAGTGTCGGCAACGCTGTCACTTGGACTCGATCGAATGCCTCGAATCGATGGACTGCACCGATGTGAGCGGACAGCTCATCCCCTGCGAAGATCAATGTGAACGCGCCAGGGTCGAATGCGAGGAACAGTGTTATTGAAATCCCATTTTTTCCATTAAGTTTCGATTGACAACAAACAAACTCGCCAGTATACAATTGCCCTGTTGATTCACAACACGGGGATGACCCTCACAACAAACAACCTTTCAACCATGCGAGATAAAGCTATGAAAATTGGGCACTTAATGTTTTTGGTCGTGGGACTCTTTGTCGTCGGATTTGCATTGAGTCACTGCCAGGGAAACAACAACAACAACGGTAGCGGAGACGCGGACACCGACACCGACACCGATTCGGATGGAGATGCTGACGGGGACTCGGACGGGGACTCAGATGGAGACTCCGATGGGGACTCAGATGGAGATTCAGACGGAGACTCGGACGGAGACTCGGACGGAGACTCGGACGGAGACTCGGACAGCGACTCGGACTCAGACTCGGATAGCGATTCGGACTCGGATTCAGATTCGGATAGCGACTCGGATTCGGACAGTGATTCGGACAGCGATTCGGACAGCGATTCCGATGGGGATGCCACCGGAGTCTTTTTCGCCGACGGGGAGCATCACAACAGCTTCATGCACTACCAGTCGCCCGACATCGAAATCATCGACGATATCCTCACCGTCACCATGAGCGGCGGAGACTTTTCCGCGGTATTCTGGGGCTTTGATGAGACCAATCACACCACCGAGGTGAACCTCAGCTCCTACAAGCAGATGAAAATCGAGTACAAATCCGATCAGGACCTGCGCTGTTTCCTCTTCTGGGGCGAGGAGCCCGACGGGTGGACCGCAGAGGCGGAGCCCTACTGGACGGATAGCGACGGCGGGATGCAGAAAATTGCGATGGACAAGGCCGATGACTGGCAGACCATCGAGCAGGATGTGGAGGCCAGTGTCGATCTGGCCAGAACCCGCCAGGTCAGCCTCTCGGCGCCCACCGACGGCACAGTGCTCGAGATCAAAGAAATCACTCTCGTCGAGTAGATTTGCCCTCGATATTGGACCGAATGAATTCCCCCACCCCGTCGGTGAACCAATCGAATCCGTCAAAGATCAGATAGCGATCGATTACCTCACCGCGGCCTGACAACAACACACTGTCCGGTGTGCCGGCGACCTGGGTGCCCACCGCCCACTGTTCGGCAAATAGAACGTGAACGTCCATGTTGTCTACTTTGACGGCGTACGCCCCGTCGAACATGCCGAAGGGAATATCCTCGGCTCCGGACGGGGGAAAGCAGGGCTCCGTCATGACGCGAATGTTGTCTTCGAGATTGGTGATCGGTTTGAAATTGGCAAAGACAATTTTGACCTCAATCCCATCTTCACCGTCAAATTCCTCTTGTAATTGTTGAAGAATCCGCAACTGCGGAATCAGCGCATCGAGGCCCAGTCAGGTGGGGCACCCCACGAACCAAAAGGCGTGGCGACCGGCCAAGTCCCCCACCCGAAACGTCTCCTTGAAGCCGGAGGAGATGGGATTGGCGTCGATGAACTCGTAGTGGCCGCCCGGATAGCGCTCGTCCGCCGTGTCGGTGTCCCCGTCCCCGTCTGCGTCCCCGTCCGCATCGCCACCTGGTTCACCATCATCGAATGGGATATCGTCGCACGCCTCATCGCAGGCGATGGGCAGCGTCCCGAGAAGGACGATCATTCCCCACAGTCGGGCCGCAGAACGATCGAGGTGTCCGGGCATTCGGATCATCACTCTCCCAGCCTACCACAAGCCGATGGGATACAAACCGGTATCTTCGCACGACCGCTGAGTGGCCATGGGGCAGCGGATTTTGAACGGCCGGGCGTTTTCAGGTAGGGTCGGCAGGATGGCACTTCCCGGATTTCGCAGGCGCTTCATTTCGACCGCACTGGTTCTTCCCCTGCTGATCGCTCCGGTGACCGGTCGTCTGTCCGGCCTGGCCCCGGACAGCGGCGTGTTCTTTGACAGCGGTCAACAACTGGGGCAGGCCAGCAGCCACTCGGTGGCGCTCGGGGATATCGACGGGGACGGGGATCTCGACGCTTTGGTGGCCAACCTCTACGACCACGCCAATACCGTCTGGCTCAACGACGGCACCGGTCGATTTGACGAAAGCGACGGCGTTCTGGGCCATTCCTACAGTCGGGGGGTATCACTGGGTGATCTGGACGATGACGGGGATCTCGACGCGTTTCTGGCCAGCGAAGGGGCCAACACGGTGTGGTTGAACGACGGGGAGGGGAGATTCACCGACAGTGGCGAACAGTTGGGGGGCCAGGCCAGCATCGCTGCAGCGCTGGGCGATCTCGACGGGGACGGGGATCTGGACGCGCTGATGGCCAATCAGGATGCCGATAAGATTTGGTTGAACAACGGTGACGGAACCTTTGTCGAGAGCAACGCGGTCCCGATCATTGCGGCGGGTTTCTACCTGGCGCTCGGTGACGTGGACGGTGACGGCGACCCGGATGCCTTCCAAGCCAACAAGTATCGAAACCACATCTGGTTGAACGACGGGGACGGGGGCTTCACGGTGGGACAGAACGGCATCGGCGATGCAGAGAGCCGCGGAGTGGCGCTCGGGGACCTGGACGGGGACGGAGACCTCGACGCATTTGTCGCCAATATGGACGGCAAACCCAACACCGTGTGGCTGAACGATGGAGAGGGGTCTTTTGTCGCGAGCGACAACGAGCTGGGCCTCGCCTCCAGCGCCTTTGTCGCCCTGGGGGATTTGGACGACGACGGGGATTTGGACGCTTTCGTGGCCAATGCCTTCGGCGGGGCCGATGCGATTTGGCTCAACAACGGTGAAGGGGTGTTCGTCGGCAGCGAGAACCGCTTGGGCAGCGATAACAGCCGCGCCGTCGCGCTGGGGGACCTGGATGGCGATGGTGATCTGGACGCCCTTGTGGCCAATGGGGAAGGTCCGAACCGGGTTTACCTCAATCAGGGCGGCGAACCACCGGATACCGATCCCGACACGGAAACGGATGCAGATACGGACACCGATACCACGCCGGACACCGACAACGCGACGGGCACCTGCGGCACGGCCGCCTGCCAATGCACCTTTCCCAGCCGGCCGGCCAACCGGCGGTTCCTTCTCACCGTGTTGCTATCGATGTGCTAATAGACACAGGCTGGCGGGGCTGGCGCCATCGCGTTTTTGAGTGCGGTGTATTGGGGGCGGAGGGTGCGGTTGTCATTGACGATCCCGTAGCCCAGGCAGGGTTGGCCCAGTTCCTCATCGGTCCGGTCCAGCCAGGCAAAGGCGAACCCGCCGATGATGATGCCCCGTTGTCCGGCGACATACTTGTTGTAGTGCTCCGCGTAGTGCGCGGCTTTGTCGTTGTCGTTGTACCCGTCCGTACACCAATAGTCCGGGTTGTCCGGAAAGTCGAACCAGGCGAACGAGCCGAATTCGGTGTAGACGATCGGTCCATCCCAATCTGCCGCGTCATTGTTGCCCTGGGTGATGTTCATGATGTTGGCGTAGGTGTTGATGCCCAGAAAATCGAGATCGGGGACGTTCTCGTTGAGATAGCTCACCCCGGTGGTGTTGACGCTGGCATAGCCCACCGGGTGTTTGCCGTCGGTCTCGTGAATCATCTCGACAATCTCGCTGAGCAGGGTGGCAAAGGCGCGCTTGTTCGATTCGCCCCCTTCCAAAAAGTGGAACACCTCATTGCCCACCACCCAGCCGATGATCGCGGGATGGCGGTGATAGGCCTCAATGTCGGCCTTGATCGACCGCAGAACCGCCTTGCGATAGGTCTCGTTCGCGTAGTCCGGGGTGGGGGCGTCGTTGGTTTCGTCTCCCCGGGCCATCCAGACGCCGGCAAAGATCCCCAAGCCGTTGGCCGCTAGCTCGTCGAGGGTCAGAAAAGTAGACCCGCTCACCGACCAGCTGCGCAGGGTGTTCATGTTGGCCTGAGCGATCAGCTCGAAATCCTGTTCGTACATGGCGCTACCGGTCGGGTTTTCCGCTGCCGGTGCATCGTACCCCAGCCCTTTGACGAAGAAAGGCCGGTGCCCCAGGTAGAGCTGGTGCCGGCAATCGTCCTGGTCGTGAACAATACGGGCGCACGAGGGGGTTTCGGCCGGGCGATCGTAGGTGATGTATACCTGGTCCAACTCCACGGTGCCGGGTCCGTCCGATCGCAGGCCCAGAATCTCGATGATTGAATCGATCCCGGAACACCCGTCGAGGGGTTCGCAGTACTCGGTCCACTCCCCATTGGTGTCGGCGCTGAGCTCGCGGGAGCCACAGGGTTGATTGGCGTTCATCCATTCGACGGTGATGGCGTCGCCGGAGAGCACGCGCACCGAGTAGCAGATCTCTCCGGCGCCGCTCCAGTCCAAACCGGCGGCATTGGCCAGGTCCGAAGAGCGTATCCAGACCGGATCCGAACCCGCCGCGCCGTCCATGGTCACCCGGGCGGCATATTCCCCTTCCGACGGATCGGCGGTCGATTCAAAATTGATCTCGATGCCGTCATCACTGACGTTCTTAATACCCCAGGGAAACGTCGGCACATCCCGGTAGAGGTACACCTCAATCGTCTCGGCGGGCAACGGCGCCAAGTTATCGGTCGACCCATCGCTGTCATTGTCTATCCCGTCACAAAGCACCTCACCCTCATCAGCATCCGAATCACTGTCCGAGTCTGAATCCGAGTCGCTGTCCGAATCAGAATCGCTGTCCGAATCGGAATCGCTGTCTGAATCCCCGTCACCATCCCCGTCTCCGTCGCTGTCCGCATCCCCGTCACCATCCCCGTCCGCATCCCCGTCACCATCCCCGTCTCCGTCGGTGTCCCCGTCACCATCACCATCGGCATCGCTATCGGCATCGGCGCCATCACCGTCTTCAGGCGATTCTGACGGCGACGAGCAGGCCCAAATCGACACTATACAACAGACCATCAATCCTATAGCGTTCATTTCAATGCGCATGATTCCTCGGTGTGTTCCGGTGCGACCACCACGGTCGTCTCCTCCTCTAATCAGCATAAGACAATTTTGTTTGTTCTCGCAACAAAATAACGAACTGCTCAATTTCTATAGTTTTCTTTCAAGAATACATATGATATTTAGTCAAATTGATAAAACATCAAAAACAGCTTAGAGTGCCCTTGGCCACACCAGCGTGCCGCCTAAATAAGCAGGGGGACGATCGATTGACGATTAAAAAAATACTCGGAATATCAGCATTTTATCACGACAGCGCTGCCGCCCTGGTGGCCGACGGGAAGATCACCGCCGCCGCTCAGGAGGAGCGGTTTACTCGGGTCAAACACGATTTCAATTTTCCCGTGAATGCGGTTGATTGGTGTCTAGAGCACGCCGGCATCACGGCCCAAGAGCTCGATGCGGTGGTGTTTTACGAAAAACCACTGCTCAAGTTCGAACGAATACTCGAGACCTACCTGGCCTACGTTCCCCGCGGACTCAAATCGTTCATGAAGGCCATTCCCCTGTGGGTCGGCCAAAAGTTGTTCATTCCTCGGGAAATCGACAAAGGGCTCGGTGATCAATACCAGGGCCCGATCTACTTCACCACCCACCACCAAGCCCACGCGGCGAGCGCGTTTTTCCCCTCTCCGTTCGAGGAGGCGGCGATCATCACCCTCGACGGTGTGGGGGAGTGGTCCACCACCACCTGGGGCACGGGTCAGAACAACCGCATCGAGCTCAAGCAGGACATCCGCTTTCCCCATTCCCTGGGACTTTTGTACAGCGCGTTCACCTACTACACCGGATTTCGGGTCAATTCCGGCGAGTACAAAGTGATGGGCCTCGCCCCCTATGGGGAGCCCAAGTACGCCGAGCTGATCTACGACAACCTCATCGACTTGAAGGAGGACGGGTCGTTCTGGCTCGACCAGCGCTATTTTAATTACTGTCAGGGATTGACGATGACCAGTGCCAGGTTTCACGCCCTGTTCGGCGGTCCTCCGCGGGATCCGGAGAGCCCGTTGACCCAGCGGGCGATGGACTTGGCGGCCAGCATTCAGGTGGTGGTCGAGGAGATCATGCTGCGCATCGCCCGGCACGTGCACCGAAAAACCGGGCAGCAGAACCTGTGCCTGGCCGGCGGGGTGGCGCTCAACTGCGTGGGCAATGGCAAGCTGCTGCGGGAGAGTCCGTTCGAGAATATTTGGATTCAACCCGCGGCCGGAGATGCCGGGGGGGCGCTCGGGGCAGCGCTCTTTGCCTGGCACCAGATGATGGACCACCCCCGCACCACCGAGCTGCCCGATGCTCAGCACGGCTCCTATCTCGGCCCCCGATTCGACCAACGGGGCATCGTCCAATACCTGGACACCCAATCTGCCAAGTACACGGTTTTCGAAGACGAGGAGGCGCTCGCCAATCGCCTGGCCGCCCTGCTGGACGAGGGCAAGGTAATCGGCCATTTTCAGGGACCAATGGAATTCGGCCCCCGCGCTCTGGGGGCCCGCAGCATCCTGGGGGACGCCAGAAATGGGGAAACCCAGACGGTGATGAACCTCAAAATCAAATTTCGCGAGTCGTTCCGTCCCTTTGCGCCGAGCTGCCTGGAAGAGAAAATTTCCGACTACTTCAATATCGATCGCCCCAGTCCCTACATGCTGCTGGTGGCGCAGGTTGCCGACGACCAGCTCAATTCCCTGTCCGAGGAACAGCTGGCGAAAAAGGGGTTCGAAAAGCTCAAGACGGTTCGTTCGGACATTCCCGCCATCACCCATGTGGACAACTCGGCCAGGATTCAATCGGTCAACCGGGAGACGGCACCCCGGTACCACAGCATCATCAATGCTTTCTACAAACGGACGGGCTGCGGCGTGATCGTCAACACGTCATTCAACATCCGCGGTGAACCCATCGTCTGTTCGCCACAGGACGCCTATCGCTGTTTCATGTTTACGGACATGGATGCCCTGGTGTTGGAGAACTGCCTGTGCCTAAAAGAAGAACAACCCGAGATGCCCGGCGCAGAAGAATACCGGGCCCAATTTAAACTGGACTAATTCATCTAAGGTTTGGACGATGGTCAAGCGAAAATCGATTTTTGCAGAGTTTCTGGCGTTCCTGATGCACAACAAAGCGTACTGGATGATTCCCATCATCATCGTGTTGCTGTTCTTCGCCGCGATTCTGATCCTCGGTGGCACCAGCGCGGCACCGTTTATCTACACGCTATTCTAAGAGGAGCCCCTGATGGTAAAAATCGACTGGCACCCCGATGGGAAATCGCTGAGGAAATTCGGTCTGGTGGTGATCATCGGCCTCACCGCGATCGGCCTGGCCCTGCAGTTCGGCTTCGACAGGCCCCAGGCGGGATACGGCTGCTACGTCGCCGCGGGGCTCCTCGGTGTACCCGCGCTGACCGGAACGGTGATCGGCCTGCCCGGTTATTGGCTCTGGATGGGCATCGCCTTTGTCATGGGCAATGTCCTCAACCGCATTTTGCTGACGATCATCTACTACACTCTGTTTCTGCTCATCGGCGGCACCCGCCGGCTCTTGGGCAATGACAAGCTCGCCCTGCGGCGCCGCTCCAGCAAAACCTACTGGCAGGACTTGGAGCCGTCGCCGACCCTGGCCGAGCGGTACGAACGGCAGTTCTGAGCGCCCGGCCGTACTATTTTTCCATGTGGGGATAGGGAAAATCCCGCGGTGGAGCAAAGCTTTCCTTGATCGTCCGCGGGGAGACCCAGCGCAGGAGGTTGAGCAGACTTCCCGCCTTGTCGTTGGTGCCCGAAGCTCTGCCCCCGCCGAACGGTTGTTGCCCTACCACCGCTCCGGTGGGTTTATCGTTGATGTAGAAGTTGCCCGCCGCGTCCCGCAGCGCCTCGCTCGCCACCGCGATCGCGCTTCTGTCCTGAGCAAAGATCGCCCCGGTGAGACCATACGGAGAGGTGCGATTGCACAATTCGAGCGTCTCGGCAAAGCGATTGTCATTGTAGACGTAAATCGTGAGCACCGGCCCGAAGATCTCCTCGACCATCGTTTTGGAGGCCGGATCCGTGCTGAGCACCACCGTGGGCTCGACAAACCAGCCGACCCGATCGTCGCAATGACCGCCGGCGATGATCTCACAGGCCTCATCGTGCTTCGCGTGAATGATATATTCTCGGATGGTCTCAAAGGCCGAGCGATCGATCACCGCGGCCATGAAATTGCCGAAATCGGACACATCCCCCTGGCCCAACCGAGCCACGTCGGCGCACAGTCGCTCCCGCAGAGAAGGCCAGATCGAGGCCGGGATGTAGGCCCGTGAAGCAGCAGAACACTTTTGTCCCTGGTATTCGAAGGCGCCGCGAATCAGCGCCGTGCACAGGGCGGCTTCATCTGCCGAGGGATGGGCAAAGACAAAGTCCTTACCGCCGGTTTCGCCGACAATGCGGGGCCAGTGGCGGGCGGGCTCGATATGCTGGGAAATGGTCTGCCACATCCGGCGAAAGGTGGCTGTGGAGCCGGTGAAGTGCACCCCGGCCAGCTCCGGATGGGTCATCGCCACATCCCCCACCGCGGCACCACTGCCGGGAACAAAGTTGATCACCCCCGGGGGCAGGCCCGCCTCTTCGAGGATCTGCATGATCACCCAAGCGGGGTACACTGCGGACGACGCGGGTTTCCAGACCACCGTGTTGCCCATGATCGCCGGTGCGGTGGGCAAGTTGCCGGCAATGGAAGCGAAATTGAAGGGGGAAACCGCGAGCACGAAACCCTCCAGGGGGCGCCATTCCATGGTGTTCCAACTCCCCGAAGCGCTTTGGGGCTGCAGCTGGTAGATCTGGTGCATGAACCCCACGTTGAACCGCCAAAAATCGGCCAATTCGCAGACCGCATCGATCTCTGCTTGGTGCACTGTCTTGCTCAGGGAGAGCATGGTGACCGCATTGGTCCAGGAGCGCAGTTTGTGAGCGAGCAGATCCGCCGCCTTGAGGAAGATCGCGGTGCGCTGTTCCACCGGTCTGTTCATCCAGTCGGCGCGGGCGGACAGAGCAGTATCAATCGCTCGGGCCATGGTGTCGGCTTCGGCCCGGTGAAACCGCCCCAGATCCATCGTGTGATCATGGGGAACCCGCAGACGGCCCAGATCACCGGTTTCGATCCGCTCCCCCCCGATGACGAGGGGAATCTCCACCGGAGAAGATTTGACATCGGCCAGGGCGCGGATCAGCTGATCCCGCTCCGGGCTGCCCGGCCGGTACGCCAGCACCGGCTCATTTTGCGGAAGCGGCGGAGAAGCGTTACCGAGTTCCATGTTGCGTCTCTCCTGTCAGCGGTTGGCCCAGATCAAAACGGATGCCCTGGGCCAGGGCGATGCCCCCACTGGCATTGATCACCGACGTCTGACGCCGCATGTAGGTTTTCCAAGCATCAGAACCGGACTCCCGGCCGCCACCGGTCTCCTTTTCACCACCAAAAGCTCCACCGATCTCGGCACCGCTGGTTCCGGTGTTCACATTGGCCAGGCCGCAATCGCTTCCCAGGGCACCCAAAAACCGTTCCACTTCAACGATATCATTCGAGAAGATGGCGCTCGACAGGCCTTGGGGTACCCCGTTGTTGAGCGCGATCGCCTGATCCACGTCCCCCGAATATCTCATCACGTAGAGAATCGGCGCAAAGGTCTCCTCGGCGACGATCCCCATCCCCGGATCGGCTTCGACGATACAAGGGCTGACGTAGCACCCCCCATTCAAGTCGAGCGGTTGACCGCCGATCAGGATCCGTCCCCCCTGGTCCCGGACCGCTGCCAGCGCCCGCTGCATCGCCTCGACCGCGCCCACGTCGACCAACGGTCCCATCAGGGTCTGCTCCTCGCGGGGATCGCCGATGGTGGTCTGCGGATAAGCGCTTCGAAGGCGTTCCAACACGTCGGCATAAACACTCTCGTGCGCGATCAACCGACGGGTGGAGGTGCAGCGCTGTCCCGAAGTACCGATGGCACCGAAAAACACCGCCTGGACCGCCATCGGTATGTCCGCATTGGGGGTGACGATCACTGCGTTGTTGCCGCCCAGCTCGAGCAGGGCCTTGCCGAAGCGCTCCTGCACCAGCCGGCCGATGTGGCGGCCGATGGCCACCGAGCCGGTGTAGGAGACCAGCGGCAGGCGCGGATCCGTCACCAACCGGTCGCCGATTTCCCGACCGGACCCCACCACCAGGGACGTCACCGCTGAGGGGTGTCCGTTTCGGGCGAGCACCTCGGCCGCGATTTTCGTGCAGGCGATTGCCGAGAGGGGGGTCTTGGAGGAGGGTTTCCAGATCACGGTATCACCGCACACCAGGGCCAACGCCATGTTCCAGGCCCAGACGGCCACCGGAAAGTTGAACGCAGTGATCACGGCAATCGGGCCCAGGGGATGCCACTGCTCGATCAGCCGGTGTCCCCGACGCTCGCTGGGCAGGGTGAGTCCACCAATTTGACGCCCCAAGCCGGTGGCAAAGTCACAAATATCAATCATCTCCTGCACTTCGCCGCGGGATTCGGCAATCGTCTTACCCATCTCCGCGGTGACGACCTCAGCGATCGCCTCCTTGGCGTCCCGCAATGCCTCACCGATTTGACGCACCACCTCTGCCCGCTCAGGGGCAGGCACCTCCCGCCAATCCCAGAATGCTCGCTGGGCCGAGGTCACAACACGCTCGCCGTCCTCTGGTGACGCGGTTACCACCTGAGCAATCGGTTGACCGTCAATCGGGGAGAGGACCGAACAGGCGTCACCTCCGGCCTGCCATTCTCCGCCGAATGCCCCTATCACCCGCTGTTCTCGTTTAAATTCGTTCAAATAAGTCATCTCAACTCCTTCCCGGTGCTGATCATCACCGCTCCATTGGTAAGGATAGAGACGACTAAACATGAAGTAAAATGATAATAATTTAGTATAATTATTAAAATAGTTCATAGTTAAGTCGACGCCACACCACTCCGCATCCATCGGCATCCCGTCCCCGCGCCCCGCATCAGGGCGGATAGCGATATCGACCTACCCGGCGCCCAGTTCGTCAGGTTTGATGGTTTTCAGGTATTCGGTGAGCAGTTGGTGCCGCTTGAGCTGGGCCTTGGTTCTCTTTTGGTAGATGCTGAAACGGTCCTCGAGCAGGGCCAACTCGGGAAACAGGGCGACCAGCGTGCCGATGTTGAGCTCCCACAAAATGCTGTACCGGGGTACCAGAATCACCCCCATGTGATGCTGGGCAGCGACGATCATTCCCCGAATGTGGTTGACGACAATGATTTTTTCAGGGGCGGGCCGGGCGCCGTCCGCAGCGTTGCTGAAGCGATGCCACCAGGTACCTCTCTTGTCTCGGGAGAGCAGCTGGGCGCGGCCCAGGTCGGCCACCTGATAGATCTCGTGCTCTCGCTGATAGATCGGCGAGCAGGCAATGGTGTAGACTTCCCGAAAGAGAGGGGTTTTGCTCAGCTCCGGTAGGGGGTGGTCTTCACAGTCGATAATGATGTCGAGCTCGTCCTTGAGCAGCGGTTCGATTAGCGAATGGCTCATTTTGAAATCGAGTCTGATATTGGGATAGGTCGCGAGAAACGGCTGAATGTGTTTCATCAGGATGTTGCTGCCGAACTCGACGGTGGCCCCGACTCGCAGGCGGCCCAGGGGCCGGTTCTGGCGCTCGGCGAGCTCTTCGAAGGTAGCGTCCAGGTGATGAAAAATCTGTTCACACGTGTCGTACAGTCGCTGCCCCTCTTCGGTCAACGCGGTCTTTCGGCCGCGGCGGGTCACCAACTTGAGCCCGACCGAGGCCTCCAGTTTGCGGATGGCGTGGCTCACCGCCGACTGGGTACGGAAGAGCCGGCGGGCCGCCTCGGTGAAACTCCCGGTCTGGGCCAAGGCAAAAAAAGTGCGCAGTTTCTCCAGGTCAGGTGTCATCAACTATGAATGATATTCATGATAGAGAATAAAACAAGCAATTCGCCGCCACAACGCCCGAAAGGCCGCAGTGAGATCGCAGGTTCGTCCCAAAGATATCAATATAACAGGACCGTCCCCTAGTTCGCTACTAGTTCGCGTAGTTCCTAGTTCGCGCTAGTTCGAGGGGGATTTCGTCTCTTGAGCCGGCGGGGGCTGGGTCGTCACGTCTGGGAAGCGGTCGGTGTAGACGCCGGTCAAGGTGTTGAGAAAATCGACAATGGCGCCGATCTGATCCGGGTTGAGATCCCGATCCAGCTGAACCCGTGCCATGGAGCCGACCGCTGTGCCCAAATCCTTGATCGACCCGTCGTGATAGTAGGGAAACGTATCGGCGATATTGCGCAGCAAGGGCACTTTGAACCGATGGCGATCCGCCTCCCGCTTGGTCACATTGTATCGCCCGTCGTCCGCTTCGGTCTTGGGGGTCTGGCGCTCGGCAAAGTAGTCCCGGGCACGCCCGATCTTTTCGAAGGATTGGCCGCCGAATCCCTTGCCCACATGACAGGTGTGACAACCATTGGATTTGAACAGTTCCCAGCCATGGGCGGCACGATCACTGATCGCCCCGGTTTCGCGGCGTAAAAAGCGGTCAAAGGGGGCGTTCGGAGTGAGCAGCGTGCGCTCGTATTCGGCGATGGCATGACTGATCGTCTGCTCGCTCAAGCCCTGGGGATAAACAGCGTTAAACTCGGCCGAAAAGCCCTGGTCCGCCGAAAGGGCGGCGATGATGCCCTCCCAATTGGCCCCCATCTCGATGGGGTTTAAGGGCGGTCCGGCAGCTTGTGCTTCCAGGGTCGCTGCGCGTCCGTCCCAGAACTGGGCCACATTGAACGCCGCATTGAAGGTCGTGGGCGAATTGATCCCCCCTTTTTGCCCCTTGATACCAACCGATACCGGCAGCTGATCCGTGCCGCCCTTGGACAGGTCGTGGCAACTGGCGCAGGAGACCGTCCCATCCCCGGAGAGCCGCGTATCGAAATAGAGCCGCTTGCCCAATTTGGCCTTGGCCACCTCAATCGGCAGCGCCCCGGGCAGCGGATGCACCGCCTGGACCGCCAGCTCCGGCTTGAGTCCGTCCGGGGCAAATCTTGCGATCCGGGTTTGCTCGATCCACTGGGTCAGGGTGGCCCGCTGTGTCTTGCCCAAACCGGCATCCCAGTGCAGCAGGCGATACCGCAACGGCGGCATCTGACCACTTTCGACCTGCCATTCGATCCGGGCAAGGGTCGGTTCGACTGTGGCCACCCCAGGCTCCGGCATCAGCCCGGCGGCGAGATCGAAGAAGCGTCGGCCCCGCTCGATGTCCTCGGCCACAATGGTACCGGCGACGGGGAAGCCCGCGTAGAACGGCATCGTCGTATCCAGGGTGTGGCAATTGGCGCAGCTCGTTTCCAGCACCGCCACAACCGGCGCCATGTTCGGTGTGAGCTCGATGACCCGACTGATGCTGGTGCCCGAGGGCGCCCCGTTGGCCAGGTTGATCAATGGCACCGAGACCACCGCCAGCAGGCCCAGCACAACAACGATCGCCAAAATCCGTTTCTTGTTCATTTCCGCCTCCCCGTTCGATTCGATTCGGTTTTATTGTATGGTTATGTGCTTTTCACAAACAAAATTCAAAATCAAGTATGCGCCAACTCGGGAATCTTGATCACCTCCGGGGCTGGGAAGTCTGCGTCGACGAAGAGATGGGTATCCGGCGAGGGATCCGGAGCAGCGGTGAAGTCCCCCTCGAAGCGATCCGGCACGAAATGACAAATCGCCCGGGTAGCGCCGGGCCAGTTGAGCTCGACAAAAAATTCCGGGACGATCCGGTCGATAACTACGTCGTAGACCGTGAGCACGGATTGTCGCAGCGCTGCGACGACTAGAATCTGGCGGGTGTCATCGTACCACAACTGGTCGGTGAAGAACTTGGAACAGTACCACTCGGCCAGATTGGCGTAGTTGGACACACCGAATGCCGAGGAGAGATCACTGCGCCGGTGGCAGCGCTCCTTGAGTATCGCCGCGTCCCGTTCAACCGCCGGTTGCAGTGGACGGAACGGCGAACGCTCGGCCCGCGGTAAATCAATGTGAAACACGGTTTGGCCGAGCGGGCGAAAACCGAACTGGGGATAGAACTCAACCACTTCATCGTTGGCGAGCAAGAAGACGGGAAGATCGGCGTAGTGGGCCATCACGTGGTGCAGCAACTCAGCCGCATGGCCCTGGCATCGGGCGTCAGGGTCGGTTGCCACGGTGCCCAACTGTATGGCATCCCGCTTCGTTCCTTCCACTACCAAGGTTTGTCGGGTGGCGTTGAGGATCGACAGGGCGCGTCCCTGATCGAACAGACCGAACGGCACGATGTTGGGCAAAAGATAACCCGCGTCCCGCGCCCATCTCAAGTCGAACCGGCGGAACACGCGCCGCTGCAGGGCGAAAAACGGCTCGGCCAGCGACGGTTGATCGTAAAAATCTCGATGAATTCTCATGGTGTCTCTGCTGGTGCCCCGTGTTCGGGCGGGATCAAATCCCGACGCACGTGGATCTCGAGTTTGCGGTTCTTTTTGTCTCGATAGACCCTTTCGTAGTCATCGAGGATGGCCGCCTTGATCTCGTCTCTAACCGATCGGTTCCATCGATCGCTGAGGATCACTATCTCGGCCCGGTGGCTGTAGATATGGTCGATCACTTCGCTCGCGGTCAGCAGTTTGGCGACAAATCGCTTGTAGGAGGTGACGGCGAGCTGGGGCGGAATGTTGGCCCGAGTGTTGAAGGCGAAAATCTGTCGTGCCGTGACCATATTCTTGGTTTTGCCGACGTATTGCTCGATGACCTGCTGGGCGCGGCTGTCCCGTCCCTTCTTGCACGAATGTTGTGGTTTGGTGAATTCCTTGGGCCGTTGTTTGTCGGTCGAGATGACCGCGACAGCGGCGAATATGGTCAGCAGGAGACCGCTGGCGAACGGGACCCATGGCCGGGAGATCCAGCGTTGCAGTTGCTGGGCCAAAAAAAGCGTCGACAGTCCGGCCAACGCAGCACCGGGAATGGTCAGCATCGTTACATGATGGCTCCAGACCGGATAGTGACGGTAGTAAATGACCAACGAGGCGAGGAACCACAACGCGAAAACAACGACCACCGTCTGCCGGCGGATGACCGATACGCCGAGGCCGATTCCAGCGAGGCCGAACAGGGCCCAATCCGTCTTGATGAAGTGCAGCAGCTTTTTGCCCAGGGTATGGGATTTCGAGCTGGCGATGGCATGACCTTCGATGAGGACGCTCGAGTCCTCGGCGAGAATGACCGGGAGAAAACAGACCAAAGCGACCGCCGCCATCACACATAGCCACCCGCCGACCCGCTTGAGCAGCTCTCTGGGTGAAGCAGCCCCTTGGGCTATCGACGAATAAACAATGAAAATCCCGATCATCGGGATCAAAATCGCGGTGAACATTTTGATCGACAACGATCCTGCCAGCAGTCCGCCGGAAATCAGCAGATAGCGGTAGTGCTGCTGGTGTCGCCAGCGGCTCAGCGCCCAAATCGCCATCGCGGCCAGGGAGAGAGAGGGGATCCCGAGCATGATCGAAACGCTGTACTGAATATAGCGATGGGAGACTATGATGAAGATAGCGGCGCTCAATCCGGCGAGGTGCCCCACCTCGAGCCTCATCGTATCGTAGAGCGCGAAAACGATCGCCGCAGAAAAGAGGACAATTAGAAGTCTGCCGTTGACCATCTCCCAGCCGAATCCCTCGAACACGGCCCACAGCAAGTAGCTAAACAAAGGAGGTTGATCGCTCCAGATTTGATCAAAGTAGACAAACCCCTGATCGAGCAGCAGGGATTTGATCACGTTGTTTCCCTCGTCCGGGTCAAACTCGTAAACATGGCGAAACTGGACAAACAAGAGGATAAACAAGCAGTACGCCAATGCCACGAGCAGTGCGGCGTAGACATCGAGGTTCCTGGAGCGGATTCGCTTGAGCAAAGGGCTATTCAACATTTTTATACCATCTCAGCACTTCGAATTCCTTCCGTTGCGGACGGTAGTCGAAGGGGGCACCCAATCCTTTTCTCACCTAGCACAACCAGGGGGAAAAGGGTATGGTCGTCTCTTGCTCTGACAGATTGGAGCAGGATATTGGCTTTGCCGTTAATCTGAAATATAATGCGGGGATCATGAAAAAAATTATCGATTTCGTCAAAAGTTGGGGAGACCGGCTTCAACAGGCACTCGATCAAGGCCCGGGTTGGATCGCGCTGACCCTACTGATCGGCGCCTGTCCGGGCTTTTCCCTCTGGTGGCTGTTTCATCTCGGTGAGCTCAATACTCAACACTTGAATGAACTGGAGTCGTCGCTCCGCTACAACATGCTCGCCTGGATCGGCGTCTTCGAGTTGGTGACCGTCGGCGCATACTTTTGGGGGTACCAATTGTTGAGGGAGCGTCGTCGGGCCACCCTGGCCGAGGCGTGTCGCACCATCAATCGATACGCCGTCTTGCTGCTCATCGTTCCAGTTATTCTGTTTCTATCGGCCAAGGGGGTGACCCCCAAGAGCCCGTTTCTGACCCTGTTGTCCTGTCTGGGGATCGGGCTGATCGGGGCGATCGTGGCCTATCGCGCCGCAGCGGGTGGTTTTGTGATCTTCCCGCCCCTGCGTCACGAGAACCGCATCCTGTTCGGCTGTGTGGTGGTATTCTCCCTGGCCTACGGTGTCATCCTCTCCGTTTTTCAGGTAATCCACCACCACAACCTGGCGACCGGCAGCTTTGACCTGGCCATCTACACCAACACCATCTGGCAATCCCTGCAGGGAAACCTACTCGACTGCAGTCTGCTCGACAGCGGCACCCACATAACCGCTCACTTCGACCCGATCCTCATCCTGTTGGCGCCGATCATGGCGATTGCGCCCCGCGCAGAAACCATCATGATATTCGAAGCGATCTGGCTCGGCCTGGGCGCCATTCCCCTCTACCTCATCGCGGTGCACCGCCTGAACCATCGATGGATCGCGCTCATCATCAGTCTGGTTTACCTGCTCCACCCCTGCTTGCACGGGCTGACGATGTACGAATTCCACTCCCTCTCCCTGTGCGGCCCCCTGGTGTTGTGGTCGTTGTACTTTCTGGAATCGAACCGCTTTCGCTGGTTTTTCGTCACTTTTTGTTTTCTACTCACTGTCCGCGAGGACATGGCGATCCTGGGCTGCCTGATCGGCATCTACGCGCTGCGCGTCGGCAAACCCTCACAGATCGGTGTGGCGGTCATCAGCTTGTCCATCATCTATTTCGCCGTCGTCAAAGGCTGGGTCATGTCCGAAGGGACCAGCTACTCCAAATACACAGCCGAGCTGGAGATTGAAGGCCACTCCCAATTCACCAGTCTGTTGCTCACTGCCTTGACCAATCCGATGTTCATCGTTCGCCACGCTTTGAACGAAGAAAAAATCGTCTACCTGCTACAACTGACGGTGCCGCTGCTGCTGCTGCCGTTCTTCGCCGCCCGCATGCGCATCCTGTTCGCCTACGGGCTGATCTTTATTTTGATCGCCTCCAAACCAGCGGTGTTCAGCCTGGGATTTCAGTACGCCATTTTGCTGCTGCCATTCATGCTCGCCGCCTTACCCCGAGCGATCGAGTGCATAGGCGAGGGCAAAATCGTCCGCACGTTCAAAATTCGCACGGCGCCGCTACAGGCAGCCCTGGCGGTGGGATTATTGCTCTCAGCGGTCTGTGTCTCCAGTCAGTACGGTGTGCTCGGTCCCAATGATTCTTTTCGCGCCGGGTACCGCTCGTTTCGACGGTCGCCGAGTGAAATGATGCGGGAGCGCTATAAAACCGTCGAGAAGGTTCAAACGATGATTCCCGACGACGCCGTGGTCTTGGCCTCAGAGCGACTCACCCCTCACTTCGCCACCCGCGAGACCCTCTGGCTGTTCAGAAAGAACAGAAAGAAATACAAGCGCGCCGAGTATGTGGTCTTGCTGGGGAAGGACCTGCGCAAGCGGCCAATGAAACCGGAGTGGGAGGAACGGATCAAGACCGAGTACGAGCTGCTATTGGACGAGAATGAAGTGACACTCTATCGGCGGCGTTGAGGCCCGGCTTACCGATCCAGCTGATCCCACACCATCGGCGGCGCGCCCCACGGCTGCTTCTCACTCAAGGTGATCTTCCGCGTCTCCCGCCAGCGAACGTAGTTTTTATGCGGGCTGTCCACCCCGCTGGCGTAGGGCCAGTGACCCAGGGGAATGAGGTGTTCTTTGTACAGCTCCACCCCTTCGTGCTCCACCGGGGTCACGAACTTCGAATGGCGTCCCTTGGTGATTCGCCGCAGGCCGGTGAAAATGGCCATCGCGCCCCGGGGCGTTTCGGTCTGCACCAGCCGCATATTGGTCTTGTCTTGAATGATCTTGCCCACCGGCCACATCGTGGTGGGCAGCATCCAATCGCCGGGAAGGTGGTTTTCGCTGCGCCA
Organism: Myxococcota bacterium; assembly: GCA_028278265.1. Classification (GTDB taxonomy): domain Bacteria; phylum Myxococcota_A; class Polyangia; order JAAYKL01; family JAAYKL01; genus JANQET01. The sequence continues at coordinate 33,895 of JANQET010000512.1, forward strand.
CTGTTTGTCCTCCACCTCACCGTCCAGCACCCGTCTCGCTTCGAGGTGAACGATAAAGCTGTCCTCGACCGGCCGATCGGTGGTCCAGTAGAGCACCACGGTCTGGGACGAGCACTTGGTCTTGACAATCTGCGGCGACAGCATTTCGTAGCCCACCAGGCGAATGCCGTTCTCGTAACGGATGTTCATCGGCGTGATTCCCTCGGGGAGCTTGTCATGCAGCACATCGGTGGGCGCCCGCCGAATCCCAGGCCGGGGAGCGCGTTTCGGTGCATGGGGTTTTTTCCGCGGCAGTAGGATATCTCCGGGATCGAGGTCGATATAGACCCGGTTGTTCGCGGTTTTGAATTCGGTACCGTACTCGCTCGACAGCCGTTTGACGCGGCCCAACGCCTTTTCCCGATCGCTGCCCTTGGCCAGCATGGTCCTGCTGTGCTTGGTTTTGATCGCCACACCTTCCAAGCGGTGAACACCGGCCTTGCTGAATTCGATTTGCCAGAACATCCCCCGCCGATCCTCCTCCATGCTCCTGCCGCCGCCAAAGTCGATCAGGGTGTTCCCCGCGTCGTAGACGACCGGTTTGCCGTCAAAGATCTCCACCCCCTGAATGTGATGGCGGCCGTGGGCCAGGACGGCGTCGAATCCGGCCTCTTCGATCAGTGCCCGCCCCATCTCGCGCATGGCCGGTGTTACCCCGGGAACCTGCAGGTGGGCATCCCAGTGGGGGCTCAAGACCACCACGTGGGCGTGGTCTCTTGCCCGATCGACGATGCGCCGAAGGTGTCGCACGATTGCCCGATCGTTCTTCTTGTTGCGCAGGGCGTTGTGGAGGTAGTGGAGTCCTGCTCGATCTTTCTTGGCCGCGTACCGCTTGGTGTAGGTCATCTCCATCCCCACGATCGCGATCACCACATCGCCGACCTGTCGGTACACCGGTCGGGCAGCGTCTTCCCTATTCACCCCGGCCCCGGCGTATCCGATCCCCGCCTTGACCAGGTGATCGGTCTCCTCGACGACACCCTCATACCCGTAGTCCCCATTGTGATTGTTGCCCAGGGTGACCAGATCAACCCCGATGTCCTTCAACACCGAGGTCAAGTTGTGGTGGGCGCGGAACATCCAAGTGCAGCTCTTCAGCTGGTTGTAGTATCCCCCTGTGGTGATCATCCCTTCCAAATTCACCATTGCCAAATCAGCCTCGCGCAAGATCGGGGCGACGCTGGAAAACACTTTTTCTCTCTCTTCTTCAGAGGGATCCAGCAAGGGAAGATTGAGCTTGCGCGCAGTGAACAGATCCCCGCCGTAGATCAGGGTGTGCCGGGGAAGATCGCTCGGGGCCTGTTCAGCCTCTTGAGGGGCTCGCGGCGGCTCCTTGGGTAGCCATATGAGAATCGCGGCCAGAACTAAGGATCCGACACAGGCCAGGGCAATGCGCCGGAGTTGAGTGGGTTTTAGCTGCATAGTCATCGGTATTTTTGTCCTTTGTCAAACGGGTCGATTGTCGCGCCAGGCGTAGCTTACCCGCTCGAGACCCGTTTTTCAATATTGATGGAAGAACGGATCCATTTTGCGATTGCATCCGTTTAGAGAATGAATTATTTGAAATTATTAACAAATTGGAGGGAGTAAGAATGACCGACAACTGGACCTATATTACCGAAGAGCCCCACCGCACGGAGCTGCTCACCAGCTATGGTGTGCCCCAGGTGATTGTCTCGCTGGGCAGTGGACAGGCGCTCCCTGACGAGGTGTTCGAATTTTACTGCAACCCCCCCCGGGCAAAAATCGCCGGTCATACCGAGGCCGGAGGGGTTCCTTTGGTCGGACTCTTCGAGTCCAAATACAATGAGAGTTACGCCTGTCGAAAAGAGGAAGAAACCCTCGAATACCTCTACTTCAATGTCAAAAAACCAGAGGACATCCTAGTCCTGGGCGACTCGGAACAGGCGATGTTCCGCGCCCTGTTCGAAGAGATCGTCGACAGCGAGTTTCACCATCGTGATTTCGTCACACGGGCGGCCGAAAAGGTCGACTTTCGCTATCTCGCCGACACCTACGCCTTTGTATTTCTGGAGCGGGAACTGGCCATCAAAGGACAGCGCACCAGGGACATGAAAGCTTATTACGAGCGCCGGTTGGCCTATATTCGCGGGGAAACCAAACCCGCCGCGATCAATCCGGGTGTCTAACCAACCCGTGTCGTGCCGATCAAACAAGAGGAGTCCGAAATGATACCAAAAGAAACGAAAACGATTCGCTGGAGCGCGTTGTTCACCACTACAGCGTTGGTCTGCCTCTTGTGGGGCTGCGACAAGGGATCGCCGCCGGTTCCGGCGCCGTCGTCGGCAAAATCCACCGCGTCGATCCCTACCCCGGACGCTCCTGCGGTCCCGTCACAGGTGGCCCGCGCCGTGTTCATCGGGCAAAAGAAAGCGTGTGATTGTACGCGAAAACGGATCGATGAGGCCTGGCCCGTTTTCCAGCAGGCGGTCGCGGCCCACAAAAACATCGAAGTGAAACGATTGCAGCTGGATGTGGATGAGAAAGAGGCGGATCGATACGACGACATGCGGACCATCATGGTCGCGCCGGGAATCTTCTTCCTGGATCAGAACGACCAGTTGATCGAAATGGTTCAAGGGGAGGTCACCGCCGAGCAGTTGAAGAAGATCCTCGCGAAATAAGGCGTTTTCCATCCCCCATTCGTTCTTTTTGTCCCTCACCCCAACTAATCAAGCATGGTATAATTTACGGCGAAAAGCCGTTGGCCTATTTGAAAGAAGTCTATGACAATGAAACAATCTCTGTTTTTGAAATTTGCCCTGATCGGCGCTCTCGGGGCTGCTGTTGGCGGCCTCGGCCCGAGCGGGTGCGAATCGGGTGACCCAATCGCCGATGGGGGCGCGGATGCGGATACCGACGCGGACACGGATACGGACACGGACGACGATACGGACGACGACTCGGACGGGGACTCAGATGAGGAGTGCGAGAGCGGCATCTGGTGTATCGCCCACAGTGAGTGCTGTGCCGTCGGAGAGGAGTGCGTCAGTGATTTGGCCTGCCTGCCGATTTGTGAAACCGTCCGCTGCGGACCCAACCAGTTCGATTGCTGCGACGAAGAGGAGATCTGCCTGGACGGGGTGTTCTGTGCTGTGGGATGCGACCAACCGGAGCAGCTGTGCGGCACGGATCTGGATATTTGCTGCGAAGATGACGAGGTATGTATCAACCAACAATGCGTGGTGCCCGGCGAACCCTGCCAGGACAATTTCGGTTGCCCCGACGACAGCTACTACTGCGAGCCGCTCTATGGCAATTGCTTCGAGCTGCCCGACGGGGAGCTGTGCGAGGGCACACCCGATTTCCACGAGATCAATCCGGAGTTGGAGTGGAAGTGGGAGGGTATTACCTACCAAAACAAGCTTTACGAAAACGTGATCTCCTCCCCGGCCGTGGGGGATGTCACCGGCGACGGAATCCCGGAAATCGTAATCATCGCCTACAATCTCTATTCCGAATGGTCCAGAGCGGGTCTCGTCGTCGTGCTCGACGGACGGGGGGACGGCGCCGGGGCGGGCCAGGTGGTGTTCACCATACCGAGCGACGCCGACGCGGACGCACCGATGGCCCTCTCGAGCACGTCGGTGGCGCTGGCCAATTTCGACGACGATCCGGGTTTGGAGATCGTCTATGTCACGGCGGACCGCGGGGTGCGTATCGCCGACAATGACGGCATCGGAGCGGTGTGCGATACCGCGACCTATCCGGCCTGTGAGGGCTTGCGCCCGACGATCAACGGCACTGTCGGACCGGTGGTCGCCGATCTGGATCACGACGGCATGCCCGACGTGATCGTCAACTGCCAAGCTTTGAACGGCCGCGACGTGAGTCAGCAGGCACTCGACTTCACCTCCGGCACCAACTGCGGAATGACCGGGTTGGTCGCCGACGTGGATCTGGATGGCAAGCCGGAGGTGGTCTCCTCGACGAGCGCGGTGACCGTCGATCCGGCGGTTCCCGGCGGTGTCGAATTGTGGTCGGCGAACAACGGGTCCGGACTGCTCGCCCTGGCGGACGTCTTCCCCGATCACCCGGGGCCGGAGATCGCCATGATCAACTATTCCCTGACCATCATTCAGGGGATGACCGGCCAGATGCTGGTGGGCGCGGGGGGAAGTGTGGTCGATTCCGCGGTGGCCATTCCCGGGGGGTCCTACGGGGGGTCGCCCAACATCGCCGATTTCGACGGGGACGGGTTGGCCGAAATAGCCACCGCCGGCGGTGGATCGTATGTGCTGTTCGACCCGGATTGCTATGAGCCGCCGATTCGCGCAGGCCAGTGCAACACCGGCACCACCGACTTCATCCTCTGGTCCCAGCCGACCCAGGACGTGTCCAGCGGCATGACCGGATCGAGCGTGTTCGATTTTCAAGGGGACGGGGCCGCCGAGGCGGTCTACGGGGATGAGTGCTACTTGAGAATCTACGACGGCAAAACCGGTGAGGAGCTGGCCAAAGAAGAGAACCCCTCATGGACCTGGTACGAGTACCCCCTGGTCGCCGACGTGGATCGGGACGGCAACTCGGAAATCGTGGTGGTGGCCAACAAAAAATCCGCCCACAACTGCGTGGACTACGACCAGGCACCGACCAAATTCGGCATCAAGGTCTTTGGCGACACCCACGACAAGTGGGTCCGCACCCGTCCGGTGTGGCCCCAGTACCACTACCACATCACCGATTTCGAATTCAGCGGCGGCCTGTGGAACGTGCCCGCGGATGAAGAGGCCAACTGGCTGACCTACAACAACTATCGCCAGAACCACCAGGGCGGCGTGGTGCTGCCCCTACCCGATTTGACAGTCGAGTTGCAGGCGGTGCCCAAGTGCCCGGACGAAATTGTCCTCTTTGCCTTTGTCACCAACCAGGGCAGCGCCGCTGCCGGCGACGGGGTCGAGCTGCAGTTCTTCCGCACCGCCGGCGCACAAAACGAGTTAATCGACAGTCAGGGGACGACGAGGGTGATGCTCCCCGGTGGATTCGAGATGTTCACGACATCCTTTGCCAGCCCGCCGATCGGCGACACGATTCACTTTTTGGCAGCGATCAATGAAAGCGGCGCGACCGAAGAGTGCGATTACACCAACAACAGCGACACAGCAGACGGCATCTGTGAAGATGTCATCGTCGAGTAGCCGCTACTCCACAATCGGATCCACGTTGTACAACTGCATGCCGGTCATGTCGCTGTACGTGTACGGGGCTTCGCCGATGGTCACGCTTTGCACCGCGTAGGTGGTGGGATCCACTTTGTACGCCGCATTGGCGGATCGGGAGACGACCCACACATACCCTTCGTAGTCGACGGCCACCCCGATGGTTTGGGCGGCGCCATCCTCCAACTCGACCGTCTTCTTGTGGGCCATGGTCTCTTCATCGACTTCAATCAGTCTGCCGTCGGTCTCGGCGACCCAGATCGATCCCTCGCTGGGGGTGTCTTTGACCCCGACGGCGATACCCCGTCCCATGATCAATCCGTCGAGCTGGGCCGATTCGGTGGCCACGCCGGTGCTCGGATCAAAGCGGGATACCCGCGATGAATCGGTGGTCCAGACCCGTCCCTGCGAATCCACGCAGATGCCGTAGGCGCCACTGATATCGTGGGTTTCGATGGCCAGGGTCGTGGTGTCGATGCGCGCGAGAGCGGTACCCCCGAGCAGGGAGAAGTTGGCGATCCAAAAGCCCCCTTCCCCGTCGATGGCGCCCCCGTACGCGCAAAAGGGGGTCTCGGCCCGGTCGAGGATCTGGCCGGTCGTCCCATCGAGCTTGAACACAAAATCGCGGGAGGTCTGACCGCCGATCGCCGGACAGGTGCCAATCCAGAGGAAATCCTCGCCATCCCAGGCGGTGGCACGGGCCCCGATGGCATCGTCGGTGCCGTCGGGCCTGAGCTCGGTATGCCACACCATGCACTCGTCCTGTCCCCACGGTCTGACGTCGCCCGGTCCGGTTGACGTTTCGATCGTCCCGTTGCTGTTCTTATCGACACACCGATCCTCTGATGCGACGAACTTGGTCACCGAGGAGACCCCGTCGTCGGGGTTGCGATTGGTGACCACCGCGTCCCCCTCCAGGTTGACCGATGTGCGGGAGGGATCGGACTCAACCAGCGGGGAAGTCCGATACCGGCCCACTTCGATCAGGGACGTGGTATCGACCTTCGACAAGGTGCCCTCTTCGGTGTTGGCGATCCAAATATAAGACAGCACCACACCGTCGGTGTCCCCATCGCCATCCGCATCCCCGTCGCTGTCCGCGTCACTGTCCGCATCGACATCCGTATCTGCATCGGTATCCGCATCCCCGCTGCTATTGGAATCATCATCATCGGTATCTTGCGATTCGGATCTATCGCTTTCGCAACATAGGGCAATCCCCAAGAGACACGCCACCAATACTGTCGACGGGAACATCTGACGCATTTGATTATTCCTTTTTTGCATTGCCCGAGAAAGGGCAACAAACGACGCTCTGCCGAGCACCAAATCTGGAATATTAGTGGATTGGAGCGACTGGAATTACGAAAAAATTGTCTCCCGACAAATCTTCATTGGTCAGTGCGCCACATGATAATTATTCTTGACGAATAACTCTTCCAATGCACTCACTTCCAATAGTGAAATCCCAATTGGATCATCATTGGAATCATTTAATACAATTAAAGAGTAGCTAAGAACTCATCCAATGCTTGCTCCAATTTTCGAGGTGTAATATTCCATTCGGGGTGGGCTTTGGAAACTTTTTCACTGAACCAACTACAGGCCTCACCGAGTTGATGAAACGCCGAATGCGGGCGGACCCGGGGCAAGATCTTGGCTATGCCGGCCAGCACGCTCTTCACTGCCGCGGCTCGGAATCCCAGACCTTCGATAACCGTCACCGAAGCCACGATAGTCATCTGACTGAAGCCCTCGGCCATTAACTGCCGGGTTTCGTGGGTCGGAAAACTGGCGTTCTCCCGAATAATCGTGATCATACCGATCCCCTCGGGCCGCATCGAGGCGAAACGCAACAGATCATCCAAAGTCTCCCGGACCAACGCCTGGGCCGCCCGGGCCCGAAACACCGTAATAAAAATCTCCCCCAAAGAAGCGATAATGACATCGTCGGAGTTCCTGATTAACGCCACCTGCCACTGCGCCTGATCCCTGTTTTCCATATCCCGCACCAGTTGATCATGAAAGGTTGATTCACCGAACCGTTCCCGGTAAGTGTGTTGCCCTATCCATCCAACTGTAAGTTATGAGCCAAGCCGATGGCTGTCAAATCAACCGAGGTCGAGATTACTCTTCCATAACAAAGCCGAACAGCCACAATCCGCCGATAAAATACACCAGGTCGATAAAGACCAGCAGCTTGAGGTAAAACGCCGCACCTCCGAGACCGTCACCCACCAACACCGCACCGGTCGCTTTGACAGCGCAGATCAGAATCGGAGAGATGAGGGGATAGAGAATCACCCCCAGCAACAAATCCCGCAGACGGGTGCGAATGGTCATCGCCGCAAAAAAAGTACCGATCGCGGCGTAGCCAAACGTTCCCAGCACCAAAATCAATCCGAGCGCGCCCGCGTGTCGCAGCATCGGTGCGTGAAAAAAGAGCTCGAGTAACGGGACGAGAATCAGCTCCACGATGAGCAGGAAAACCAACACACCCAATAATTTGCCGACGTACAAAGCGGACCGCGATACCGGCGTCATCAGCAGTGCCCGCCACACACCGAATTCCCGCTCCCGCAGAAACGTCCGGCTGAGCGCGAGGATGCCGGCAAAGGCGATGGTGATCCAAAGTACGCCGCCGGCCGCGACGCGGGAGGGCAACGCATTCAGGTCAAAGGCAAAGGCGGCCAACAGCACTATCAACAAGGCGAACAGCACCGTGGAGAAGAGTATCTCCTTGGTGCGCAGCTCGACACGCAAATCCTTGGCCAACACCAACCAGACCGTGCCGAAGAAGCTCACCTCACTCCTCCGTCAATCGCCCGCTGATAGAGGTCGCGGCAGTGGTCGGCCGAACCGGGCGACCCCGTGGCGACGATCGCTCCGTTGTTCATCACCAAAAGATGGGTGGCCACCCGCGCGGCGAGCTCGGGCTCGTGGGTCACCATCACCGCCAATCCGCCGGCGGCAGCGAGTTTCTCGAGCACTCGTTCGATGCGGGCCACCGCATCTCCGTCCAAGCCGGTGGCCGGTTCGTCCAACAGGAGCAACCTCGGTTGGGCGATCAATGCCCGCGCCAGCGCCAGGCGTTGCAGCTGACCGCGGGAGAGGACCCGGGCCACCCGATCGGCGAGGATCGGCCCCAGGCCCAGTTGTTCCATGGTCTCTTGGACCACAGACTTGGGATTCGGCAGACCGTGTAGCCGGGCGAACAGGATCAGGTTCTCTTTGACGGTGAGGTCGGGATAAACCAGAGGTTGGTGGGAGAGCAGCCCGATGTGGCCCAGCCAGGTCGTCTGTGCCGGTCCGACCGGGCGATCGTTGAACCGCACCTCACCCGCACTGGGCCACACGCTGAGCGACAACAGGGAGAGCAGGGTCGACTTTCCCGCACCGTTGGGTCCCATCACAGCGACGATCTGGCCAGGCTCGACGGTGAGTGAGACATCCGCCACGGCGCGGATCGCACCGAACAGCTTGGTCACCCCCAGCAATTGAACCCGACTGAGCGTCTCACTCATTTTTCATTGTCCTCAGGATCGGCCGACCGGTTGCCGGCGCCGAACCGTCGCCTCAGCCACCAGGCAAAACCACCCCCCAAAAAGAGGAGACTGAGAAACAAAGTGGCCCGACGCAACGCCGCTGAGGCGCCGTCCTCGAGACCGGACAGCTCGAGCTGCAGATTCGCCCCGGAGATATTCTGCCCGGTGAGCAACAATCCGGTCAGCCCGCTGGAGAGGCGCTGAAACACGGCCGGCTCAAACCCGCGACCGGTCAACGAGACATCACCGTGGGTCCAGGTGGAGACGATTTGGCAGGTGCCGATCGTTCCGTCCAACTGTTGGGTCAGGCGCATCGTGCCGTCGCGAATCGGCAGCTCGAACGAAAAGGCCACGCGGGTCTCCTCGGCGGTAATCGGCCGCCGCACGATTACCCGATCCGTTCGAAAGACGAGATGTTCCCGATCCTCCTCGGTGGTGCGAAATCCCACCGCACCGGGCGGCACGCGAATGGCATAGGGGCTCGATTGTCGGCCCCCCTCGGTGCCGGTCGGACTGAGCATGAAGATTTGTGAAACGACCATTCGATCGTTCTTCCGCGTGAGGATGATGTGCAGATGGGAAATCTGTACCACCGGGGATGCGCTCATCGCGGCACCCGGATCGTGGGCGGCATCCCGCGGGGGCGGTTCGGACGGCGTCGGTTGTTGCCCCTGCGCCGATAGGGAAATCAACACGAATGCCGCACCTAATACCGCGCGCATCAGGCAGGCCCCTTGCGCAGAAGCAGCTCGTGAACGGCGCTGCTGAGGAACAGCACCAACCCCACCACGGAAATGACCAACAGGGCAATAATGGCCATCGGCAGATCCCGCGTTGTTGCAATACCGATTACCGCGATCGTCACCGCCACGCCAATAAAGCCGATCCAGCCGACCTTCTGCCGGTGACGCAGGTATGCTTCGCGCCATCGCTCGAGCCATCCGGATTGGGGAAAGGCCACCATCACCCCAATCACCATTACCAGACCCCCGAGCCAAATCCAGACGACCAACGGATTGACCACCAGCCGCACGACCGCCCGGCCGAAGCGCAGATCCGGCTCACCGAGGATCAGGAAGAGGTCCCTGGTCAAACTGGTGCGGATGACCACCTCACTGGTCGGTTGCCGGGGATGGGTGTGATAGATGAACCGAGCAGGTGACAACACGACCGGATCAGCCGACCCAGTGCTCACGTTCAGGTCGGCATAGACCGCTTGACGCTCGAAATCGGCATCGGTCCGCAAGCCCAGAAACTCGACGCGCACATCGTCGACGCGAATCGCTTCACCGGGGTTCATCGCGCGGCGGTGCTCCTTGGTGAAGGCGGCGCCGGTAAAGCCGACGAACAGCAGGACCACCGAGAGGTGAACCAGCTGTGCGCCGAGCTTCTGGTAGGTCAAGCGGGTGTTCCGGCGCTGATCCGCGGAGCGCTTGAGCAGCGGGATACTCCGTTTGATCACCATCGCGCTGATCACACCGATCAGGGCGAACGAGAGAATCGGCGCCAGTCCACCGGTCAATCCGCCCTCGGAGCCCAAGCCGTTGACCAGTGCGGCGGCCGCAGCGGCGATCAGTCCGACGATGAGCGGAAGTCGACTGAACCGGATGCCCCGCTCGAACGGCGTGGACCGCCAGTTGTAGGCGGTGCACAAGCCGATTAGTCCGAAGATGAGCAATCCCAGGGGAACCATCCCGCGGTTGAACGCCTCGGGGGTCAGGGTGAGCTTTTCCCCTTTCAACAGATCGGAGAAGAACGGGGCCATCGTGCCCAACCATACCCCAATGGTGGCCAGGACGAACGCCCAATTGGTCACCAGCACTATCGCCTCTTTGGAGTACCACGACTGAAGACTGTCAGTCCGGCGAACGCTGGACAGACGCAGCACCATCAGCCCACCCCCCAACACCAAGATGACGATGATAAAACCGAGCAGATGGGGACCGGTGGTCGAACCGGCAAACGCGTGCACCGATTCGATGATGCCCGAGCGGGTGAGGAAGGTGCCGAAAATGATCAGGGCAAAGGTGACCACGATGAGGGCAAAATTCCACACTCCGAATCCGCCGGTCCTCTTTTGAGCCAAGGCGCTGTGCACCAACGCGGTGCCGGTTAGCCAGGGCATGAACGAGGCGTTCTCCACCGGATCCCAACCCCAGTAACCGCCCCAGCCGAGCTCCTCGTAGGCCCAGAGCATGCCCAGCAGATTGCCGATGCTCAAGAACACCCAGGCGAATAAAATCCAACCGCGCAGCTCGGCCAGCCACACGCCGTCGGTCTTCCCATCGGCAAAGGCGCCAAAGGCAAAGGCCAAGGGCACGGAGAACCCGGCAAAACCGAGAAACAGGGTGGGAGGGTGGACCGCCATGTAGGGGTTGCGCAACAGTGGATTCATCCCGATGCCCTGATCGGCGATCGTACCCAGCGGGGCGAACGGGTTGGAGTGAAACAGGACCAACAACAGGAAAAACACCTGAATCGCTGCCAAAAATCCCAGGGCGAAGCGCAACACATTGCGTTGAGACCACTGGCGGTTGAGCGCCACGGCGGCGGTGTACCAGGTCTGGATGCCCGCCCAAACGAGCAGGGAGCCCCCCTTGCCGCCCCAGACCGCGGCCACCAGGTAGCCGATGGACATCGTGCGATCTGCGTAGTCGCGCACGTAGGCGATGCGGTAGTCATGGGAACAGAGCAAAAAGACCAGAATCAAGAGAGAGGCCAGCGAAGCGACCCCGGCGGCAAACAGCATCCGCCGCCCGGCGTCGAGGTAGTGGGGTCGATCGTGAGAGACCAGGGCCAGACATCCGCCAATGGCAGAACACGCAGCCGCGATGCAAACCATTAGCTGTCCGTAGTCACCCATCCGCCTCGTTTCTGTACGGAGCCACAGCGCCATACCAAAAGTTGGTAGAAGATATACGTTTTCCGCTCGATCTCGTCCAGTCCGGACCGCGCATACCCCGAAAAAACTGACCTCATCCCCCGTTGACCT
>JANQET010000515.1 GCA_028278265.1 Myxococcota bacterium
GGCAGGATTCGAACCTGCGACCCACGGCTTAGAAGGCCGTTGCTCTATCCAGCTGAGCTACGGGCGCATGATGGTCGGGGCGAGAGGATTCGAACCTCCGACATCCAGCTCCCAAAGCTGGCGCGCTACCAGACTGCGCTACACCCCGCGTCCGTCGACGGAGACCTTACATACGTGTAACGCATTGTCAAGGCAAGTCAAAATGTTGTCCACTCGGTCCGAGCGAAGGGGACGTGTCGGGTGTTTGAGGCCTCTCGTCGCGGTGGATCAGCTTGCCAACGACGTCATTTTCGATAAGTTTACAACTATCGACACCCCGATGTTGACACCAGGCAAAGATTTTGCATAATTCCATCGCCTTAACGCTGCGAAATTGATGATTTTGCGGTGATAAATGGTGGAATGAGGAGTTGATGATGAGCGAAGCGAGCGTGAAAGTAAACGAAATTGAGCAGGAACAGCTGCGGATCAACCCGCTGCCCAAGTTTCGCCCCGGTGATACGGTGCGGGTTCACTATAAAATTCGCGAGGGCGAAAAAGAGCGCATCCAGGTGTACGAAGGGGTGGTGATTCGCCGCCGCAACGGTGGGCTGTGCAGCACTTTTACCGTGCGCAAGATGTCCTATGGCATCGGGGTGGAACGTATCTTCCCGGCCCACTCTCCTTTGATCGAGCGACTCGAGGTTAAGAGTCGCGGACGGGTGAGGCAGGCGCGGCTCTATTATCTGCGCAGCCGCCGAGGAAAAGCCGCCCGTATTCGGGAGATCGGTGTTCGATAACACCCCTAAATCCCTATAAAAACAACCAAAGTGTAAATTTGTGAACGCTCTCCGTCCGATTCAATGGCCTTTTGCAGGATGGATGGTGAGTGCACTACTGTGGACCGGCTGCTGGGGCTCCTCGCCGGTTCCCCGAACTACTACCAGCGCCGACGACCTCCCATCCGATATCACCCAGTTGATGGCCGTTGCCGAACAGAGGTTGTCCGCAGCCAGTTCAGCCGGTGATTTCGAGCGCGCCGCAGCGGCGTTAGACAAAGCCCGCGAACTGCTGGGCGAGACCATCTCCGATGTGGATTTGATGGAGGTTCATTGGAAGCTCGCCTATGCCTGCTTCATGGTCAGCGAGCTCCATCGCGATGCTAGCGCTCAACGGGCCTGGCTCAACGAGGGGCGGGACGCGGCTGTGGCAGCGGTCCGCGAGCGGCCGGATCGGGTGGAAGGGTACTACTATCTCGCCGTGATCGATGGACGCCGCGCGGAATCCGCCGGGTTGACCGGTCTGGGAATGGTCAAGGAGGTCCAGGCCAACGGTCTCAAGGCCGCCGAGCTCGCCCCCGGCTTTCTCGATGGTGGACCGCTCCGGTTGTTGGCGATGTTGCACGCCAAAACCCCTCCCTGGCCCACCAGTATCGGCGATATCGATCTGGCGTTGGAGTACGCACAGCAGGCGCTGCAAATCGCCGATACGCCGATGAACAACCTCGTCTACGCAGAAGTGCTCATCGAGGCCGAAGAGTACAGCAAAGCAAAAAAACGGCTCCGCCGGGTGCTCAGCGCCCCCAAAATAGGAACTTGGGCCCAAGAGGGGGAACGGTGGCGGCCCCACGCCCGTCAATTGTTGAAACGCATCGAATCCCACCGATAATTCGAAAGGGCAACCCACCGGGACCCGACAAAGATTGACGTCGGGGCAGGTCACCGTGCCTGCCCTTCCTGTTGTAATAATTCTCTTAAAAATAAGATAGTTATCTATTGCATCGTAGACCGTTTGAATAGGGCTTGGTGCTTACTTTCGGCCTTATCAGTCGTTCGTTCTTTTTAAAGGTAGATAAAAAAACTATAGGACAATGAAAAAAGTCTCTTGACAATATTCTATTCAGTATAATATATTTCATATTATATACTCACGCACAAATAGTGAGTATATTACTTTCAATGAACTATAAAAAAAAGACAGACATCAGCACCCCTCTCTTTAGCGAAGAGGAGCTGATCCAGATTGAGCAGGATAACGCAGAAGGATTGAGTTTAGCAGAAATTGTCGATATCTGTTCCGGTAGGGGTCTCAAGCTCTCCGAGGCAACCTTTCGCAAGTACGTTCAATTGGGGTTGTTACCGCGAAGTCGCCGCATCGGCACCAAGGGAAAGCACAAGGGATCGCGGGGGGTCTATCCGGCCGGCACCGTTAGACAGATTGTCGATATCAAACAGATGATGGCCCTGGATTATACCATTGAAGAAATCCGACAACACTTCGCGTTTGTCGGCGGTGAAATCGAAGAGCTGAGAACCTTACTTTTTCGCATCTTAGAGCAGTTGGAGAAGAGCTTGATGTCGGTTGATGAGCATGAGGCGATGGTCACTGATGGTCTGCGGCTGCAGATCGTTGAGGCGCGTGAGTCGGCGGAAGACCTGGTGACCAAGCTCGAAACGGCAGCGGCGCGGATCCGGCTGAGACGGCAGACAGCAAGAGAGGCGGTTTAAAGCCAAGGGGCAGAGGAGCAAGAGGGGCAACACGGTTTGCCCAACACGCTTTACCCGGGAGGAGAAGCCATGGATCAAGCCAAGCGGCTCAACGCAGCCAAAGAGGATCGCAACACCGGTCGGCGATCACGTACAACTCGTCGTAAAAGGCCGATTCGCGCACGCACCGTGCCGATCAAAAAAATGACCAAGGAGCAGCTAAAGCTCGGCCGACTGCTCTATCCCGAGACCGATCACCAGCGACCCAAGACTCGAGCTGAATGCCTGAACACTGAACGGCCCTGCCCGTATGTCAGCTGCAAGCATCACCTCTACTTGGATGTGAACAGCGAGACCGGGTCGATCAAGCTCAACTTTCCGGATATCGAAGTGTGGCAGATGACCGAAACCTGCACCCTAGACGTCACCGAACGGGGAGGGGTGACCCTCGAAGAGGTGGGCGAGATCATGAATCTGACCCGAGAGCGCATTCGCCAACTGGAGATGTCGGCCCTGACCAAATTGCTCCAGCTGGAGGAGGAAGACGGGCTCAATTTAGAGGAGCTTATTTAACAGGGGTGACCGTATTGGGCTGATCAGGACAGGTGAACCGCCCCTCGATCAGCAGGTCGGTGTCCAGTGAATTGACCTTGAGATCACGCAATTGTACTGCGTCATTGATCGACTCGACGCCGGCAAATTGAATCCAAGGGATACCGGCGCCGAGAATCTTGGGCGCGGTGAACAGGGCGAGGTAGTCGGCCAGCCGAGCGCTGGCAAACGCGCCGTGAATCTTGCTCCCGCCTTCGACGAGTACAGACGTGACCCCCCTTTTGCCGAGCTGAACCATCAGATCGCCGGGATCCACCCGCTGATCATCGGTGGACGCGCATTGCAGCAAGTCGATGCCCTCCATTGCGGCCAGCTGTTCGGCGGTTTCGGCGTCCCCCTTCACGTGGGCAATGACCAGCGGGCCTTGGTCCCTACTGCGAATAAGGTTCGAATCGAGTGGAATGCGCAGGCCGGAGTCCATCACAACACGCAGCGGATTGTCCCCGGTACAATGACGCACGGTCAATTGGGGGTCGTCACTGATGACGGTACCAATGCCCACCAATACCGCGTCTGCAAACGCTCGCATCCGGTGCGCCTCTTGCCGTGAACGCTCGGAAGAGATCCATTTCGAGCTGCCGGACATAGTGGCCAGGGCGCCATCAAGGGTGATCGCCGCTTTCAGCGTAATCGCCGGCCTGCCCTGAGTGCGGTGCATCTTGTAGCCCGCCAGCAATCGCGCGCAGTCCTCCTCGGCTACTCCGACGACGACCTCGATGTTTTTTTCTCTGAGCCGGGCGAGACCTTGTCCCCGCATCCGGGGATCCGGATCGACCATGCCGACGATTACGCGACTAATGCCCGCCTTGGAAATTGCGTCGACACAGGGACCGGTTCTGCCCCGGTGACAACAGGGCTCCAGGGTCACGTAGAGATCTGCTTCACTCGCTTGGGCGCCCGCTTGCTCGAGCGCGATGATCTCGGCGTGGGGTTTGCCCGGTTGTACGTGAAAACCTTGGCCGACGACGGTTCCCGTGGCATCGACCACGCAGGCGCCGACCCGTGGATTGGGGCTAGGGCGGCTCTTCCCCGCCAGCTCCAAGGCCAGCTGCATAAACCGAACATCCACCGAGGCCCGTGTATCAGTCATGTTCTTCCTGGGTGTCGATCTCTTGGCGACCCTTGACCAGATCGGTCAACTCGGACATGAACTCATCGATGTCCTTGAAAGAACGGTATACACTAGCAAAGCGCACATAGGCAATTTCATCGAGATCCCTGAGGTGAGCCATGAGGTGCTCCCCAACAATTCTCGATGATATTTCCGCGTGGCCCAAGGCGTTTATGTCGATGCCCACCGTGTCTGCCAACTGTTCTATCTCATCGATCGAGATGGGGCGTTTTTCACATGCCTTGCTCAACCCGCTTAAGATTTTGTCCCGGTTCCACGGTTCGCGCCTGCCGTCTTTTTTGATCACCGCCGGGTAAGCGCGCTCGGCTCGTTCATAGGTCGTAAAACGATAGGAGCAGGCATCGCAGCTGCGGCGTCGGCGAATCTCTGCGCCGTCTTTGACCCCACGGGAGTTGATCACCCGTGAGTTGAGATCGCCGCAGACCGGGCACTTCATCTGAGTTCGATTTTGGAGACTCGCTGGCTGTGTCGGCCGCCTCGAAACGTGCTGCTCAAAAAGGTGCGCACGATTTCCTCGCCCAGAGCGGCGCCGACCACTCGTCCCCCGAGACAGAGCACGTTGGCATCGTTGTGCTCCCGGCTCATTTTGGCCATGTATGAATTGGTGCAGAGCGCTGCTCGCACGCCCCGGTGCCGATTGGCGGTGATGCTCACACCGATGCCGGTGCCACAGATCAGCAGACCGAGATCCGCTTCGCCGGCGGTGAGCTTGTCGGCCAGTCGATGGGTCAGATCGGGATAGTCCACCGACCCACTCGTGTGAACACCCAAATCAATCAGTGAAACATTCGATTCACTCAACGCCTGCTTGAGGGTCTCCTTTAGCTCGAGACCGCCGTGATCGCAGGCGATGATGAGTCGAATGGTCATCAACTACCCGGTGAAGCGAGAGAAGCTGACCGTGGCGTTGGTACCCCCGAATCCCAGAGAATTGGAGATGGCGTGCTCGATTTTCATCGAGCGGGGCTCATTGGGGATGTAGTCCAGATCGCATTCCGGATCGGGCTCATCGAGGTTGATCGTCGGTGGAGCGATCTGTGTCTCAATCGCTTTGATCGACGCGATTGCCTCGACCGCGCCGGCCGCGCCCAACAGATGGCCGGTCATCGACTTGGTGGAGCTGACCGCCAGTTTGTAGGCGTGATCGCCAAACGCACTTTTAATTGAAGCCGTCTCGATCGGATCGTTGATTGGCGTCGACGTCCCATGGGCGTTGATATACTGCACGTCCTCGGGATTCAATCCCGCGTCCGCCAGGCAGAGTTCCATGCACTTGATCGCTCCCTTGCCGTCCGGCGCAGGTGCTGTCAAATGATGGGCATCGGCAGTGGCGCCGTATCCGGAAAGCTCGGCGTAGATACGGGCTCCGCGGGCCTTGGCGAATTCGAGCTCCTCGAGAATCAGGATGCCCGCACCCTCGGCGATGACAAATCCATCGCGATCCTTGTCAAAGGGGCGGCTGGCTTTCTCGGGCTCGTCGTTGCGCTCCGTGGAGAGTGCTTTGAGTGCGGTGAATCCGCCCACACCCAGCGGCGTAATCGCCCCTTCGGCCCCGCCGACGATCATCGCATCTGCTTCCCCTCGCTGAATCCAACGCAGAGAATCACCGATTGCGTGGGAGGCCGACGAGCACGCCGATGTGGTGGTCAAGCAGGGTCCCTTGGCATTGTGCCGCATGGAAATCTGCCCGGGGGCGAGATTGGCGATGAGCATGGGAATGAAATAAGGCGAAATGCGCCGGGGCCCCTTGGACACCACCACGTCTCGATAAATTTCAATCGTCTCCAAACCGCCGATGCCAACTCCGACGATGCTGCCCACGCGCTCTGCGATATCGTCGGTAATCTCCAACTTCGCGTCGGCGAGTGCTTCGTCTGAAGCGGCCACCGCGTAGTGGATAAACCGATCCATCCGGCGAATATCCCGTTTGGGAATCCATTTTTCCGGATCAAATTCCTTGATCTCACCGGCAATGCGACTGGTGTAATCCTTCGCATCGAAGCGCGTAATCGGGCCAATCCCCGATTTGCACTCCATGAAACCATTCCACAGCGATGCGGTGTCGAGTCCCAGCGGGCTGATGCAGCCCAGACCGGTGACGACGACCCTTCGTCCATTGGTCACCATGCTACCTCTAGTTCGTGGCTTTGGCCGCGATATAATCCACCGCGTCCTTGAAGGAACGCAGCTTCTCGGTGTCCTCGTCGGGAATATCGATCTCGAACGCCTCTTCGAGCGCCAGGACGAGCTCCACGACGGCCAGCGAATCAGCACCCAAATCTTCCACGAACGAGGTTTCCATTTTCACCTGTCCGGGGTCGACATCGAGTTGCTGGCAGACAATCTCACGTACTTTATTTTCGATCTCCATCTTATCCTCCATCCATTCTCGCGAGCAGCTTTGGCTCCCGCGATACCCATCTGTCGCCTGGCGACGGTGGGATATTATTTGAGCTTTTCTAGCGCCTGCGAGGCTTTGTCAAGACCGTCAGGCGAGTTTACCGAAATAACTGTAGCGCTGCGTTCGGTTCGGCGGATCAAACCGGCGAGTACATTGCCCGGTCCGAATTCGATGAATGTGTTGACGCCTTGGTCAATCATGAACCGCACCGAATCGGTCCAGCGCACCGGCGCCGTCACTTGGCGGACCAATAGATCGGCGATGCGATCCGAATCCCCGTTCGGTGCGGCTTCGACATTGGTCACCACCGGCATCTGGGGCTGATGCAGGTCGATCCCCTGCAGGACTTCGGCCAACTGTTGCGCAGCCGGTACCATCAGTGCCGAATGAAAGGGGGCGCTGACCGGCAGCGGGATGACCCGTTTGGCCCCTGCTTCGGTCAGCGCCGCACCGGCGCGTTCGACCGCGTTTTTGTGCCCTGAAATAACAATTTGATCCGGGGAGTTGAAGTTTGCCGGCGCTACGACTTCCTCGGTCGAGACCTGTTGGCAAACCGCTTCGACCTCTTTGTCTTGGAGGCCGATCACAGCGGTCATTGCTCCTTGCCCCGCCGGAACCGCTTCCTGCATCGCAAGACCGCGGGCCCTGGTTGTGCGCACCGCGTCGGCGAAGCCCATCGCGCCGCAGGCCACCAGGGCGGAAAACTCGCCGAGACTGTGACCGGCGACAAAGTCGGGACGGTGATCACTGCGCTCAGCGAAGGCGTTTAACGCGGCGACGGAGACCGTCAGCACCGCCGGTTGTGTATTTGCAGTCAGCGTGAGCGACTCAATCGGGCCTTTGAAAATCAGCTCACTGAGGGATTCCCCCAGCGCTTCGTCCGCCTGCTCGAAACACGTTCGCGCAGCTGCTGATGACTCGAACAACTCGAGCCCCATACCCACTTTCTGAGCACCCTGTCCGGGAAATATGAATGCAGTTTTCATTTTTTTACCACTTTATTAACGCAGAACCCCAGGATATGCCTCCTCCCAGGGCGATCATCAACAAAATATCATCCGATTTGACCAGATTTCCCCGCACCGCCTCATCCAAGGCCAGTGGAATCGAGGCGCTGGAGGTGTTACCGAACCGTTCAATATTGAGCACGAAGCGATCCAGCGGAATGTCGACCCGCTTGGCCACGCCATCCAAAATGCGAATATTGGCCTGATGTGCCACGACCAAACTCACATCGTCATTCGTCATATTATTGGCCTTAAGCGCGGTCCTGGCAGCTTCGGAGAGATAGCGCACCGCATAGCGAAACACCTCGCGGCCTTCCATCCGTACGTAGTGCAGGCGCTCGGCAGCGGTGTTGGGCGTCGTCGGCATCACCGATCCCCCTGCGGGAATGATCAGCAGTTCGGTTAGCGAGCCGTCGGTGTAGGTGTGGGTCGATAGAATTCCCCGGTCGCTTTCGTCGGCCACGAGGACCGCCGCACCGGCGCCGTCGCCGAACAGCACACACGTGTTGCGATCAGTGTAGTCCAACACGCGGGAGAGCAGTTCGACGCCGATCACTCCGACCCGTTTGGCTTTTTGGGTGCGAATGAACACGTCAGCAATGGACATGCCGTAGATGAATCCGGCACAGGCGGCAGCAACGTCGAACGAGGCGCAGTGATTGCTGGCCCCGAGCTTCTTTTGTACATAGGCAGCGGTGGCGGGGAGGGGGCGATCCGGGGTCACCGTTCCACAAATTATCATATCCAGGTCGTTGGGCTCGAGCCCGGCCATGTCCAAGGCCTGGCCGAGTGCATGGGCCGCCATATCCGAGGTGACGATTTTTTTGGAGACCACCCGCCGTTCCTTGATCCCGGTTCGCTCGGTGATCCAATCGTCTGTCGTGTCGAGCATCTGTTCGAGGTCGTGGTTGGTGAGTACGCCCTCTCCCTTGTAGCTTCCGGTGCCAACAATCCTGCTTCGAACCTCTGTCGTCATTCAATTACTCGCTTTTTGCCTAACCGCGTGTTGAGTCGCTCCCGGTCCTTTGGCCGGTGTGTTTATGAGGTGGCTTCTTCAGTTTCCTCTTCGATTTCGAGGACCTGACGACCGCGATAGTTGCCGCATTCGCCGCAGGCCTGGTGGGGACGGACCGGAGCGCCGCATTGGGTGCAGACGGTCGTCGCCGGCAGGGCGACCCGATCGTGGTGCGCTCGACGGCGATCCCGCCGGGCGCGTGATTTTTTCTTCTTGGGAACTGCCACTTTATTTCTCCTTTTGCATCTGGAATTTGGCCAACGGCAACAATCGTGGATCGATACTCGTTTGCTCCGCCGGGGGAGCATCACGGTGCAATCCGGGACAGTCGTTTTGACATTTGGGGTTCATCGGCAGGGCGAGCATCAGCGTGTCTCGCACCAAACTGCTGACGTTGATTGTGTCCCCGTCGAACCATTCCGTTTCAAGCTCTTCGAGTGTGATTTCGTTATTATCGATATCCTTTAATTCTTTTGGTTTTGGTTGAAGAAAGGCGCTGATCTCCGGATGAAGTCTAAGGACGGTTTCCGAGAGACAGACCGCGCATTCGGTCGTCAGTTGCGCATCGACGGCACCCCGGATGAGAATGCCGTTTCCCGATGACTCGACGGTCAACGTCAGGGTCACGTCGCGCGGTGTGACCGGGTATTCACAACTTTCGAGCTGAGCAGTCAACCACTCGAGCGGAATCCGGCGGTCTAATTCGAGCGGACCTTGACGGAGCGTACCCACATGTATCGTGAGGATATCCAGCGTTTCTTTTGCTTTTTGACCGTCGAACAACATTGTATTAACGACGTACTTTTGTATTCTTTCACCAAAAGACGACGGGCAAGGTACAGGTACTCGTTCGGAGGTGTCAAGTAGTATCGGTAAATAACCAAGGGAATAACGTATAATATTTTTTACTGTTATTCTCTTTATTTCATCAATCGACACGGGCAGTCGATGAACAGTGGATGAACAGTGTCGTTATCTTGTCGATTTTACAGAATAAATCAGTTAAGGAGTTTCTGGATTCACAGGGCGTCCCCAGAGGGGAAATCCGCATTGGTGAAGGACAACAAAATCGATGAAAATTAGCACGTTAGGCGAGTTCGGGCTCATTTCGGAACTGATGGGAGATGCCCCCCCCCACTCACCCAAGGTGATACGGGGCGTGGGGGACGACGCCGCCGTGCTCCGTCAGACCTCCGGAATGGTGCTGTTGGCAACCTGCGATGCCCAGATCGAGGGGGTGCACTTTTCCCTGAAATTATCTCGGCCGGAGCAGATCGGCCGGCGCGCGGCAGCGGTCAATCTCAGTGATATCGCGGCAATGGGGGGCACGCCGACCTTTGCCCTGGCTTCGATTGGGCTACCGGCGGGTACCGACTCAGAGATGATAAAGGAGATCTACCAGGGCCTGCGGCGCGGGCTGGCCCTTGGCGGCGCCGAGTTGGTCGGAGGGAACACGGCGGAGCTGCGGGATCAAATGATGATCGATATCACTCTATTGGGTGAAGTAAAGGAAGATCAAATATTATGCCGGGATGGTGCAAAAGTTGGAGATCTTATTTGTACGACAGGTAGTCTAGGAAGGTCATCAGCCGGATTGTTGGCCAGCCAGCGGACCGATTTGGGGTGTGATCCTGAGATGGTGGCCCCGCTCGTCGACCGTCATCTAGTTCCTCAACCGCGGCTCAAGGAGGGGCGCGTACTTGCGACCCATCCGGGGGTGACCTCGTGTATCGACCTCAGCGATGGGCTGCTCGGAGATGCTCGGCACATCGCCGAAATGAGCCGTGTCTCCCTGGCGATTGAAGCGGAACGACTTCCCATCTCCCCATCCACGAGAATTGTCGCCCAGGCGGCAAGAGCCGATCTGGACGCCCTCGTGTTGCAGGGGGGAGAGGATTTCGAATTGTTGTTCACTGTCGCTCCGAACTCGGCAAAAGAGCTGCTCGACCGGTTGAACGGCCCCGATTTTGCCGGAGCGACGACCATCGGCAGGGTTACCGCCGGACGACCGGAGGTCATTGTCACGCGGAAGGGTCAGCCGTTGACCTTGAACCAGAAAGGCTACGAACACTTCGTAGGGTCATCCGATCGGCAGTAGGGGAGTGCCCAGTAAATTGCCACCGGGACTTGCGTTTTGTTATGGTGACCCCTATACGGTGATCATCACCATCGAGGACCAGGATTGACCTTTGCTTGAACAGTGGGGCAAGTACAAACTCGAAACCCTCTTGGCTGTCGGCGGTATGGCCGAGATTTTCAAGGCGAGCATTGTCGGGCCGTCCGGATTCATCAAGCCGGTTTGTCTGAAACGGGTGCGCACCGAGTTCTCCAGTGATCCCCAATTCGTCGAGATGTTCGAGAGCGAGGCGCGGATCGCCGCAGCGCTGCACCATTCCAACATCGTTCAAGTGTTCGATTTCGATCGCCATGACGGGCAACTGTTTCTGGCGATGGAGCTGGTGGAAGGCCTCGATCTGAAACAGATTCTCCAGCTGGCCGCTGAGCTCAAGCTGAGAGTTCCGATATCGTTTGCGATTTACGTGGTCAAAGGGCTGCTGGCCGCATTGGCCCATGCCCATGAGCTCAAGCTCGAAGGAGAGAGCCGGCCGGTGATCCACCGGGATGTATCGCCGCACAACATTCTCGTCTCAGGCGAAGGAGCCGTGAAGCTGGTCGATTTCGGTATCGCCAAGGCCAAGGGGATGTCCAATGTGACACGTACCGGGTTGATCAAGGGCAAACTGGCCTACCTCTCGCCGGAGCAGGCTCGCGGCGAGGCCGCACGGCCCGGCACGGATCTGTTTGCCGCCGGACTGGTGCTCTGGGAGATGCTCGCCGGCCGACGGTTGGTTCAGGGTGACGATGAGAAAGCGCTGATTGCCCAGGTGTTGACCGGCGCCGCTCCGCCGATACCGGGGATTGACGCTGAGTTGAATGCCGTGGTCATGCGGTTGCTCGATCGGAACCCGGACAACCGCTACGAGAGCGCGCGTCAGGCGCAAAAGGCAATCGCCGCCACCGGGCTGGATCCTTGTGAGGCCGATATCGCCGGGGAGCTGGTGACCAGTCTCAAATACCTCAATGATGAACTGCTGGCAAAAGAGACGGCTCCGGAAACCGACGCCGCTTCGGCATCTGCGGCGAGCGATTCAGCACAGTCACCCCAGTCGATTAAGGGGCGTACCCGACCGTTGTCAGCTGGGGACTCCGGATCACTTGAAGCGGAATCGGCACCAGGGGCGTCGCCGCCACAGATCGTTGCCCAGGATTCCCAGTCGGCGAGTCTCTCCGTGAATACCGTGGGTTGGAAACGGCCCCTGGCCATTGCCGCAGCAGTGGTCATAATCGCCGGAATCGTTCTCTTCGTCACCCTGCGTCCGACAGACCCGACCGGGCCGACAGAGCAACCGGTGCCCAGTGCGGCCCCCCGCGTCGGGGGAACCCCAGTGGGTCTACCTGCCGAGTCGACTGCCGTTTCTCCGCCGACACAAAGAGAGACGCCTGCTGCAGAACCATCGCCGGTGATGCGGTTGGAACCGCCGGCCGAAGAGCCTCAGCTGAAGGCATCGCCGCCACCGGACGAAACTGTTGAAGCTGAGGCGCCGCCTGCGGAGAAAGAACCCGCAGTCCAGCAGGCCACTACCCCTGCCCGACGACCCCGAGGAAAGGGATTCATCGACATCAACGTGCGCCCCTGGGCCCGGGTGAAGATTGACGGCATCGATCGGGGAACCACGCCGATCACCCGTTTGCCCCTCAGAGCCGGCAACCACCGGGTGGTCCTGACCAACAAGGCGTTGAACTACAACAAGAGCTTCCGCGTGCGCGTTCGATCGGGCCAAACCGAGGTGCTGAACAAGACGATCAATCGCCCTTCGGGCAACGGAACCCCCTAGCGACCCGGATTATGCTGAAGCAGTGTTGGTATAAGGTTCTTCTTGTTGCGGCGATGATCACCGTTGTTTATTGCACCGAACCGTCACCGCCCCCGGCCTCACCCTCGCCGCATGTCGAAAAAAAGGCGGCGGATGCTTCCATCCCGGCGAAACAACCCGAGTCCAAAGCCGGGGCACCCTTGGCGAAGAAAGCCAAACCCGAACCCCGCCCCGATGCCCGTCAACAGGCCCTGCAAAAACACTATGATGGCTGCGCCGATCGACGCATCCTTCACACGACGAACAAGCTGAGTGGCGACGAGCAGAAACTGGTGCGTCACCTGCTCGAGGCCGCCGCGCTGATCGAAGAGCTGTACATGCTGCAGCTTCATCCGCAAAATCTCGCTTGGCGCCGGCACGTCGTCCAGTCGGGGACGACGGTGGAAGCGAAGCTGTTTGCGCGGTATCGGTCCCCCTGGTGCACCACCGGGGATTCGACCCGATGTTGTACCTTCGCCGAGTGTCCCCTGAAACGGATCGGATTCACCCCTTGGCCGGATGATTTGACCCGGGATGAGTTCAATACCTTGGGACGACAAATCAACGGACAGGAGTTGCTCAGCCCCTATACACTGGTGCACCGCAACGAGCGCGGTGGATTCGATGCGCTGGCTCTGTCCCAGACGGACGTATTCGGACCTAAAATAAAGACCTTGTCCCAGACATTGCGCCAAGCCGCTCGAGTAGCGCCCCAGGCCACATTGAAAACCTTTCTCAACGCCCGTGCCGATGCATTGGAGGCCACCACGCCCTTTCCCTACGATGACTCGGACATCGATTGGATCGGTGTGTCCGGTAAGTGGGAGGTGATGGTCGGTCCCTATGAAACGTACGGCTGTCCTTGGCAAACCAAGGCCCAGTTCGGCATGGTTTTCGGCCGCGAAGATCCCGTCCTGTCAGCGGAGCTGGCCGGATTCGAGACCGGACTGCAACAGCTGGAGCAGGCGGTCGGTGCGCTGGTCGGACCAGAGGTGTATCGACCTCGAGGGGGGAAGCAGCGGACCGCCATTCGGGCGATCCGGGTGTGGATGGCCGCAGGGCAATCGAGGGCCGGATGCGGTGCGATGACCGCCTTTCATCTGCCCAACCGCGGCAAAGCCGTGGCGCAAGGGCTGTCCAAAAAAGTGCTGCTGGTCAATCATCTGGAGGCGTTCGCCAAAGAAAGGAAAGCGCGAGCCGGGCGGGTCGTGGATGAGTCCCTATTGGCCAAGATCGATCACAAGGCCGGTGCCCACAACACTCTCTCACACGAGCTGGCCCACGGGCTAGGCGCCTTTTCCGAAATGAAGATCGAACCGTCGCCGGGCAAGCCGCGCACCGTGAAAGAGGTGTTCAAATCCCATCATCTCCTGCTCGAGGAGCTCAAAGCGAATGCGTTGGGTTTGTGGCTCGTCGACTACTACCGGGGCCAAGGAAGGCTCGACCAGTCCGCGGTCGAGCGGCGGTACACCGCGGCCCTGTTGGACCTCATCGGCAACCTGGACGGTTCCCTCGATACGGTTCACGCCCGGGCCGGAGCGATTCAACTCGGTTGGTTGGTCGAGGCGGGCGCGGTCACGTTCGACGAAGCCCTCGAACGATTCAGTATCGACTTCGGCAAGATGCCCGGTGCTGTCGAAGCGCTGGCCAAGGAAGTCGCTAGCCTGCAATACGCCGGGGATCGCTCGGGTGTTCGCAACCTGATGGATCGGTTTATCGCCACCCCATCGAAGGGGCCCTCCACCTGGCGGGGATCGATGGGGCGAGTCCAGGCGATCGTCGAGCACAAGATGAGGGATGCTGGAATCAAGCCCCCCTCGTTGCGATATGAGGTCCGCCATGCCCCTTGATCAGCTGACGAACGACGAAATAAAGCGTTTCAGTTTCCGGCCGGATGGGCAATAGGTATCAGTGCGTCGAGCAGCTCTGATATGTGTTGGGGGCGGTTCCACGGCGCCTTGGCCATGCAGCGCATGATCAACTCTTCAAGCGATTTAGGGATCCGGTTGCCCGCGGTGTATCCGTCCATTCCCGGTGGCGGATCGCTGATGTGCTGGTGCAGCAGTTTCTCCGGGTCGATTTCAGCGAAGGGCAGGGTGCCGGTTAACATTTCGTAGAGCAGCACGCCCAGGGAATAGATGTCCGCTCGATGATCGACCGGCCCACCCATCGCCTGCTCGGGCGAGATGTACTGCGGTGTCCCCATAATGTGCTGGGTCGTCGTGATATGGGGCGTGTCGATAATGCGTGCAATGCCGAAGTCGACCAACTTGACCAATGTGTGGGCGCTGTCGTCTTGGGGGATCAGCACATTCTCCGGTTTGAGATCCCGATGCACCACCCCCTGCTTGTGGGCCGCGTCGAGACCGCGGGCCACGGCGATCGCAAACGGAAGGGCCTCCTGTGGGCTCAAGGGCCCCTTTTCGATCACCTTGCGCAGGGAGCTACCGTGCACGTACTCCATGGCCAGACAGATGCGCGTTTCGTCGAATTCGCCGACGTCATAGATTTTGACCACCGCGGGATGGTCGATGCGCTGAGCAGCCCGCGTCTCATTGATGAATCGTTTGTGAATTCCCTTTTCATATACGAGATCGCCGCGCAGGATCTTGACTGCATAGAGACCGCCCTCCCGGACATCCCGGGCCAAATAGACCATCGACATACCCCCCTTGGCCAATCGCGCGTTGATGCGATATCGCCCCAGGGCGAGCCTTCCCTTGAGGGGATCCAGTCGGACTTTGACCATTGGACGGGAGGGGGTCGTCCTCCTCGTTCTCAGATCATGGGGAGTGGATTTTTCAGGACACACTTTTTTGTTTACTCTGCTATTCCAGTCAGTTATGGCACCATTCAGAGTATGTTGTCCCATGGTGTAGGTCAACTTCTTTTTGTGGGCGCGAGGTACTGGTCGGGCGGTTGTTCATTTTATTTCGTTGCAGATAATTATATTGCAAAAGTGCCATACCCCGATTATTTATGACCCGCTTATATTGTATTGTTGTCGATGGACGCGCAACCCCATGAATGAGGATGACGATGAACAAGAACAAGCTGCTCGCCGAATTCGAGCCCGGTACATATGCCAAATGGCGTGAGGTCGCGGAAAAATCGCTCAAAGGAGCACCCTTTGAACGGAAGCTCTTGACCAAGACGGACGAGGGAATCGTGTTGCAGCCGATCTATACCCGGGACGCCCTTGAAGAACTGGCCTATGTCGACTGCCTGCCGGGCACACTCCCCTACCTTCGGGGCAAAGCGGCGTTGGGAAACGCAGTGAACGGATGGGAGGTCTGTCAGGAAATTCCCTGTGCCACCCCGGAAGCGCTGAACCGGGCGCTGACCGAGGATCTCGGTCGAGGGCAGAACGCCGTCCCGCTTCGGATCGATTCCCTCACCGCAGAGGGATTGGATCCCACACCGGACACCTCGGACCGAGTGGGCGATCAGGGGGTCTCAATCGGGACAACTCGAGATTTGAGCGTGCTGTTTGATCACATCTCGCTGCTCGACCATCCGCTCTATTTGGAAGCGGGAGCCTCGGGGATCCCCCTGGCGGCGGTTGTTTTTGCTTACTTGGACCAACAAGGGGTAGCACCGAGCGGGGTTAAAGGAGCGATTGAGTTCGATCCACTGGCCCAGCTCGCTCGCAGCGGTACATTGCAGGGTGCCCGCGGGTCGGTGTGGGATGAAATGGCCTCCCTGGTGGAGTTTGCCGGAACCAACGCCCTGCAGTTGAAAACGATCGGTGTCTCTTCGGCGCCCTACCACATGGCTGGGGCCGACGCGGTGGAAGAGTTGGCCTGTGCGCTGGCCACCGGGGTGGCGTATTTGCGCGAGCTGGTCAGGCGGGGTTTGGACATCAATCAGGTGGCGCAGCAGATGCGGTTCTCGATGATGGTCGGATCCCACTTCTTCATGGAGGTGGCCAAACTGAGGGCTGCGCGGATCGCCTGGGCCTGTGCTGTGGAGGCATTCGGCGGTGATGAGGACGCCCGTCGGATGACGCTCCACGCCCGGTCGTCGACCTGGAACAAAACAAGGTCCGACGCCCACGTCAATCTGGTCCGCACGACCGCGGAGGTGTTCGCCGCCGCGGTGGGCGAGGCTGACAGCATTCACGGGGGATTCTACGATGAGCCGCTCGGACCACCCGATACATTTTCCCGGCGATTGGCGAGAAACACCCACGCGGTGCTTCGGGAAGAGAGCCATCTGGGGCAGGTGGTCGATCCGGCCGGTGGCTCCTGGTTCGTCGAGCAGCTGACCGATGAGCTGGCCCAGAAATCCTGGCGACTCTTTCAGCAGATCGAGCAGCGGGGGGGAATGACCAGCGCTCTCGAAGAGGGCTTCGTGCAACAGCAGGTGGAACAGACTGCCTCCGGAAAAGCCGCAGCCCTGGCCTCGCGCAAAGCCGTGTTGGTGGGCACGAACATGTACCCCAACGTCGATGAACAGCTGCCGAAATCTTCATCTTCTACAGAAGACATCTATGTACAACGGTCGGCAGCGCTCGAAAAATGTCGCGCCGAGCGGGATGAGACCGCGTGCCGATCGGCGCTCGAAGCGTTGACCGGGGGGGCGACGGATCGGACTGGGTTGATCATCCGGGCCATCGCTGCCGCCCAACACGGGGCGACCCTCGGTGAGATAACCAAGGCGTTGCATCGGGACCGGGCGGCAGTGACGGTTAAACCGCTGCGTCCCCAACGGGGCGCGGAGGGATTCGAGGCCCTACGCCATCGCGCGAGAGCATTTGCAGAGCGTACCGGAGAGGGGCCCCGAGTCTTTCTGGCCAACGTGGGTACAGTGGCGCAGCACAAAGCCCGTGCCGATTTTTCGGCTGATTTTTTCGAGGTCGGTGGATTCGAGATTTTGCGCAACGATGGATTTGCCACACCCCAACTCGCTGCAGCGGCTGCGGTGAAGTCCGGCGCTCCGATTGCGGTGATCTGTTCCACCGACGACCAGTACCCCACCCTAGTGCCCGAGTTCATCGAAGCATTGGGAGCCGAACGGCCCTCGATCCAGGTGGTTCTGGCGGGCTATCCCAAGGACCAAATCAACGCCCACAAGGGGGCGGGAGTCAATGCCTTTATCCACATTAAGGCTAATGTTTTCGAAACGTTAGATCAATTTTTGAAGCACATAGGAGCCTAGAGATGACGTTGCCCGATTTTACCCAAATCCCGCTCGCCCCGCAAAAATGTGCCGACAGTGTTGCCGAGTGGCAGGCCGCGGCCGAGCGATCCGGCGCTTCGATCGACGCGTTAAAGACCACCACCATGGAACAGCTCGAGATCAAACCGGTCTACACGGCCGAGGATATCGACGGCCTGGAACACTTACAGTTTACCGCCGGGATTCCTCCGTTTCTGCGGGGGCCTTACCCCTCGATGTACATCACCCGCCCCTGGACGGTTCGGCAATACGCCGGATTCTCCACGGCCAAGGAGAGCAACGCCTTCTACCGCAGGGCCCTGGCCGCCGGACAGAAGGGATTGTCCATTGCGTTCGATCTGGCCACCCACCGGGGATATGATTCAGACCACGAACGGGTGGTCGGCGATGTGGGCAAGGCCGGAGTGGCGGTGGATTCCATCCTGGATGCGCAGATTCTGTTCGACGGGATCCCCTTGGACAAAATGTCCGTGTCGATGACGATGAACGGAGCGGTGTTGCCGGTGATGGCCTTTTACATCGTCGCCGCACAGGAACAGGGGGTGAAGCTGGAACAGCTCGCCGGCACGATCCAAAACGATATCCTCAAAGAGTACATGGTCCGTAACACCTATATCTATCCCCCTGAGCCGTCGATGCGGGTGATCGCCGACATCTTCGAATTCACGTCACAGCAGATGCCCCGGTTCAACAGCATCAGCATTTCCGGTTATCACATGCAAGAGGCCGGGGCGACGGCGGATCTGGAGATGGCCTACACCCTGGCCGACGGACTGGAATATCTGCGGGCCGGATTGGCTGCGGGTCTGTCCATCGACGCCTTTGCGCCGCGCATTTCGTTTTTCTGGGGCGTGGGGATGAATTTTTTCATGGAGGTGGCCAAGATGCGGGCCGCCCGGATGCTGTGGGCCAAACTGGTCAAGCAGTTCGATCCGAAAAACCCCAAGTCGATGGCCCTGCGCACCCACTGCCAGACCTCGGGGTGGAGCCTGACCGAGCAGGACCCCTTCAACAACGTGGTGCGGACCTGCGTCGAGGCGATGGGGGCGGTGAACGGCCACACCCAGTCCCTGCACACCAACTCCCTCGACGAGGCGATAGCCTTGCCCACCGATTTCTCCGCGCGCATCTCTCGGAATACCCAGCTCTTCCTGCAGCATGAGTCCGGAATGTGTAAGGTCGTCGACCCGTGGGCCGGGTCGTACTACGTGGAGTGGCTGACCGATGCGATTATGCACCGGGCCTGGGAGCACCTGCAGGAGGTCGAATCGTTGGGCGGCATGGCCAAGGCGATTGAAACCGGTCTGCCCAAGATGCGCATCGAAGAGGCAGCGGCACGGCGCCAGGCGATGATCGACTCGGGAAAGGAGACCATTATCGGGGTCAACAAGTACCGCTTGGACCAGGAGGACACGATGGAGATCCTCGAAGTGGACAACTCCGCGGTCCGCCAGGCCCAGGTCGAACGACTGAGAAGCTTGCGCGAACAGCGGGACGAGACCGAAACCCAGCGGGCACTCGAGACGCTGACCCACGCGGCCCAATCGGGCGAGGGCAACCTGCTCGACCTCTCTGTGCGCGCCGCGCGGGCCCGGGCATCCCTCGGGGAAATTTCGTCGGCGATGGAAACGGTCTTTGGTCGTCACAAAGCGGTCATTCGCGCCATCTCCGGGGTGTACTCCAGTGAATTCGGTCAGGACGAGGCAGTGGCCGAGGTGCGCGCCCTCGCCGATCGGTTCGAACAGCAGGAAGGGCGACGGCCGCGGATCATGGTGGCCAAGATGGGACAGGACGGTCACGATCGGGGGGCCAAAGTGATCTCGACGGCGTTGGCTGATCTCGGCTTTGACGTGGACATCGGCCCCCTGTTTCAAACCCCTGAAGAAACAGCCCGTCAGGCCGTGGAAAACGACGTACATATCGTGGGGATGAGCTCCCTGGCCGGGGGACACAAAACCCTGCTGCCCAAATTGATCAGCGAGCTGGACAAAGCGGGCAGGGGTGACATCATGGTAGTGGTCGGCGGTGTGGTGCCGCCACAGGACTACGCCGAGTTGAACGACGGGGGAGCGGCTGCGATTTTCGGCCCGGGAACGGTTATCCCGGTTGCGGCCAAGAAACTGCTCGAGTCACTCAGCCGCCGTTTGGGTCACCCGGTCGTCGAATAGTACCGCGAAACAGACGTATTGGGGGCGTTGTCGGAGATCATGAGAGGAGGGATCATGAACAAGACGAGACAATATCCGGCCAGCTGGATTGTGCTTTTTGTGATGGTGTTTGTGTTGTGCCACTGTGGCGGATCGTCTGGTCCCAGTGGGGTCACCACGGCTGGACTGACCGGTGGGAGACTGAACGGAGAGATCGGCACGACGACCGGTGATGTGCCGTTGGATAAGAGTGGTGCCGCAGCCCACTACAAAGTGGCCGTGGAGCTCAAGCGGCTCGAGAAGTGGGAGCAAGCCCTCGCCGAGGCGGATCAGGCCCTCGCCCTCTACCCGGAGTACGCCTCAGCCCATTTCACCAGGGGCAGTATTCTGCGACGGATGGACCGTTTTGAAGAGGCGCACCAGGCGTTCAAACGGGCCCGTGAGATCGAACCGGAATACGCCGATGCCCTGGGGCTGGAAGGGGCGATGTTGTTGCGCTTGAATCGGGACGAAGAGGCGGTCGAACCATTGAAGCAGGCGATGGCCCTCGACGGGAAAAACCCCTTGCACTGCGTCAATTTGGGGCTGGCCCTCAAGCGCCAGAAGCGCTACGAAGAGGCGATCGAGATCTACCATCAGGGCCTCAATCAGTTTCCCGAAGACCCCGATCTGTACAACAACCTCGCCGTGGTGCTGGCCAAGGTCAAGCGGTACGAAGAGTCCATCGTGCTGCTCGAGGAGCTGGCCGAAAAGCAGCCGGACAATTTTCATGTGCACTTCAATTTGGGAACCTGCTATCGCGGCGCCGAGCGACACGAAGAGGCGATCAAGCCATACGAGCGTGCCCTCAAATTGAATCCCAATCACCCCGGAACCCTGTTCGACCTGGGCTTTTGCTACAAAAAAGCGGGCAAATCCAAAAAGGCGATCAAGACCTACCGACGGTACATCGAAGCGGTCAAAGATTCCGATCCCCAAGCCGCCGAGCGCGTACAAGCCGAGCTGGATCAGCTATAGCACCCTGCGTGTGACACGACCGAGCGGCTACCTCGGAACGGGAACCCCGAGTGTGAACCCGAGTTGCCGGTCTCACAGTTGTTTGGTAATGTTGCATTTTTATTAAAACATGGAAATGTTCTTCTCGGTCTGCATCTAATCCGGCGATGGTTCGATGTGCTACAATCGGTCATAGTTGTATTCAGGTGGTGAAGGTAAATGACGCCGCGTAAATGTCTCTATTCTGTTTGGATAGTATGTGCCTTGGTCGGGTGTGCCCGTATCGGCATCTCGGATTACGGTGGGCCTGATAGCGGCACGACCGACTCTGATAGTGACAACGGTTCCGGTGATGCTGATGGGGATACGGACACCGATGGGGACGCGGATACGGATGCTGACTCAGATGGAGACACGGATTCCGATTCGGACACGGATTCCGAGGAGCCGCCGGCATGCGTTCGGCGCGTCGATTTGAACAATGGGTCCGGTGTCCAGGACGGGCTGAGCTGGTCGACCGCCTTTAATACCATTCAGCCCGCAATCGATTCCGCCGCGCAGGCCGCAACCCCGGGTCAACCCTGCCACGTCTGGGTCGCCCAAGGGACCTATTACACCTATGAAACCGAAGGTGATGATTCGGTCGTGCTACAGGCCTTCGTCGAATTGTATGGTGGTTTCAAGGGCACCGAAACCATGCTCTCCCAACGGGACTGGGTCGCGTTCCCCACAATTGTCAGTGGCTACGATGCGGGGCAATCCGCCCGAGTGGAAAACGTAATTAGGATTGAAGGCGAGTCGTTGCTCGACGGGGTGATCGTGACCGCGGGCTATGCTGTGGAAGGGGATTCGAATGGGCATGGCGGCGGATTGTACAACGAGAGCCAGGTAGTGACGGTGAGCAATTGCACCTTTCACGGCAATCGCGCAGAGGCGGCCGGTGGGGCGATAGCCAACGTGGAGGGAGGCGACCTGCAACTCAAAAACAGCTTCGTCTACAACAACACCTCGACGGAAGAGGCCAGCGGAATCTCCAATGAGGATAGCAAGTTGTATATCGAGAACACCACAATCTGGAACAACTACGCCATGTCCAGGGGCGGGGCGATCCTGAGCCAGGACAACGCCTCCCTGACGATTGCCCACTGCACCTTGTTCAACAATATGGCCGATGAGCACGGTGGTGGGATTTTCAGCGACGACAGTCAGCTCAAAGTGGTTAGTAGCGTGATTTGGGGCAACAGTCCGGAGCAGATTTGGGTTTCGGGCGACATCGAAATCAGCTACAGCGACGTGCAAGGCGGATATAGTGGAACAAACAACATCGATGCGGATCCCGCCTTCACCAACCCCAGCCTCGGAGACCTGAGTCTAAAGGCCAACTCCCCCTGCATCGACGCCGCCTTGGGCACCACCGCCCCCCTCACCGATATCCTCGGCAATTCAAGGGTCGACGATCCGGCAACGACCAACACCGGAGTCGGCCCCCCCTGGGCCGACATCGGCGCCTACGAGTTTCAGCCCTGATAGGGGACGGTCCTGTTATGTTGACATGTCAGGGACGGTCCTGATATCTGATCCTTGAGAAGTAACCAGCAAATTTGCACGAGCCCTGTTAAAAGGGCAACCACAAGGGATTGCCCCTGACTACAATAATTTCAAATGATTACGTGTAGGGGTAGCCCTCGTGGCTACCCGTGAATTTAAACATTAGCGTTGCGTCTCAGGCATCATATCTTTGGCCGCACAAGGAAACGCTCGCTTCTTATCGATCTGTTGATTGCCCTGAAGCGACTCTCTGCTTATTCCGCCGACTTACCCCTTGCTCGGGGAAGCTGGATCTTACCGTCCACCCGCTCGAGGTCAAACCACCACTTGAGGTCATCGTTCGGTTTTCCATAGCCCAGCAGATCATCCCCCCAGGCACCGAATCTATGGAGAAATGGGAATTTGCGCATGCTCCAATTGATGAGCCGGTGGAACCGGGTGTAGGGCTTGTTCCACGGGCAGACCTTGATACAGGTGCCGCAGCCCGCGCCCCGCTGATTGCCCACGCGCATGGTGGTGCAGCGCTCCACGTCGAGGGGCCAGCGTTCGTAGCCGTTGTGCTCGATTTTGCCCCCTGAGCTGATAGCCCGGGAGGGACACTCGCGTGCACATTTCTGACATTTCTCGCAAAAATGCTGCAGGCCGAAATCGATCGGCTTGTCCGGCGCGAGGGGCAGATCGGTGGTCACGACAGCGGCTTTGAAACGGGGTCCCAAAAAAGGATTGATCACCGTGTCCCCCATGCGGCTCATCTCACCGAGGCCGGCCCAGAGCAGGATCGGTGGCAGCACCACCTGGTAGTTCATCGCGTGATGGGCCCGGGCCGGGTAACCCAGCCGACGGATGTAGTCGGCCAGTATACAGGCGATGAATCCGGAGTGGGAGTACGCCAGGAAACTCATCGAGTTGCTGATCCAATCGCTGCCGTTGAACGCGGCTGCAGTGGGCCAGTCCTGATCGACCAGGATGGCGATCGCGTTTTGGTGATCCAGCTCCACCGGGGCGCCGTCGACCTTGCTATGGCTGAACACGGCGTAGCGGGGGAGGCGACAGATTCCCACCATGTCCGCGCGCAAGAAGTAGGCGACCTCCTTGAGATGTCGCGCCAACTCTTTGGGATCCTTCGGCAGGGGCGCCTTCGACGGGGCGACTGATGCCATCGGGGTCCAGGACGAGACCCCCCAGGCGGTGTTAGCGCTGTCGAGTTTGTTAGACGAGTCGTCAACAAAATTTCCCAGATTGCCCGCCATGGCGACCAGCGAAGCGGACAGGGGATACTTGGGCACGAACCGCTTGTACTCCCGCCTCAGTCGCGGTCCGTATTGGCCCAGCCCGGATCGGTGAAAGCCACCATCCCGCTCGTCCACCTGTTGGACTTTTTCATCATCAACAGCGGTGGTCGGACGATCAACCCGCTTGATGCGATTCATCGGAAATAGATCTGGTATGCTGTTTTTTCCTGTCTGGCGAAAGTGTCGATTCATAGCCCTCCACTAAGCCCCAAAAAGCGTTTGGAGACTACAAATTTTTTTGTCATTTGACACTCGGCCGATGATGCGATTGTCTATCCGCGATGAGGAGTCCAAGGTGAAAAATACGCGAAAACCAATGTCTCATGATCTGCTGTTGCCGGTTGTCGCTCTCGCCCTGCTGGCATGTGGAAGGGCCGAGCCCGAGCAAAAATCACTTCCCCAGGAGACGACCCAACCGTCTGCAGACGAGACAGATCCGAGTTCGGTCAGACATGCACCACCGTCCGGACCTTCGCCGGCCCAAATCTACTTCGGAGATGTGCCCCTCGACCCCCTGTTCAGCCCGCTTGCCCTCAAACCGATTCCCCGAAGCTCGGTCGTGCTGGTGATCGTCGACGCGCTGAACGCCAAACATATGGGTCTGTTCGGCTACCACCGTCCGACCACTCCCCGACTGGACGAGTTGGCCCAAAAAGGACTGGTGCTGACCAATCACGTGTCCAAC
>JANQET010000103.1 GCA_028278265.1 Myxococcota bacterium
TTGCCAGACGGGTATCCGCGGTCACCATCCCCACCTGGGTCGCCGCGTCGCCCATCAGGATTTCAAAGGCCGGCGCCATCGCGGTCGAGACCGTGACGACAAACCGACAGGGACTCTCTGAAAAGAGGACGAAATCGTCTCTTTCCCGTCGGCCGCACGCCTTGACCTTGCGCAGATCCACCACCAACCCCAGGGCTCCGGCAAAGGCGGTCTCGGCCAAGGCCACGCCCAGGCCGCCGTCGGACACGTCGTGACACGAAGCCACGAGACGGCTCTTGATCGCCCGGTGCAACCAGCGATAGGTGTTGATCACCTGTTCGGGTTCGCGCACCTGGGGCACCTGTCCGCCCGTTGCCTTTGACTGCAGCAGGTAGTGGGATGCGCCGAGATCGTCCGCATCGGTTGTTCCAACGATGTAGACCAAATCGCCGACATTCTTCACGTCCATCGTCACTGCCTGGCTGGCGTCATCCAACTGACCAATAGCCGAGACGAGCAACGTCGGAGGAATAGAAATCTTGGTTTTGCCGATGGCGTAGTCGTTCTTCATGCTGTCTTTGCCCGAGACCAACGGCATATTGTAGGCCACACAGATCTCGCTGAGACCGCGATTGGCCCTGACGAGCTGGGCCAACTTCTGCCGACCGTCCGGGTTGCCATCTGCTTGAACCGGATCGGGCCAGCAAAAATTGTCCAATGCGACGACCCGGTTGGGATCAGCGCCGACGGCGATAAGATTGCGCATCGCTTCGTCGGCAGCACAGGCGGCCATGTGAAAGGCATCCACATCGGCATAGCGGGGACAGATCCCGTGGGCCACGGCCACTGCGCGCATCGAGTCGAGCACCGGCCGAACCACCGCCGCATCGGACGGCCCGTCATCATCCGCACCACACAAGGGTTTGACCACCGAGCCCCCCTGGACTTCGTGATCGTACTGCCGCACCCAATACTCCTTGGAGCAGATATCGAGATGGCTGAGCAATCCCTCGAGCGCGACCTGCAGATCATCCGGCTGGGCCATTTCAACCGGCGCCGGGTCCACCGGTCGGAACCGGGCTTCCAGCTGCATCTGGGGCACACCCCCATGTAGAAAGTCCATATCCATCAGGGCGACCAAACGCTCGCCGTAGTACACTTCCAGATTGGGTCCGGCCGTGAATTCACCCAGGTCGGTCGCCTCGACCCCCATCTGGCGGGCCATGGTCACAAACCGCTCCAGATTCTCCGGCGGCACGGCAGCGGACATGCGCTCCTGCGCTTCGGAGACGAAGATCTCCCAGGGCATCAACCCCGAGTATTTCAGCGGGGCTTGGGCCAGATCGATGCGAACACCGCCAGGGGTTTCGGCCATTTCGCCGATGGAGGACGACAAGCCACCGGCGCCGTTGTCGGTGAGGCAGGAGTAGAGCCCCTCGTCCCGCGCGCGGAGCAGGAAGTCGGACATTCGTTTTTGAGTGATCGGGTCACCGATCTGCACGGCGGTCGCCGGCGATCCCTCGTGGAGCTCCTCGGAGGAGAACGTCGCACCGTGGATGCCGTCCTTGCCGATGCGGCCGCCGATCATCACCACCCGGTCACTCGGGCGGGCCTGTTTGAAGTAACTCGGCTTGCCGTTGATCTGGGCCGGCATGATCCCGCCGGTGCCGCAAAAGACGAGGGGTTTGCCCAAAAACCGTTTGTCGAATACCAGCGAACCATTGACGGTCGGGATGCCGCTCTTGTTGCCCCCGTGCTCGACCCCTTCGCGCACCCCTTCGAGCACCTGTCGGGGGTGGAGCAGGCGCGGGGGTATCTCGTCCTGATAATTGGGATCGGCCAAGCAGAACACGTCGGTGTTGCAGAACAGACGGGCCCCCTGTCCGGTGCCCAAGGGATCCCGGTTGACGCCGACGATCCCGGTCAGCGCGCCGCCGTAGGGATCGAGCGCCGAAGGGGAATTGTGGGTCTCCACTTTGAACACGAGGCTGTAATCGTCATCGAATTTCCAGACCCCGGCGTTGTCGACGAACACGGACTGACAGTAGTCAGCGCTGCCGGCCCGGGCCCGCACCAGCGCAGTGGTCTTCTCGATGTAAGTTTTGAACAGAGAATTGATCTGTTCGCATTTGTCGTTTTCGTCGTAGTACGAAATCGCCGCATTGAAGATTTTGTGTTTGCAGTGCTCGGACCAGGTTTGGGCGAGCACCTCGAGCTCCACATCGGTGGGTTGATCAGGCAATCCCCGCTCTTGGCGCAGCTGTTTCGTCTGTTCATCGCGATAGTAGTCGCGAATCGCCTCGAGCTCGGTGAGAGACAGGGCCAAGGTGCGCTCCCGGCTGAGTTGCTTCAGCTCCTTGTTGCTGATTTCGAGATCAATGGTTTCGGTCTTGGGTTCGGCGTCATCGGTGACCTTGGGCACGGTTACCGGAACGCCGCGTTCCTGATCGAACGATTGTCGATTAATGACCGCGAACCGGTTGATCAGGGGATTGCCCAGCAGGCGGTTGGCGATCAGTTCGACCTCGGACCGGATGAGCTCCCCGCGAATGGCGTACTGCCGCGAGGTATAGATTTTCGCTCCTTGGGGTAGATTTTCTCCGAGAGCGAGAGAGGCGGCTTCGGTTGCTGTCCGGCCCACGTTGTCGGTGACCCCCGGCCGAAAGCCCACTTCGACGAGCCAGTCAAATCGCCGGGCCAGGGGCTGGTCGATCGCCCAATCCTGGATGATCGGGTCGGCCAGGGCCTGAGCCAAGGTCTCCAAGGCGTAAGTAGGTAGATCAACGTCTATTGTGTAGACATCGACGGTCCGTATTTTGTCCACTTGCATTTGAAGGTTGTCGCGGGCCCGCACCGTCAATCGAGAACCGGTAGCGTCTCGATACTGGCGCCTCAGCGCGACTTCGATCCGATGGGCCATGGATGCCCTCCTTGTTATGTATTACAATGCATGAAACTCGACCGGTACCGGGCCAAACCGAATAACATTGAGCGGTTATAGGTAGGAGAATATCGGGGTGTTATTGCTCTTGTTCGGCGGTCGCCAGCTCCTTTTCCAAGGATTCGACAGCCTCTTTAAGCTCGGGCATGAAATCGGTAGCCAGCGAAATGCCCTTTCGCGTGGGTTTCCATTCTCCCTGGTCATCCATATAGTAAATTCGCAAATCTATATAACGGCGACCCTTGAACTCTTTGACGCCAGCCCTAACCTCTTCGGTGGGGTTTCGTTTAAAGGTGGCAACAATTTTGTCTTCCGCCATAGTTTCCTCCGAATATCTCCAGTGTTACACCGATGTGAGGAGTGATAACATGTTTTTTTTATAAATACAAAAATAAATTGTATACGACATTAATTAATAAAACGGACCTATATACGACATGCTACTGGGGTGTCTTACCCTCGACAATCACCCGCGTGCCCGGCCGTTTCTCCGTCGCCGCGACACCATGCCAGCCGGGCGGCAGCTGCGGGTCACTCCAATCGAACAGCCAGCGGGCGTCCGCCGGGGAGAGATTGATGCAGCCGTGGCTCTTGGGCCGGCCGTAGCTCGAGTGCCAAAACGACGCGTGAAATGCGATGTTGCGATGGATGTACTGTACCCAGGGTACATCCTCGACTGAATACACCTCGCCGTCACCCACCGAACCGGCCATGTCGTCGGTCAGGTGTTTGAACCGAATGGAGAACTCCCCGGTGGGGGTGACGGTCTCCTCGCTCTCGGGCAGTCCGGACGAAATGAGCGTGGCATACACCGGCATTGCCCCCTCATAGGCCACCAACACCTGCCGGCTCAAATCCACGCGGATCCACTTCTCCTTGTCGGCGACCTCGGCCGGTGGGCGTTCCAGCTCGAAGAATTCGACCTGATCGCTCCTCAGCCAGCGATCCCCATCGATTCTGTAAAACGACATGCGCCGGTCTTGGGCCTGCTCGTGGACCCGATACACCGAGAGGCGTTCCACCGGACCGATTCCCCGATACCGCCCCCGCCTGGGTCTGAAAAAACTGGCGTGTCGATCCCGCACGATCGCCCCGGGCAGCGGGCTCTCCCCCAGCACCTCGTATCCCTTGAACCGGGGAGGCTTGATCAGGTGCACCGCATCGCCGGGCACATAATCCCCCTTCACCGTTTCG
The DNA here is from genome assembly GCA_028278265.1 of Myxococcota bacterium. GTDB lineage: Bacteria > Myxococcota_A > Polyangia > JAAYKL01 > JAAYKL01 > JANQET01. The sequence goes on from JANQET010000103.1 coordinate 4,115, forward strand.
TAGAAGTACTGATGAATCGATTCCTCAAAGCGCCGCTCACTGACCGAAATCCAAAAACCGCGTGACAAGAAACGACGGATCGCCCGAAAGCGCCTGGCATATCTGTTGTAATCGACGCCACCGTCGGCGCCTTCCTCGCTGTGGGGAATCACTTCGGGTTCGGGTGCTCCCGCATCTCCTGCACTCTGCACAGCGTCGGTATCGGTCTCCCTCACCGGCGGCGACCAGAGCTCCTCTGCAGCGGGCACCCGTTTGTACACCGGGGTCCAATCCCGACGGATGAACCCATGGCGATAGGGATCCAACTCGTCCACGCGGGCCGGAGGCGGCACCCGGGGTATGTACCGGGGCTTGGTACCGACCAGCATGCCCCGGCCCTGGCAGACAAATCCCCCTTCGGCCAGCTTGTACCACCCTCTGGGGCACCCCTCCGAAGCGTACTGGGGATCCCCCAGACGGGTCCGCGTGCCTTTGCGCAGGTATCCCAACCGGGGCGATTCCATGTCCGGCGCCGAAAAGACACTCACCTTGTCAAACCCGGCCCGGCCGTGCAGCTCGAACGATGTGACCGGTTGGGGCTTGCTGGCGAAAATCGATGTCACCACACCGCCGTCAGTATCGTCGAGCGCTGCATCCCCAACGGATCCATCGCCATCCGTTGAAACAGCTGACCGCTCCAGGCAAGGGCATTCCGGACAGGGTGAGCACCCGAAAAGGGCGACACACGATGCCAACACAATGATTACTGTGGTCCGCAACATCCCCGCTAGATAGCAAAGAGACATACCGGGTTCAAGCACCAACCACCGTCTTCTCGGTTCCGTTGCGATTGCCCGGAGCGGACATAGCTTTTGTCTAATTCGACGGTTTGAGCTACATTATCAACGCGATTGACAATTGACATCGATCGAAAGAACAAGATGCATCAGATGTTCTCGACTGACCGTCGGATAGTCGTTGTGACTGCCTCAGTTTTCGTCCTCGCCTTCGGACCGGCCGTGGGGTTCGGCCAGGAATCCTCTATTCAACCGGACGAAACACCACCCCCCCCAAGTGATTCGCCTAGCGAATCTCCGGGTCAGGCCCCCCCCGGACCGACCACCTCGGAT
>JANQET010000124.1 GCA_028278265.1 Myxococcota bacterium
GACGAAGTCGTCCCGATCCCCCACGCGGGTGATGAAGATATTGTCCGGTTTGAGGTCCCGGTGGATGATCCGCCGGCCGTGGGCCGCCTGCAGTGCGGACAGGGTTTGCCGCAGAATATCGCTCGCCCGTTCGATGGGCAGTGAACCCCGTTTGATCACCGCCGCCAGCGACGCGCCGCGGAGCAACGGCATGACCAGGAAGGGCCCCCCGGCGTCAGCGCCGACCTCGGTGACCTCACAGATATTGTCGTGACCGATGGTGCCGGCGGAGTGCGCTTCCCGATAAAACCGTTCCACCACCACCGGATCTTCCTGCATCTCCGGATGGAGGAACTTGATCGCCACCTGTCGTTCAATATCGAGTTGGATCGCCCGATAGACCGTGCCCATACCGCCGCGACCGACGACCTCCTCAATTTTGAATTTACCGGCGATGACACTGCCGGGTGCTCTGTTGCTGACAGGCGGCATGGGAAAACTCTATCACATTGTGGGCCCACCCCAAACATGCCCCGGGAACTCGGATTTGTGGAATCCTGGCGCAAACCATCGAACCCACTTGTCTCCCTCGTGGGCTCTCCGGTAGAACAATGAAACAATGACGACGTCCATCAACGGAAAAACGGCTCCGGAATCGATTACTTCTTCGTTCGTCGGCGTCGAGATGCCGGTGTTGGCCGTAGCCTATGCACCGGAGGGGGCCTGCACGGTCGATCGATGTTTGATCGCCCCCCCGTTCACCGTCGGGCGTGGCCCGGATTGTCAGCTGGCGATTCGGGACAAAAAAGTGTCCAAGGCGCACGCCCGGATCACGCAAAACGCCGAAGGTTATTGGCTGGAGGATTTGGGCAGTCGAAACGGCACTTTTGTCGGCGGACTGCCGGTGATGGGGAAGATCCCGTTGAGCGGTTCGGCGGTGATTCGCATCGGTTCGGCGGTGATGGTGTTTCTCGATGACGGGGCCCCGCTGCTCGCTCCGCCCTTGACCGAGCGGTTCGATATCGCCGGAGTGTTTCACACCGGTCCCCTGCTCGAGGCGTTCAGTGATGCGGCCCGCTCGGCGCGCCATCTTCTGCTGGTCGGTCCCACCGGAACGGGCAAGGAGCTCGCCGCCCAAGCCATCGCCCGGATGACCGCCGCCGAAAGGGGCTCCCCGCCGACCATGCTGACCCACAACGCTGCCCGTTTCTCTTCGGAGGAGGAGGCGGCAGCCACCCTGTTCGGCGTCAATCCCCGCGTCTTCTCCGGCGTGGATGAGCGCGCCGGGCTGATCGAGCAGGCCCACGGCGGTATTCTGTTTTTGGACGAGGTGCACAACCTGCCCCCGCGGGTGCAGCGAAGTCTGCTGCGCATCATCGAAGACGGGCGCACCGCGCGCATCGGGGAGTCGGCGACCAAGACCGTCGAGGTGCGGTTTATTCTCGCGTCGAATGCGGAGGGCCAGTCTCGAGGATTGACCGAAGATCTGTTTGCACGGTTGCGCCTGGTGGAGATCCCGCCCCTGGCCCACCGCGCCGCCGACATCCCGAACATTTTCGACGAAGTGCTGGGCAAGACGCTGTCCCGTTACCGGTTGGCTACCCCGTCGGTCACCGCCGAGTTGAACGCCGACCACTACGAAGCCCTGTGTCTGGACGGGTTCCCCACCGACAATGTCCGCGGTCTGATCGACCTCGCCGACCGCATCGCCACGCGCATCTCCCGCGGTCAAGAGCCGGCACGAGCCGTAGAAGCGGTATTCAGCCTCAAGTACGGTGACGGACCGATCGCCGGGCGTCACGCCCCCAAACAAAAAAAGGGGCGGCAGCACTACGAGCAGAACAAAACACTGATCATCGCTGCCTACCGGGAATGCGCGGGCAATCTATCTGCTGCCGAGCGCCTGCTCAAATCCAAAGGCCTCAGCTGTTCCAGGCGGTGGCTGGCCCACTATCTCGAGCGCTGGGGGGTGCGTGATTCATAGGCCAAAGAGCAGATCTCGAGACTGTTACCTTTCCGCAAAAAGTTCCCCGGCACCGAAGAGCGGCAGAATCGTCAGTCCTCCAACCATAGAAGCACATTTTCAATCTCTGCATCCTCACCCAATCTCACTTCTCGGCCTATTTTTGCTGTTGCCGGATCCAGGACAACGACCCTGGATCGTTTTGGATCCACAGCAGCGATTACCCAACACCAACCGTACCGCTTGGCGTCGGATTTCATTCGATTCCACTCTGACTTTTTGAATCGAATGGGGAGCGGGGATCGTCTGACCTGTAGAGCGAGTTGGTAGTGACCGCGCGTCGCCAGCAGATCGAAGGCTCCCCGGCTAGCTCTTGATTGATAGACCAATTCGAAGCCCATTTTCGCCAAGTGAGTTGCGACGTCTTTTTCTGCTTCATCGCCGATAAGTGTCATGGGCACTACTGTGCCGCCGGGTTGACGCCATCTCAACCATAGCCCAAACGCAGGATCAGATAAGTGAAATAGCTTGTTTTCATCCCGCGTGACCGTATCCCCCAGTCGCTCCAAATACCGAACGGTCGCGCCTGAGGGGGCGCCGATTTGTTTGGCGATTTCGGTGAGTGTTTTGGGCTCGGACGTCAACGCGTTCAGTGTTGCAGATAAAAAAGCTGCCCTGCCGACCGTTTTTTTGAATTCGTTCTCAAAGTACAACGCTAGCCTGCCGGTGCGAGAAAACATCAGTTCCTGTACCGCGGCCTTCAGTGCAGCCTCGTCGATGGGTGTACCGGGTGCAGTTAATGTCTCGCCCAAGAGCTGAATATAAAATGGATGGCCACCGATGGTTCGGACAGCCTTCCGGGCTAATATGCGGGATATGGATCGACCCTCAGGCGCCCCCTTTACGAGCAAATCTACCGCTTGATCAGTAGTGAATTCGTTGAGCTCCATGATAGAAAAATGTTGAAAAAACGGTGAGCTGTCATCACTTACCAGGGAGGTCATCATCGTTCGTTCGGATCCCGAGATGACATAGGCGACCCGTTGGTGGCGCTGCCAAATAGAACGCATAAACGGCAGTAGGTCCATCGCACCACGGCCAGTATTCAACCGCGCCAATTGTTGAAATTCGTCCCATGCAACCAGAAGATGGAGCCCCAGCGCTTCGGCAATCTGTTCGGGTAGCTGGAGAGCTTCTCGGACGAGTTCGCTATCGACCTTTTGTTCGGGCAGCTCCAGAATGGTGCTTTTTGTGTCTGGGGATAGAGAGATAAATCTATCAGATTTCTGTAGCGCTCTCCGGTACTCTGCTGGACGTCGAGCTAGCGCTTCAAGGGAAACGCCAGCCTCGGTCGCAAACACGGCATCGATAACGCGAAGCGCGAGACGCCGAAATACGCCGAGTGATGGCGGATGTTCCTCAAATGTATCGATGATAACGAAGGCGACGTCCGGTGCTTTGGTGCGACGTTTTGCCTCCAGCAGAAGGCTGGTTTTCCCAATTTTTCGGCTGCCGAGAATAGCCAGCCAGACCGGTTGTCCCCTGCTCAGGGACTGGACTAGGTCGTTCAAGTATCTCAACTTGTCTTCACGATCGAAAAAGGAGCCGGCCGTTACTGGGGTATTTGTTTTGAACATAGTACAAAGATAACAACGGACGTCACTGCTAGCAAGATTGATACCTAGCAAAGTTGATACTTATCAATTTTGCTACTTCATGGTCTTTTGTCCCCACACTATCATTTTGTTCCCAGTCCAAACCCCTGTGATGAAGGTGAGTTCAATAGCAATGAGCCGAAGAATCCAGAATAAGAGCTGCGCCTTTGCGGCACGGATCTTGTTAGTTGAACCTTCAATTCACTCTACATCCTCCAATCCGATGAATTCATCGGGGGAGCTGAGAAAGGACATGGTTATGAAATGGAATTGGAAGGGAAGCTTAATGGCGCTGGCAACATTGCTCGCTGTACCGGCCGTGACCCGGGCCGATTTGTGCTCGGGAACTTTGGCCGAGAGGGTCGACTGTCTCGACGAGAAATTGCGATATGTAGAGGTGGAGACCGATGCCGGCGGCCGACCGATTGTGGTGATCAAAGGCGCCAACGTGCAGATCCGCCGCCTGGACGGGGAGGACTTCACGGGCAACCTGATCATCGGCACCACCCACTCATGGACCGACGCCACCGAGGGGTTTGTCGCGGGGACGGACAACGCCATCGAAGGGTGGGGCAGCTCGGTCAGCGGCGGATCCGATAACTGGGCTTCGGGGCTCAATTCATCGATCAGCGGCGGGGCAGGCAATCAGGCCGGTGCGGATTTTTCATCGATCAGCGGCGGATTCGACAATCGGATCATCCAGAGCGGATCCTACGCTTCGATCAGCGGCGGACAGGGCAATATCATCTTCGCTGGAGACTTCGCCTCGATCAGCGGCGGGCTGAGGAACATCACCCAAAACAGCGCTCCCACCTCGGTGGTTGTCGGCGGCATCGAAAATCAAACCAGGGAAAACTACGCCACGATCCTCGGCGGCCGCGAAAACCGGGCGAACGGATACGCGTCCACCATTTGCGGAGGTCTGATCGTAGCCGAAGGGAACGCCTACGGGGTGTCCTGCCAGTAGGCACACCTCTTGGGTTCGCCGACAGATCTCAAGTTTGTTACGTTCGGGGGAAAAGTTACGCTCTATCTCTTCGCGTATGCGGTGTGAATCGCTTGAACAATTCACACCGAAAGCCCGTTTTTTCAGGCCGTTGGTCGATCGTTTCCGCTGAGTCGGCGCAGAACAGTGCCACGGCACAATTCTTGTTATTTGGAACCCTCAGTTAATTTGACCACCCCCTCGGTGAGCAGCCGTGGGGGACGAAGAGAAAGGACAGCATAATGAGTTGGAACTTGAAGGGCGCTTTATCTGTAATTGGCATTGTCAGCATCTGGCCATCTCTCGCCGCAGCAGAGCTGTGCAGCGGCACCCTGGCCGAAATGGTGGACTGCCTCAACGAAAAGCTCGCTTACGTGGAGATCGAAACCGACGCCGGCGGCAAGCCGCTGGTGGTCGTCAAAGGAGCCAACGTACAAATCCGCAGCCTGGAGGGAGAGGACTACACCGGCAACCTGATCATCGGCACGACCCACAGCTGGGCCGACGCCACCGAGGGGTTTGTCGTGGGGTCGGAACATACGATCAGCGGAAGGGGCAGCTCGGTCAGTGGCGGACAGGGCAACACCGCCTCCGGATTGAACGCCTCGGTCAGCGGCGGATCGACCAATCGGGCATTGGGGGACTACTCCTCGATTACCGGCGGCTACGATAATGAGGTCAATAATTTAACCATCTATTCCTCGATCAGCGGAGGGGAGAGAAATCAAATCATCGGTGGAGAATATGCATCTGTCAGCGGGGGACGATCCAATTACGCCGAGGGAGCACACAGCTCCGTATCCGGGGGAGAGGGAAACTGGGCCTATGCGGACTATTCGTCGATTACCGGCGGTTACAACAGTTGGACACACGGAGCCCATTCCTCGATCAGCGGCGGAAAGCACAACGATGCGCGGGGCGATTATTCATCGATCAGAGGTGGTTTGAAAAACGTCGCTCTCGGTGCCTACTCTTCGATCAGCGGGGGTTTGGAAAACACCGCCGGCGGAGGCTATTCATCCGTCAGTGGGGGAACGTTAAATATCGCCGGCGAGGCGTGGTCTTCGATTAGCGGTGGCTTTCGCAATGAAGTGACAGAGGGCGGGTTGTACGCTTGGATCGGCGGCGGATTCGACAACACAGCTTACGGCATGTTCGGGTCGGTCAGCGGCGGGGGGAAAAATCTGGCGTCCGGACGCCTTTCATCGGTCAGTGGTGGGGAGGATAACGCAGCGGCCGGAGAATCCTCCTCGATCAGCGGCGGATACGGCAACAGCACCATCGGAGACTACAGCTCGATCAGCGGGGGAGGTAATGCTGCGACCTGGGGTGACTACGCGTCGGTCACCGGAGGGCAGGGAAACTGGGCCAACGGCCGCTTCAGCGTTGTGACCGCGGGTCGGAGCAATAGCGCCAACGAAAGCCATGCCTCAGTACACGGGGGCTATGACAATTCGGCAGAGGGTATCGGCACGATGATTTGCGGCGGAGACACCAACGTCTTTGATGGTCCCAATGAGATGTTCTGTGTCGATAAGCCCGCCATTAGCAATTAAATGAGGGGGAATCTGATGACATGTCCGATGCACTCCAAACCATCTATGATTGCTCAGCAGGTAGCCGAGCGACGGCTGATACTCCTACCGTTGGTCGGTGCCCTGTTCAGTTGTGCGAGTGATGTGCTGGATCAAGATCCGTTAACAGGCGGTCACGAAGGTCTCACCCGAGTTGAGACAGAACGAAGAGAGCCCAACGGACCGACAGGGGAGATTAGCCCGGACGATGGTTCTCCCCTGCTCGTCACTCAGGCCATCACAATCGTTTTCGACGAAGAGATGGATCCGTCGGCCCTCACCCTCGGCGGCGACTTGGCCGAGGACAATCCAGCGGCAATCTGGTCCAGCACGGTGTATCGCAACGACACCGTGCGCCTGATGCCCCGCAATGGATGGCGCCGCGGAAACGACCGGCTGCTCACTGTCCGTGGGGTCAACCGGGAGGGCGAGCCGTCCGACACAGTTGTGACCTCTTTTTGTTTTTTTCTCGGTTTTATCTATGTCGATGCCGCCCACACGGGGATTGAGCTGGGGACCCAGATCAGACCCTACAACACGATTCAAGAGGGCATAGATGCCTCCTCTCCCGGCTGGGGTGTACTGGTCACCGGCGGCCTGTACAGCGCCGATTTCGGCAGCACCGGATTTCCGGTGGTCACCCTGGCTGACGATGTGTCGCTCTTTGGCGGGTTCAACCCCAATGATTGGGATGTCCGCGATCCCCATCTCTACGTTTCAGAGATCCGGGACCTGAGTACGACTGGTTTTGGTCGGGCGGTCTACGGCAGCGGCATCTCCGACAATACGGTGATCGACGGCTTTACCATTGTGGGCGGTCAATCGGAGACATCGGTGGCGATTTTCAACGAAAGCCACTCTTCGCCGATCATTCGACACAATCGGATCGACGGGGGGCAACCGAATCACCCTACCGCCTCGTCCCTCCGCAGTTACGGCATCTTAAACGAAGGCGCCTCCTCGCCGGTAATTGAGGACAATGAGATTCACGGCGGCCGACCCACCTCCGCCGTGGCCACGGACCTGAGGAGCTTCGGCATACTGAACCGAGGGGCAGCCTCCCCGGTGATTGGGCGAAACAACATTTTCGGAGGGGAGCCGTCGGTCACCAACAATACCGCCACAACGGCCGTCGGTGCTGTCAGCTACGGCATTCTCAATGAGACATTGGACACTGCGGCGAGTATTCGGGAGAATCAGATCCACGGAGGTAGACCGTTCGCCTTCGGTATGCATCACCGGGCCGCCGTGAGCTCCTACGGCATCCGCAGTTACAGCACGTCGTCACCGTCCATTGCCGGTAATCACATTTTCGGCGGGAATCCTCGGGCCGAGAGCAGTGCCGTTGATCAGCTCGCCTACAGCAGGTCCGCCGGCGTGGCCATTGTCGGTGGGACAACCCTTACCATTGTCCACAATCGAATCACTGGAGGGCACCCGCGATCGAAGAGCCACGCCTACTGGGCGGAAGGATGC
>JANQET010000129.1 GCA_028278265.1 Myxococcota bacterium
CGCGATCGTGGGCAATGATGCGGTCAAACAGACGGCCAACGGCATCGTCGTCACGGTCCGGGAGCTGTTCGACCGCAAGAAGACCGAAGTGGAAGTGGACGGCATCCCCACCTGTGAGGCGATCGCAAAGCTGATTCTCAAGTACCCGCGGTATCCGATTCTGATCGAAGGACACACCGATTCCCGGGGCTCCGATTCCAGCAACCTCGCCAAATCACAGGCCCGCGCCCAATCGGTGATGAATCAATTCATTCAGTTCAAGGTACCGATCAGCCGCATGACGGCCACCGGCCATGGGGAAGGATCCCCCATTTCGGACAACCGCACCAAAGAGGGTAAGGCACTCAACCGCCGCGTAGAGGTCAAGTTCATCTACCCCACCAACTAAATTAAGAGAGATAAAATCCCCAGAGACGATCGACCGGTCGTGGCGCAGCCGCAACCCGCTTCGTCCGATCCGTCGTCCCCGTCCCCGTCGCTGTCCGTATCACTGTCCCCGTCGCTATCCGTGTCCCCATCCCCATCCCCATCCCCATCCGCGTCTCCGTCTGCGTCCGTATCCGCGTCCCCATCGCTGTCCGAGTCGCTGTCCGCATCCATATCCGCGTCGCCGTCTGTGTCACTGTCTCCGTCGCTGTCCGAGTCCCCATCACCGTCCGTGTCGCTGTCCCCGTCGCAGTCGGTTTGACCGAACTCCACCTCGACCACGGTTTGCCCGCTGTCGTCGACGATGATCCCATCTTTGACAATCTCTTCGCCGTCATGAGTGTAGGTGATGGTGTAGGTGCCGGGCATCAGCATGCGGTAGTACCGTCCAAAAGTCGGGTCGCTCTCGATCGGGTTGCGGATGGCGGTCGGGGAATCGATATCCTCCACGAAAACCGTGCCCACCGCGGGTTCACAATCATACTTGATGTGTCCGGTCACGGTGGCGTGTAGAACCCGGTTGAGCAATAACTTCGCCGAAGCCAGATTGCGTGAGCAGAGCGCCTCCAGTTGGCTGGCCGGCGGGGCCATCGACGTGCCCAACTCCACACCGAAATAGAGGCGGCCACTGGAGCCGTAGTTGTAACCCATCGAACAGCCGTCACAGGCTCCCATCAGGTCTGCCACATTGCCGGAGGTGTAGTTCGCCGCCTCCCCCATCGCGTCGGAGAGGGCACTGATCACGTCGAAGTCGACGGTCGGCTTTGTCGTGTGGGCGTAGGGGTACATGTAATACTCGCCAGCTGTGTGGTAATCCATGCCGGCCACCAGGTGGATCCGCTTGTCCAAAAATCCTTCGATGATCGTCTGAATCTCCGGTTCCAGGAAAGGCAGATCCGGCGAGCCAATGGACCAGCTCTCGGGAAAACTCCGGTTCAGATCCGCGCCATTGGCGTTGGTTCGCCGGTTGGCGTCGTGTCCCCAGGGATTCAAGATGGGCAGGAACCACATCTGCGTGGAGGCGATCAGCTCGGCCACATCATCCTCGTCTTGATGATCCAGGATGTGGTTCAACACGTAGATTACCTGTTCGGGCGCAGGGCGTTCATTGCCGTGAATGCCACCGGTGAGCACGGTGGACGGCTCCTCCTCTTCCTGGTTCACGTTGTCTGAAATTTTCAGGCCCCAAATCCGTTTGTCTGCGTCCGAGGTCCCTCCCAGATCGTGGAGTGCGCAGATCTCCGGGTGGGATGCTGCCAGTTGCTCCAACTCGGACACCATGCTGTCGTAGCTATGGTACTCCAGGCGCCCATTACCCGTTCGTCGGTTGACGATTCGTTGAACCTCACCGTGAGTCTGCACAAAGGAAATCGCAACCGTCCCGCGCTCGAGGTGGGGCCGGGCCCTCTCGACCAGTTGATCGTATTCATCCCCGGTGACAAATAGGGTCGCCCGGGAGCTGCCTCGTAAATACCCTTCGCATTGCCCCTGCAGCAACTCCCCCAGCAGATTCGGGTCACCGGTCAGATGGATGCTGGCGGGAAATACGGCGTTGTCTGCCCCGGCGTGATAGCTGGGAAGCACCTGAAAGGCCACCGCTAAGCTGCCGACGATGGTGCACAACATGGCTTTGGAATTACCCATTTGGTCTGCTCCTTGCGCTCGCCAGAGGCTCGAAAAGTCGGTGTCTGTCGTCAGTGGTTGTTCTACAATCGGAATGCGGCACCGACGCACACCTCTGGTACCATAGCTAAAAACGCTACCGGTACTTCAGGATTTGAACAACAAGAAATGAGTAAATTATCAGATAAATTGCAGGTTTATGGGCAAAAAAGTCAATATGTTACGTAATTGTTTGGTAAAAATGTAAAAATCGGCATTAGATTCTGTACAGGGTGTCGTTGCTCGGCGCCAGTGAGGCAATAGTGGCTCAGAACGGAACTATCCTAGCGGTGATAATTAAAGAGGGGGATTGAAATTCTCCGGGCTAGGGCTGCCCGAGTAGACGTAGACTGCACCGCTGCCATTGCGGGAACCGTCATCACTGCCGTGATTAAAGGGCGGGCCGGTGGAGACGCCGGTGGCGTTGCTGTCTTCGTAGATGGCCCCCACAGCTATCGTATCACCGCTTATGGCGATCGATTCGGCAAAATAGTCGTTGGCACCGGTATTCGACGCCTTGATATACGACCGCTCGCCCCATTGGCCGCTATTGTTGAAGAACGCGTACACCGCGCCGCTGGTGTCGTGGGACCCATCATCGCTGCCGTGGTCAAAGGGCGGGCCGTTCGACGACCCGGTTTGGTTGCTGTCTTCGTTGGTAGCGCCGGCGACGAGGATGCGATCACCCAGGGCCAGGTTTCGACCGAAATTGTCTGTCGCCCCCGGGTTTGTCGCTTTGAGGAACGCGGTCTGCGCCCAGTCGTTGCCGCTCCTCGCATAGATGTACACAGCCCCGCAATTGGCCAATAATCCGGCGCCGTAGTCAAACGGAGGGCCGTTGGATGCGCCGGCGAAATCGCTGTCCTCCTGAGACGCGCCGATGGCGATGGTGTCGCCGTAGATCGCCGCGCTCGTGCCGAAACTGTCGCCGTCTCCGGTATTCGATGCCTTGATGTAGGCCTGTTGGCTCCAGGTGTTGCCGCTTCTCGTGAACACATACGCTGCACCGCTGTTGTCGTGTGTTCCGTCGTCGGTGCCGTGGTCAAAAGGGGGACCGTTGGACACACCGGTAAAGTTACTGTCCTCGGCATAGGCTGTCGCCACAATGGTATCGCCGCTCAGCCCCACAGCAAAGCCCAGTCGATCGTTTCCACCCGTGTTGGAGGCCTTGATGTAGGCCTGTTGTGACCAGGTGTCACCGCTCCTGACAAACACATAGACCGCGCCTGCGACGCCGTGTGTCCCGTCATCGGTGCCATGGTCAAACGGCGGCCCGTTGGACACACCGACGAAATTGCTGTCCTCTTCGTAAGCGCCGACCACCAGCGTATCCCCGTCGACCGCGAGCGCCGAACCGAACCGGTCGTTTGTCCCGGGATTAGAGGCTTTGATATAGGCCTGCATCGACCAATTCTCCGAGCCGTCCCGAGTGAAGACGTAGACCGCGCCGCTACCATCGTGCGCGCCGTCGTCGGTACCGAAATCGAACGGGGGGCCGTTGGACACACCGATCCGGTTGCTGTCTTCGAGCGGTGCGCCGACCACCAGGGTATCCCCGTCAATGGCGACCCGCTCGCCGAACTCGTCGAACGCTTGGTTGTTCGGTGCCTTGATGTAGGCCTGCGGCGACCACTCGCCGGACCCGTTCTCGGTGAGGACATGTACCGCCCCGCTCGAGTCGTGTGCCCCATCATCAATCCCGAAATCGAACGGGGGGCCGTTGGAGACAGCCGTGTAGTTGCTGTCTTCCTTGACCGCCCCGACGACGAGAGTGTCTCCGCTCAGCGCAACGCTGGCGCCGAAGTTGTCATCCGCTCCGGAATTGGGCGCCTTGATGTATGACTGCATCGCCACATTCAAGTCAGTGTCCGAATCTGAATTCGAGTCGGTATCAGTGTCAGAGTCTGAATCCGCATCGGCGTCCGCGTCGGCATCGGTGTCCACGTCGGTATCGGTGTCCACGTCGGTATCGGTGTCCACGTCGGCATCGGTGTCCACGTCCGTATCCGCATCGGCATCCGTATCGGTGTCGGCGTCTGTATCCGCATCGGTATCCATATCGGTGTCGGCGTCTGTATCCGCATCGGTATCCGTATCCGCGTCCCCGGTTCCGCTGTCAACTGTACCCCCATCGGTTTCATCGAGCCCGGTAAAACCGATTCGACCACAACCCAGCAGGCAAAAGCACCCGCACAGTATCAGGAGCCAGGGCCAACGAGGGTCTGGTCGATCCGTTTTGGCGGGATGTAAACCAACGTCGGCTTTGGTAAAATGAGGCGCCATCTCACTCTGATTGCTGTTGTTCCTCACACTTTTTGATGACCAGCAACGTCAGGTCATCATCACAGTCAAACCCTTCGAGGGAGCTGAGGATGTGGTCTTTGATCTCCTCGGGAGAATGGCCGCCACAGCTCGCATATACGTTTCGCAAATGGTCGATACCATACATCTCGCGCTGAGCGTTCCGCGACTCGATGATACCGTCCGTGTGGAGCAACATGGTGTCTCCCGGGTGGAGGGTGAAGGAGTTGACCTCGTTGAGCCCCTTGATGTCCTCTACGATGCCCAGCCACATGCCTTGGGTCTCCACCGATTCGACCTCCCGAGTCGATGCCCGAAAGGTGAGGATGTTTTGATGGAGGCCGCAGTAGTAGATGCTGCCGTCGGCGTCGATCAGCATCAGGGTCAGGGTCATGTACTTGGACTGGCCGAGCTTCTTGATATTTTCGTAGATCACCCGGTTGACCGCTTCGAGCACCTCATTGAGCGCCAGCTCCGTCGTCAGCTCCAGCACCTGGTTGATCGCCGTCTGCACCATCATCATCACCAGTCCTGCCGGCACCCCGTGACCGGAGACGTCACCGATCACCACCCAGTGTCGCCCCCCTCGTTCGATCACATCGTAGTAGTCCCCGCCCACCTCATCGGCCGTTTTCATGTACCCGGTGATCTCGAAACCGGGAATTTTCGGCGCCTCGGGCAACAGCACGGTTTGAATCTTCTTGGCCAATTTCATTTCGCCCCACAGGGCGTCCTTGGCCTCGTTGACCTCGTGGTAGGCGACCTCGAGCTCCTTCTTTTGGCTGACCACCTCGGCAGTGCGTTCTTTGACCACTTTCTCCAACTGCTTTTTAGCGGCCCGCAACCGGCGGGTGTTGAGCTTGATGCCGGTCTGCAAGACGAGCAGGAACAGCAGCAGGTACCCCAGATAGGCCCACACGGTGCGGTACCAGGGGGGCTGAATTTTGAAGCGATAGGTGGCGACCGAGCTCATCGCATCGTAGAGGGTCTTCGCCCGAACTTTGAAGGTGTAGGTGCCTTCGGGGATGTTGGTGTATTCCTTGTGCGTTTTGTTCGACCAGTCGTTCCAGTCCTGGTCAAACCCCTCGAGCATCGTCTGGTAGGTCGTGCGGTCCATCTGCTCGAAAAAGAGGGCCGAATAGTCGAAGCTCAGGGCGTTCTCCTCGTAGGTCAGGGTCGGCACCAGATCTGTTGGCTGCTCGAGCTGCGTGCGGTTGAAGTATTCTGCCGCTCTAGAGTCGGGATCGTAAAACGTGCCCTTGAACAGTTGGCGGCCCAAATTGGTCCTCACACCGCGGATGATCGCCGAGAACGGGGCATCGTAGTCTTTGTCTTTGTTGGCATCGAACCGATACAATCCTTGCTTGGTGGGGATCCAAATCACCCCGTCCGAATCGACGTGCTCACCTGACTGTTGGTCGTAGATCGACCTGAACGGCCGGCTGTCCGCGCGAAATCTGTTGTCCGGTTGGCGAGTGAGCATGCCGTGGGTGCGAAACGGACCGACCAACCAAGTATTCTCGTTGTACTTCGTGATGTCGCTGGCACCCTCCAGATCATCCGGCAGCACTTCGTTCATCGCTTCCACCGGCACAAAATGAATCCGCGGGTCCGGGCCCCGGCCGGGTTCGATAAATTTGTAGATGTTGTTTTGGGTGGCGACCAATACCTGGTCCTCATCGGCGAACACCTTGTTCTGATCCAGGCTGGGCAAGCCGTTATCGGTGGTGTACCGATCGATTATAAAGTCTTCGTGAGAGGGAGAATTGAACCGCAGCCGCAGCAACCCTTGAACATCTGTCGAAACCCACAAATGACCGTCCCTGTCTTCGACGACGCCTCGAACCACCTCTTTGATACCCTCTAATCTGCCGCGGTATTTGAACTTGGTGACCGTGGAGGGGGGCTCGCCTCCGACCGGTGAGGAGCTGTGTTCGAGAATTCCGATTCCCCCACCAGAGGCTCCCCCCAGACCCAAGTAGATGCGATTCTCGAACCGCTTTGACGCACACATGTCATACGCACCGGGCGTCCCCTTAATCACTTTCTTGATCCTGTCATCGATTCGGCTGACCGACTTCTGGCTGACCAGCAACGTATCTTCAACCGGCAGAAAGATCCACGCGTATTCATCGGAATGTCCCTTGGGTTTGACGAAGCGATGGGCCTCGTCATCGAGGTTGATGTGGTATTCGGGTAGGTAAGACGTTCCGCTGATATAGGTGCCTGCGTAGATGGTTCCATGGTGGCGAGTGACCGCCAGCACGGTCGATTTCAGCCCGGAGAGCTTACCGTACAGGGAGAGGGGAGAGCTGGCGACGATGTGGGCGATCCCCCCTTGTAGTCCGGCCCAGAGGTTGTTGAACCGGTCGGCTTGAATGAAGAACACCGTATTACTGGCCAATCCGCGGTTTTCGTTGACGATCTGAATGAGCTCACCCTTGGTATTAATGATCACGACGCCGCCTTTGAGTGTCCCGAAGGCGATCTGATCCGGTGCCAGCAAGGTGGCGGTGAATACCCGAAAACGGCGCAGATAGTCGCTGGCTTGATTGGGGAACTCCTCCAGTACTGTTTTCCAGCTGTTCTCTGCAAGGCGTTGTCGCGACAGGAAGTGGAGTCCCTTTTTTGACGACCAGAGGAACAGTCGGTTCGGGTCGAACGATGGAAACAGCCTCACACTGCCGTACGCTTCCTCGGAAACGTCGAGATCGGTCAGGGTGGAGAGAACGCCGTCTTTGATCGTGGCGATGCTTTCGTCGCCGTCGATATAGATCACGTCATTCAGCACGGCAGGGCGGTGGGCGCCGATGGGCAGCACTGAGATCTGTTGATTGTGCCAGCGAAAGGTCTGTTGGGCCGCCATGAAGTACACCCCATGGGTCGTGTCGAGAATGTACAGCACATCGTTGAATGACTTGTGGTCCTGGGGAAGGTGTGGGTTGAGCGAGACGTAGTGCACCTGACCGGCTGAATCCGCAGCCAGACGGCCGATTTCGCCGGTGCCGCCGACGTAGATCGTGCCATCGGTGGCCCGGCAGAGGGAGCGGGCCGTTTTGCCCTTGGGAAAGTCGAGTCGTCGCCAATTGGTGCCGTCGAACTCGACCAGATCGTACGTCGTACCGAAGTACATCAGCCCGCGGGAATCCTGGACAATAGCCCACACTTGCAGGTGTCCGCCGTACTCCCGGGGTTCAAAATAGCGCATCATCGGCTCGCCGATTTCCAGCCCGGCCAGGGCCGAGGCTCCGCGAAGGACGACGGCGATCGCCGCAGCAGCGACAACAACACCGGTTCTGATTCGGGCCTTTACGATGGTTTAACCCCTTTCCCTTATTTTGAGGCCAACTGGAATGTTGTCGAGGTCACCGTCCCAGGATCCGGGGGCGGCTAGCGGTATTCGCTCATGAATATTTGATTGTCGCTGCCATCACTCTGGTACCACACCACGAGTGTATTTCCGTCGTTGTC
>JANQET010000150.1 GCA_028278265.1 Myxococcota bacterium
TCTACGTGGTGCGACGAGGTGAGCCGTCCGCTGCCAATCCCGACGCCGCCGATGGAACGATATCCTGGCTTCATCTCACCGGCGCGTTTGGGCTCGGTATTCTGTTCGTGGCCCTACCGGTGGGCGCGTACGCCGCACTGGCCCCGGACTATTCCCATTATGTGGGCAACTGCGGCACCCTCAAATCCTCGCGGGATACCTCCGGTGTCTTGGTGCCCTACGGGCCCCAGGAGAGCGACGTCGAGATGATCGAAATACTCGACCCCCTGTGCAACGCCTGCGGACTGCTGCAAAAACGAATCGCCGCCATGGGCGACACAGCGGCACTCAGCCGGAAGGTGCTCCTGTTTCCCCTGGACAACACCTGCAATTGGATGGTGGACGAGGCGATTCATCCGGGGGCCTGCGCGGTGAGCGAAGCGGTGCTCTGCGCTGACGGTCGAGCGGGTGAAGTGCTCGATTGGGCGCTCGAGCACCAACACGCCATCCTCCAACAGTCCAAGCGCGATCCGGCCGCGGCCAGGGAAATGGCGATCACCAAATTTCCGTTTCTCAACAACTGTATCGGCAGCACCGCTGTCAGAGCCGAGCTCAACCTGGCCCTCCGCTGGGCCGTAAAAAATCAGCTGCAGGTGCTCACCCCCCAACTCTATGTGCGCGGTTTGAGATTGTGTGACGAAGATACCGATCTGGGACTCGATTTCGCCCTCTCCAGGTTGATCGCACGGGCTCGGGTCGCACCTGCTGAAAATGCCCCCCGGATAGATGATCAGGGGACAGGGAAGCCGCCACTGGTGCCGGTTCGCCCGTCGAAACCAAAGCCGGCGACGGTCGAGCGGACCAAACCGGTCAGTCCAATCGCCGGCGATGCATCCCCTGTACAAGCCGATGACGAGGAGGAAAAGGCGCTCGACGAAAAACTGAAACGGGTCAAGCAGCGTCTGCGAGAAATGGCCGAGACGACACCGGACACTGCGGAGCAAGAGAGGGAACCGGACACCCCGGCTGAACCGCTCGAGCCAGGGATGCCCCCCTCACGACGCCTGCCGGACAGGATTGATCCGCCTCAACCGGCTCTCCCGGAGCACGCCTCCCCGGTCGCCCCGACGAAACAGGAGGAGGCCCCATGAATCGACTGGTAATGAGCGGAGTGGCCGTCGTGTTGCTGCTTTTGCCGGCGGTGCTCGGGGTGATCTGGATTGAGGCCGCCCAAGGCCGGCTGCTGCTCGCCGAACAGAGTCGCGACAGGGATTCTGCACAAGTAGCGGTGGCTGCCCAGGCCAACGAAGCCTACTGCACGCCTGACCTGAAAAAGATTCTCAGACGGGTCCTGCAGAGCTGCGGTCTGATCGGCGGTCGCTCCGGCAGGGGGTGTCAACCCATGGAGGCCAAAAACGTGGCGACGATGAGCGGCGCGGATTTCAACGCGTTGTTCGTGCCCATGGTCAGCCGTGGGGGTATCGTACAGTTCGACCAGGGGACACACGAAATCGATCCGGCTGATCGGCAAATGATCGAAAAAGTCTTTGCCGAGCGGAAAGGGGCCAGCTACTTCTTTGTGGTCTCGCGCGCCTCTCCTGAGGGATCTGTCACCCGCAATCGGGAATTGTCGAGGAACCGGGCCGAGAACGTACTGGCCCACCTCAAACAGACATTCAAAGATCCGGATTTGGAGAGCCAGGTGGGGTTGTTGTGGTTGGGCGAGGAGTATGCTCAGCTGGATCCCGGTTTTTGCAAATGGCAGCGGAGCGGCGCAGCGCAAGCGTGCACCCCGGAGGATCTCAACAGAAGCGCGTTCATCACATGGATCGATTGTCGATTGTAGGAGTTGCGCTCACCCTCGCCGGGTGTCTCGCCCTGTGCTGCGGTGACGAAACAGGAGCGACCCAACAGCCCCCCGGACGGGTGGTGGCTGTGGCTGCCAGAGAGAGCCGGGTCGAATCCGCGGCCGAGTTTTGTGATGTTGAAGGGGGATCCGGCCCAAAGCTGACCCTGCCCCGGCTCGATACGCCCTATGCGCTCCCCCAGGGGCGGGTGACATGGATCAATGTGTGGGCCACCTGGTGCAAACCCTGTATCGCCGAGCTGCCCCTGATCATCGAGTGGGCCGAGCGGATGAGGCAAGAGGGCAGGGCGATCGATCAAGTGTTTCTTTCAGCAGATGAGGACCGAACAGCCCTCGGCACCTTTCTCGCTGCCCACCCTTTGCTGAACAAGACGTTGCGGCTGAAGGACCCGGAGGCACTCGCCCCTTGGATGGCTCGGTTGGGGCTCGATCAGGGGGCCGGTCTTCCCCTGCATATTTTCGCCGACAGACAGGGACTGATCCGCTGTGTCCGTGCCGCCGCCCTCAGCGACAACCACTACCCCATCGTCTCGAAGCTGCTGGGTCAGCAGTGATCGGCGCACCGTTGGATTCGTCTAACGAGCCGGTCCTCTACTACTCGAAATCGATCTGGTATTGACCGTCTTTCATCAGCAGTTGGATCGTACCGTCGCCCATGGTGAGAGTGGCCTGTTTGACGACGATTTTGGGCTGCAGGCTCGGTAGGTACACGTAGTCGATGTGGACCACTTTGTCGGATGACGAAAAAGCGTCCGGACCGGTCTGGCCGCCGAAGTGCTCGGATCGGCCAAAGGCGATGTGCAGGCCCAACTTCTCGTCCAAGAGGATCTCACCGGTCGGTTCCAGGCCGAAATCACCCAATACCCCCAGCCCCAACTCGGCGATGTTGCCGTAGGCCGGTTCTGCGGTCAGTTTTTTTCGTTCCAGCTCGGATGCGGGGTTGTCCGAGAGGATGGTGTGGGCCCGATTGTCGTCAATTTTGTAGAGCACGACGTCCTCGCCGAACTGCACCGGCAGAACCCCGGCGGATTGGGTTGGATCCCCTTGATTTTCTCCCTCGTAGGGCACGATATAGGACTCCCCGGACGGCAGGTTGCCGGCGATGCCGCGGTCGGGGAAACGTCCCCCTGAGGCGTGGGCCGTGCGGTGACGCAGATCCAGAGTCAATCGATGGGCGGTCCCTTCGGCGACGAATTCCAAGTCACAGCGCTGGGCCTGGTCGAGGATCCCCTTGAGCCGATCCACCCGCTGGCCGATCTTGGTGTAGTCCAGTTTGAGTGACGGAAGCATCGAGCGGGCGAATCCGGGCATCGTGGCAGCGCGAAAACCGTGGTAGGGGGCGGCCATCTTCAGCGGCGCGGTGGCCGAAAATTCGGTCAACGCGATGAACAACTGATGGACTTGAAAAATGGTGTCAAACGGCTCGGTGTCGCCATTGAGTGCTTCAGCGGTCGGGGGTAGGGCGTCCGGCTCGCAATAGGTCCCGGTGGCGGGCAGGTCGGCGTTGTTGGCGTGGGCGTTGCGATAGGCCACCAGGCGCACCGCATCCAGGCCCATCTCGCCGGCCAGCGGGGCGAGTTTGGCAGCCCAATCGGTGGCGATTTCCCGGCGCGCCTTCCAGTCGGGGTTGTCCGGGACCTGCGCATCGGGCAAGTCGACCAGGATGGCGAGGCGGTGATCCCGCTCGGTCGGAGAGAACACCTGGGTGACCAGTTGGGCTAGTTCATCAGGGGTCAGGCTGTGTTTCATCGGTAAACTCCTCGCAAGTTAAGTGTCACTCGTCTTCTTTTGGGCGTTGAGCATGAAAAAATCAACCACTCTCCACAGGGCAAAGATCAAAACCGCGGCACACCCGACGCCGATCATCCAACCCAGCGGGGTGATCGCTCCGGTCTGCTCGGCGACAATGCGACGGCTCAGGCGGTAAAGGGTGGGGAGGGCCAGGACCACGCAGAGCCCATACCACAGAAAGACCATCCGTCGCATGCGGGAGGTGTCCGGGGGAGGGGCGTCGGGATCGGGCTCGGCGCGGCGTAGCGAAAAGAACATCTTCAGCGCGATCAAGCCGATGACGACGACCAGGAAGACGAACAATCGGGTGTTGATCGGTTGACCATAGGCGCTGGGGGTCAACAGGCCCAGCAGGGCGGTGAACAGACCGACCACGCAGGCGGTGATGTATTCTTTTTTGAGTTTCGACACGTGAATCACGAACTTTCGCTGGTTCCCAACGGCGTGCTGCGGGTGGGGATCACTGTTGTTTCAGACCGACGATTTCAGAGAGCACCTCGCCGGCCTTGGCATCGATGCGAATATCGGCGATCTCGTCCATCGCCGTTTCTCCCAGGTTGATGATGATCAGCGCCGTCTGGTTGCGCTTGGCCACCAGGGGCAGTGAGGCTGCGGGGTAGACCGCCAGGGTCGAGCCGACGACGATGAAGAGATCGCATTCGGCAGTGTGCTGTGCGGCCGCCTCCATCGCCCCGTCCGGGAGCGCTTCGCCAAAGAAGACGACCCGCGGCTTGAGCACCCCGTTGCACTTTTCGCAGCGGGGGGGCATCTGTTCCTCGATCTGTTGGCGAATGTCTTCGAAGATGTAGTCTGCTTCGCACTCCTGGCAACCGATGAGCTTGGTGTTGCCGTGGAGCTCGATCACATCTTTGCTGCCGGCAGACTGGTGGAGCCCGTCGATATTTTGGGTGATCACCGTGATGAGTTTCCCCCGCCGCTCGAGCTCGGCAATCGATTTGTGCGCGGCGTTGGGTTTGGAGTTGACCAACCCCTGGACGCGCACATCGCGAAAGAACGACCAATAGTAAGTCGGATCCTGGCGAAAGTAGTTGATGTCCGCATAAATGTTGGGATCGTACTCTTTCCACAACCCTCCGTGTCCGCGGAAAGTGGGGATGCCACTCTCGGCCGAGATGCCGGCACCGGTGAAGACGACGATCTTTTGCGCGGTCGCGACGGCCTGTTTGGCTTGTTCGATGAGTTCTTTCATTGGCTAACCTTTGCAGCGATCGATTTGATGCCTCCGGCCTTGATCGTAACCATGCGCATGGTGCGCTTGCCCCCATGGTTGAACACCACTTCGTGGAGCCCCGGGGGGAGACGAATTTGGATCGGAGCCCGACCGCGTAACTTGCCATCCACCGAAATGCGGATAGGGCCAGCCACCCCGGGGGGAACGGTGACGAACAGCGTTCCGGTCGCCCCCTTGGGTTCGGCTTTCTTGGCCGGTTTGCGCTTCTCGGGGGGATCGGGTTTTTTGGGGGGCGGATCGTTACGCGGCGTCCGCTTGGGGATGAACTGGGGTACCTTTCGCTTGGGCTCGGTGGCGCGCCGGCGCCGCTTGGGCTCGGATTCCCGCCTGGTCTTCTCGGGGGTGGGTTGACCCGGTTCCTCCGTCGCCTCGGTGGCGACCGGTTCCTCAACCGGAGGATCAGCCACAACGGGCTCGCTGGGCTCCGCTGCAGGCGATTCAGCCGGAGCAGTAGGCTGTTCGACCGGTTCTGCCGGGGGCTCGCTGGGCTCGACCGCACCGGGAGAGGTCTGCTCCATGTTCAGGGCCGATTTCAAGGTATCGATGGAATCGGTTCCAGGGAACCAATTTTGATAGTTGAAGTAGAGGGAAACGCCCAATCCGATGATCAGCAGCAGGGCAAACAAACGCCAAGCCCGACTGGCCGGCGGTTTGGGCTGGGGAACCAGCGGTAACGCCACCCCATGGGTCGGCCGCGGCTGCACGGGCTGCGCACCGATTTCGCTGATATCCTCGATGGTGAGCGGAATGGTGTTGCGTGGCGGCTCGCTGGGCAACTGGGGTTCAGGGGGATCGCTGGGCGGCCCTTCGACAACCGGTGGCTGTGGCGGGTCCTGAACCGGTGGCACCCCAGGCGTCTGTCGCACTGGGGGAACCTCGGGAGTTTGAGGTATCTGGGGTACCTGAGGTACCTGAGGTGCAGCCGCGACCTGGGCGAACGGCACCGCCGGCGGCCCTGGGGCGTTTTCTTCTTCGGGGCTCTGCCAGCTATCCAGCCAATCCGCTTGAGGGGTGAACGAAGGTGTGGAGGTGATGTTTTGCACCGTGCCTCGGTGGATCAAATCCAACAACAACACCTCGAGCACATCCGGGGAGACCGCCGAGCTGAGGATGATTTTTCGCGGCGAAATGCCTTTTTGCAGTTGTTCGAGCAGCTGCTTCAACTTGGGTGGAACGATTTGCGCGTAGACTTGCATCAACTCCGGATCGAGCTCGATGCGCTCGATGTGCATCAGGGCGCCGTTGATCACATGGGCCACCAGCTCGTTTAGCCGTTCGGTGGCCTTTTGCACGGCGTTTTGGGTGCCCTGTTTGAACATCTGTTTCGGATTATCGATCGGGTTGACGATTGAAAAGCGGCCACCACTCACCCCCAACAGAATTTCCAGTGCGGGCATACCCGAGTGGTACGACCCGTCCGAGCCGGTGCGGGTCACCGAAGTGAGCTCCCCTTGGGCAACATCCACTTCGAAATAGTTCCAGTTTTCGCGAAACGTGACCCGGCAATCCGGGCGCAGCCGCATCGCCTCGTAGAGAATGGTCAGAATGCCGAGCCGCTCGGCTCTGCCGGAAACATCTGCACCGGCCTCCAGCTGTTGTGCCAGGGCAAACCGGGGCTTGAGCACCCGGGCGATCCGCCGGAGGATTTGTTGCCGATCGATCTCCTTGAGCATGAAGTCATCGGCGACCATTTTCAGCTCGCGAATCCGCTGGAGAAAATCGTGTTTCCAGGAGAGCACGATAATCGGCAACCGTTTCAAAGCAAAATCGTGCTTGAGGCAGTTGGCCAACTCCCAGCCGTCCATTTGGGGCATCAAAATATCGGTGATCAGTAGATCCGGCGGCTCTTCCCGCACCAGCTTCAGCGCCTCGATCCCGTTTTTTGCCACCCGCACTGTCATCCCGGCCTCGGCCAGGGTTTTCTTGAACGCCTCGCGGATCTCCACGTCGTCATCGGCCACGACAACTTTCAATCCAGCCAATCGATTGAGGTTCGCTTCGTCGATGGAATCGTAACTCGCCGGATCGAGCACCTCTTCGGCCTCGGCCAGGGCCATCATGCCCACCCGGCCATGGGAGGTGGGCACGAAGCGAATTTTGCCCTTTGAACCGGTGGCCGCTGATCGGCGCAAACAGGCGATCAGATCCCAGGTCGCAGCGATCAGCGGAGCCTCTTCGGCCACGGCAAAACGCATCGACGTGTGGGGTCCCAAGGAGGCTTCGATCACCCCGGACTCCAGCTCCCGTTGAACATATTCGAGCAGCTCGGTGAGATTGGTGTTTTTCAGCGTTCCCGCGACGCTGAACGATTGGGATTCTGGGCCGATCACCCGGCGGGCCTCCTTGACCAATTGGCCGGAGACGATCGGCTTGGCCACCGACCCCCGGCGCGCCTTCTCGGATGAGGCGGTCAGCTTCAGCACCGGAATGTAGTCGGTTAGTGAATCGCGACCCAGGGCATCGATCAGCGCTTTGCCGCCGGGGGGTTGGTCTTCCTCATCGATAATCACCAGATCCGGCGAGATGTCCCGAATTTTTTTGACCACAGTCGGATCCACCTCAACGGGCTGGATGTCGAATTCAGCGCGCTTGAGGATCAATGCCGCCTGTTTGGCCAGCGAGACGGTGGCCACGGCAATCACTGCGGTGGATTGCA
>JANQET010000230.1 GCA_028278265.1 Myxococcota bacterium
GAACTGCTCAAGGTCAATTCCCAAACGCTGGAACTGAAGGCCATTACCGGCGCATCGGCTGGAACTATCAATACTGTCTTGACCGCAATCACAATGGGCACAGGGCGGCAGCCCGATCCCAGTCTCAGTGCGTTTTACGAAGCGTGGACCAGCGAGCTGCTGAGCTACCAACAGCTGCTGGACACGGACCGGGCGCCCCCGGGATCGCTCTCCTCGGGGCACTCCCTGCGCGTGCTGGCCAACCAGATTAAGGAGAACTGGCTCCCCCGCATCGACCAGCCGCTCGAGCTGTTGCTCGGGGCCACGACGACCCGGCTCAAACCCAAGAAAACGGAGCCCGTTCCCGGGCTCGGCATCGATCGACAGGAGGAGCGGTTCGCCATCAGGGCCACGACACCAGCAGGGGCCCTGCGACTGGAGAACCATCCCATCACCCTGCCCGGAGCGCCGCCCCAAGCCCTGTTACCGTTCGACGCCGAAGGGCGCACCACACCGGACGCCCAGTACGATACCCTGATGGGATTGCTCTTCGCCTCGAGCGCCTTTCCGATCGCCTTCCCCCCGCAACGGCTGCCCATCTGTCTGCACCAGGGGCTCACCCCGGCGGGAAAAACCACCGCCCTCCCCTGCACCGTTCCCGACGAATCCCCCGAGATGATGGACGGCGGCGTATTCGACAATTCCCCCCTCGATCTCGCTTACACCTTGACCGGCCGGAACAAACGCACCCGATTCATCTACATCGAACCGACCCGCGCGGGGTACCAGACTCCGCAGCGCACCTCCCCGCCCGGCCCGTCTTCGGACCCCTATAGTTTCTTTGCCTACCTGCTCGATCTGGAGGTGGGACTGATCGATTTTTCCCAGTCCGCCGAGCTGCTCCACTTGACGACCGACCACCCGGACGTGCTGACCAGATTACAGGTCACCGAGCGGAGCTATCCCAGCGCGTGTGCGCCGATGGGGGCGTTCTTCGGCTTCTTCGAGGCGGACCTCAGGCAGTTCGATTTCTACCTAGGTCTCTACGACGGCATCCGGCAGTTCCGGCAGTTCCAAGAGTCAGTGGCAACGGCATCCCCCATTGCCATCCCCAAGTTCAGCGGCACCGGAAAAGCGTATTTGGACTGCATGAACGACGTATTTGCCGGATATCCCGAGCGGCCCCCGGCCTGCGCCAAACCTGAGATGAACAACTTTTACATTCTGCTCAGGGCGGCGATCGCCAGACGAGAGCGCGTGATCACCGGCAAAGTGGCCGATGATGACCTGAACTACTTTTTGGCCTATCTGGGAGAGCACCACTTTGAGTTTCGCAATTTGGATCTGCCGCCTCACGAGGCGGATGAGGCCAAGGGACGAATCCGACGGGAGCTGGGCCACCGAGTGGCGTCGTTTACCGACAAACTGGCCTGGAAAGAGGAGCTGGTGGTGGGCACGATGGCTGGACCCGCGCTCAATTTTTTCGATTACGCCGCACCGCGCACGATTCTCTACGGAGCGGTCGGCAATGCCTGGGAGGTGGGACTGAGCACCGGGTTGGGTTTTCACAACAGCTTCCGCTTGAACACCGCCCTGTCCATCAACGGCCTGTACACCTTGGGGTGGCGCCAACCGGTCGTGACCTTCACCCCGGCCCTCGGCCCGGAGTTCGAGCTGCTGGGCACGGCGGTCTTTCAGCTGCGGCTGGGACTGCGGGTGGGCTACCAGTTGAGCACCGCCGGCGGCTTTACCGAAAAAACCTGCAATCTCGACGAAAATACGCTGAAGTGTTCGGCACCGGTGGGGCAGCCGGTTCTCACGGCAGTGCTGTTGTCGCGGATTCTGTTGCACGCGGGGATGAATTGGTCGCCCCCCTGGATCCCCGGGCTGCCGCCCAAGGACGACCACCTACTGAGTTTCACCCTCGCCTTGGGATGGCAGTGGTTTTAACTCGCTAAATCGAATCATCAAATCGGATCATCATACAACCGACAGCCCTGGTGCATTCCACTGTCCTGATGTACGCTCACGCCGTATTTTTGAAGACCGTTGATCGGGTATTTCTTGAGAAGGATTGGATGATTCGCAGATTTTCCCCATCAGCGCTGGGTTTCTTTGGCGCTTCAGCTGTTGCTGCTTTGTGGCTCGTGGGCCGCGACGCGCTGCAGTCCGGTCTTTTTGTCGGTGCCTTTTTGTTGGGTGGCGTCACTTTTTGTTTCTTGCCCGTTTGGGTTTTCGACGGGGTAGCGACGCTCCTCCCTGCCTCTCGGCAATTGAGCACCATCCTCCATCGGCTTGCACTGACGATCCTCTGTGTCAGCCCACCCATCGGGGCACTCGTCACCCTGAAGGGTGAGGCGTTCGACCAGTATCCCTGGGCGATTCCCGCCTATCTCGTCTTCGGGTGTTTCGCGGTGTTTGCACATCTCAAGTGGTCCCATCTCCTGGCCATTCCCGCTGATCCACGGTACCGTGCAAGTTCGTTAATTGCGAGCCTGCAATTGAGTCTCCTGATGTTCCTACTGCATTACGAAGAGGGCACCTTTCTCGCGGTTCGCCAGGGTCGACTCTACCTGCACCATCTGCTGTTCGCCATCACCTATCTGGCCTCAATCGCTGCATTTCCCCTTCTCTCACTTCGAATTTGGTACCGCACCCGCGCGGTTCAAACCGAAATTTCGGCCCCGTTCTCCAAACAAAGGACACGCCTGGCGTGGTGTGCGCTGGGTGCCATTGCGGGCCTGGCACTGATCGAGGCTGATCGACGGGCATTGCCCGATCTCTACGATGGGGTGCATCGCTGGTTGGCCGTTGTGGGGGTGCTTTGCCTGGACAGTGCGATTAGCACGGTGCTCCCCGTTCGCCGGACCGGCGGCTGGATTGGAACATTGTTGCTCTTGGTGATGCTGGCATCAATGGGGGTATTTTTCAGCACAATCGACGAGGAGGAGCGGTTCTCGGTTCGCGCGGAAGTGGTTTCAACAGCAATCGGAACCCACCTGCTCCGGCTGCGGGATGCGCTGGTCAGCGACGAGGAATCGAAGCCGAGCAGCAGCGCCACCAAAGAACATCCCGCGTTGGATTTCGATCGCTACCACGATTATCGCGGAAACGACAAAGAGCTCAACATCCTCCTGATTGTGGCCGATGGCATGCGTGCGGACGAGCTGGATCAAAAACACGCGTCACGTCTTCCCCGGATGACCGCCCTGGCCAGAGAATCGGTCAAATTCACCAACGCCAGGGCCCCGGCCACGCGCACCATCATGAGCATGAGCTCCCTCTTGACCGGCCGGTATTCCGCTCATCTCGATTGGCACCTGATCGTGGCCACTGCCGGAAAGACCGAAGATCGCACATTCATTCGACGGGACACATTGAGTTTGGAAAAGATAGCCGAGCTCGGTCGGTTCTTTCATCAAACCAACCCCACCATGCCCCAAGAGGGAACGTTGGCCGAGCGGCTACAAAGGACAGGGCGATACACCATTGCACTCCCCTATGTCGGCCGGGGACTGAATTTCAGGCCGGGATTGGGTTTTGAACGGGGGTTCAATTCATTCCCGGATCTAGCCGGTCAAATCTGGCCGACACCCACATCCACCCGACTGGCAAAAACGACCCTGGCCAACATCGACCAGGCTCCCAAGGGACAGCCCTGGTTCCACTGGACCCACCTGTTCGACCCCCACGAGTCCAAAGTGAAACACAAATACCGGACATTGGTTGAAGAGGTGGACAAAGGGGTGGGACTGCTCATCGATGGTCTGAAATCGCGGGGCCTCTACAACAAAACCGTCATCGTCCTCACCGCGGACCATGGGGAGGGGTTCGGCGAGCATCGACAGCGGTCCCACGCGTCATCCCTCTACGAGGAACAGGTGCGCATTCCCATCTTGATTCGCATCCCTCAGATGCGCGCCAAAGAATCGCCCCATCCCGTGTCGCTGATCGACGTCACCGCGACCCTGCTCGCCTTGACCAATGGGGAGATGAGCGGCCTCGACGGGGTGAACCTGTTGCCCCTGATAGTCGAAGACCGCTTTCCTTCGAACAGGCCCGTGTTCCTGGAGCTCCACCGTTGGCGGGGCAAATGGGGACAGAAAAATCGCGACATGAAGGGGGTGGTACACGGTGATTGGAAACTCATCCACGACCGTGAACGAAAGACCCTCCAACTGTTCAACCTGCGCACCGACCCCGGAGAAAAGGAAAACCTGCTACGCACCCAAAAAACAAAGGCAAAATCAATGAAAAATCTATTGGACGCCTTTGTCAATCAGGCTGAACAGTCGTATCCCCTACCGGATCCTCAATAGATTCTTTCGCGCATGGAACGGCCTGGTGCAGTCACATTCGATTGATTCGCCGTTCAAATGCAGCCGGCGTCCGAATTCCATTTTGGAATGGAACGGCTTGTTCATTTTGGAATACCCCTCCTTTGACAGATGTCGACTGAAGTTATCGGCGTCTGATAACTTTTCGATACTATTCGGTTTACATCTTTATTCCTGGCGGGTCATTCTTGGCATGGATCGTGCGATATCATTTTTCGCTGCGTGTTGAATTCAACCGAGAATTCAATGGTGGCCGGTCATCAATTAGGGCGTCTAAAATGCAAAGAATGAACGGAATAGAATACGCTATTCGAATTCGGCGGTTGTTGGCTGTAGTGATCGCAGGGCTTTCGTCGGGGCTGTTGTTCGGCTGTCTGAGTACCCCTCAGCCCCGCTATTCAACCCCTGGTCCTGTCTACGTCTCCCGGTTCCACATTCAGCCCCGGACGTTTGGCGACCTCTCAGTAGAGCTGCACACCGCAGTCAAGCGGCGGTTGGCGAGGGTCGGCATTCGCGTGGTCAACGACCCATCCGGGGCCTATCAGCTGCAGATGAACAGTCGCGATGAAGCAGACGCCGACTCTCCCGGGTGTGCCGGAGATTTATGTGTATCATTTTACGATCCGCAGGGGCAGCTCATCGACGGACCGGAACCGGTTGAGCTGCGATTCGGGGACAGTATGGTGCGGCTCGCCCCAAGCAGCGATGAGGAGGAGAAGATCCAGCGCCGATCGGTGGTGGAGGGCATCGCCAAACAGATTGTACGGCGCTTTTTTCGAGTACCCGCCTCAGCCTCGACGGCATAGCTCGCAGGGGCCTCGTTCCAATTAATACCCCATCACCTCCACTTCGGCCAACTGCAGATAGTTGCTCTCTTTGAGCTTCACCCGCACACAGCGGGCCGGTTGGGTGGCGAAATTATGGGTCGTCGGCGAGCCGGCGATTTGGTTGCTGATATTGGCCACGGTCACCTTGTTGTCGAACCGACAGTCATCCGGATCGAGCTGGACTTTGTAGTTTTTGAGCCGATTGCCGCAGCAATCCGTGCGGTTCCACAGGTTGACCGAGTGGACCATTTTGACGCTGCCCAGATCGACCCGCCACCAGGGTCGATTGTCTTTGCCGGTGCAGGCGGTGGGCCACCTGCCGTTGGTGTCCCCGTCGATCGCTTTCCATGCCGGGGAGGATCCGTTGTAGGTGGAGCTCTGACTCGCCGTGCCGTTGCGGGCCACGTTGTGGGACGAGTCGCCGCAGAAACAGGGGGTGATCGGTACCTTCACCGTGTTCGAGGCCCAATTGGGGGCGTGCTTGATGCGATAGCTGTAGACGGTCCAGGGCACGAAGGGGGTGAGCACCCCCGTATCGTCGTACCAGGCGGTCTGAGGACCGATGCCCGGCACGAACTCCCAAAACCGGTTGACGTCCGCCGGATAGGCATCTCCCTTTTGCAGTCCGTTCGAGTCGGCCCCATAGGGGATCTCCCAGGTGAGACGAACCCTTGGGTTGTAAATACCCCCGGTACAGGTGGCCCGTACCGCGCCCGTGGGATCCTCCACCACCCCCTCGCAGCCGCAGTTGCATTGGGTAATCGGCACCTTCACCGTGTTCGAGGCCCAGCTGGGGGCGTGCTTGACGCGATAGCTGTAGGTGGTGCCGTGCTGGAACGGGGTCAGTACTCCGGTATCCGTGTACGAGGTGGTGGACATGGTCACCCCGGGGACAAACTCCCAAAAGCGGCCGCCGTCCGCCGGATAAGCATCCCCCTTTTGCAGCCCATTCGAATTGGCCTCCGCAGGAATATCCCAATTCAACTCCACCCTCGGATAGGTGGTTCCGCCGGTGCAGGTAGCGCTCACCGCGCCGGTGGGATCCTCGACCACCCCGGGACAACCGCAGAAGCAGGAGGAAATCGGTACCTGAATGGTATTGGAGGCCCAATTCGGAGCGTGCTTGATCCGATAGCGGTAGAGATTGCCCTCAACGAACGGTGTCAGCACCCCCTCGTCCGTGTATGTGGTGGTCGACATGTCGATGCCCGGAACAAACTCCCAATACCTGGAGCTGTCCGCGGGATAGGCGTCCCCCTTCTGCAGTCCGTTGGAGTTGGCCCCGGACGGAATGGTCCAGCTCAGGTGAATCGTCGGGTCGTCACTGCCGCCGGTGCAAGTGGCCCGCACCATACCCGCGGGATCCTCAATCACACCGGGACAGGTGGCGGCCAATTCCGGCGTCGCGACCACCCCGACCGGATCGACCCTCTCCACCTCCTGGGGTGGTTCGTCGAGTTCGGCGCAAGCAGCAGACAACAACAACCCGCAGCTCAACACCAATCCACAAATTTTCCCTTGTCTCCCATTTGTCATACGACACTCCTTTCTTTCCCCGCCGTTGTAAAATCGTCGCCGTGCAAGTGCACGGCCCATTGAAAATTTTCCAATTTGATGAATTCCCGAAAACAGTAGGGGAGCGTCTCGACCCTTGTCGCTGACCTATCGCGCCAAATAGTTGATAAATCGCGCCAATTAATTTTCTGGATTGGTGCCCTCGGTTGAGGGCCGCGGAGGTGTTACTAACGGGAGCGCTTGGGGCCAGTGGAGTTCAGCTCGAACCCGTCCCACTTTTCTCCTGAAAGATCTTCCGCTCGGCTGAATTCCAACCGAATCAGCGCCCGCAGTGCGGCGTGGCGGATATAGGCATCCCCGGGATAGTAGCCGGCATGGGCGTAGCGGACCAACCGCTGCAGGTCCGGGATGAGCGAGTAGAGTTTGAAAATGGTCACCACGTGGGCGGCCTGAGCCCGCTCGTGGGGTTCTCCCTGTTTGAGCAACAACCGGGCGTGGTTGAGCGCGCCCTTATCCTTCACCTTGAGCCTAAGTACCAGTGAGCCCAATCCCTTGTCCAGCGCGGCCAGCTCACTGAGCACGTTGTGGCGAATGTCCTCCCGCTGAGCGACCAGTTGGGCCAAGAGAAATCGCAGGTCCGGTTGGATGCGGTAACATTTGATCAACCAGGCCTTGGACCGCTCCCCCTCCAACCGGGCGACCCCCATGGCAGCTGCTCGTCGTTCGGTCGGTGTGCGCCGTTTGAAATTCTTCAACTCATTTTCGAAGTAGAAAAAGGTCTCGTCGGTGGAAATCTCAATCAACCGATAGAGCAATGCCGCGCGATGACGGGTACTCTTTTTGATGCGCATGTACACCTTTTTTGCGGTCAGCTGATCGAGAGAGGCCACTGCCGAAGCGGCCCAACCGGTCAGATCGTAGTCCTCGTTTTCTTCGATGGTGACGTCCAGCAGAGTATTCAAGGCGTGATCGTTCAACGGGGTGCGCTGCCCGATATCTCTTAGAATGACCAGCGTGAAAAACCGGGAGAAAAACGTGTTCCCCGTATCTTTCAAGATGTCGGCGAATCTGTCCTGGTCGAGGGGGCTGTCCATATCGTCCATCAGCCACTGGGTCAGTTGGATGGCGTGGTTGCAGATGGCCTCGGCGCTGTCGCAACCGGCGATGGCGCTGGTGATTCGAGCCAAGTGTTGTTTTTGGCCGTGTTTGACCAAGCCGAATTCATAGGACAGACGCACGTTGACATCGTTCTCTTCGGCATAGCCGGCCTCGAGCAGTTCGAGATGATCATCACTGGGCCGCAGCCCCAAAATAATCGCCGCGTTGGAACGGGTCATTGGATTGGAAGACTTCAATCCCTCGACCACCCGATCCCTGTAGGTGTTCAATCGGGCGCTCAATTTTTTACACAGCGGCGCGACAAATGGGCGGGTCATGTGGGCGAATCCGGTCTCCATGTACTGGGCGAGCGGCGTGGTCGAGAGGTAGTAATTGGCCGAAAACGAGCTGTATTCGGACTTGGTGTCGGTCTTCAGCCGGGACAGCAAGGCGTCGGCCACCTTGGTGTTGTGAAGCCGCTCGGGAGGCGCGGTGTAGGACTGTTCGATCTCGGCGAACAGATTCTGGCTCAGCGACTCCCGCTCCGACTCCTTGGTGTTCATCAGTTCCCAAAACGCCTTCTGGTACATCTCCACCAGTTTCTCGTCCCGCTGCAGCACACCGGCCAAGTAGTCCAATTCATCGTCGAAATCCAATTCGTTGAACACCCTGAACTCGTTTTTGACATGCCCGTGGTATTGTTCTTTGTTCAGCACAACGTGTTTGGGGACATTGTCCGCCACGGACAGAACATAGAGGGCCTGTTGATGATATCGATATGAGGCGCCGGCCAACAGCACCGCAGCATCCCACCCTCGGCCCGCCTTGATCTCCTTGATCGCCAGCAGGGCTAGCTGTTCGGGCGGCATATCACTCGCCTCGATGAATTCGTCCTTCAGCTCTTCGACGATCTTTTGGGACGAAGACTCCAGACTCGCGCCGGGGGTGATCACCGGAGGCTTGATGTGCATCGCCCAAGCCGGGACAGGTCGGGGTCCGGTAACGCACCCCGACGTCAATGCCAAGATGGACAGACAAGTGAACACATACAGAACAGGAGATCTCATTTCCGCTTCCCTTTCGCTGAGATAATCGAAGGGTATCGCGTCTGGTCGTCAAAAGCAATTAAGGACTCGCGCAGAAATAAATGCCGAATTTTGAGAGTAGAGGCGTAATTATGTCAAAGAGCGAGAAGCCTGAATACTTGGGGTATTTGGGCGCCG
>JANQET010000351.1 GCA_028278265.1 Myxococcota bacterium
CCGCAAGGGGGGTACAACCGGCCGGGCCGAGCGGGCCCAGCTCATGGCGCAGCCGGTGACCTACTTGAAATGCGCCCGCTGCGGGACATTGATGAATCGGGTCAACTACGGGCGTTCATCCGGAGTGATTATCGACTACTGCAAACATCACGGTTACTGGCTCGACGATGGGGAACTGTCCAAGATCGCCAAATGGGTGACCACCGGCGGTTTGGTCGAACAGACCACCCGCGAAATCGAAGAGCTAAAATCCCAAAAGAGCCGACTGGCTTACCAGACGGTAACGCCGGCGGCGACACTGACCAAACGGGGCGGGTTCATCGCCAAGGGCGGATTCGACCTGTTCGACCTGCTCAGCCATCTGTTCGATTGATGAGTCAATAACCTTCTTTTTGGCATTCGCGCACAGTGGCGCGAACCCGCTTTCGATCCGGCCGTTTCAATCGGTCCCTGAGCATTGCGCGCCTGGTATAGAAGCACTCCCGTTCCCGATCCTTCAGGCGCCGGTACAGGGTGGCCAGGGTCAATCCGGAAGTCGAGCTGTAGCGGCTGGAAAACGCCAACTCGGCCCGCCGCTCGGTGCGCAGATCGTCGTACCGCCGAAAGGCCATACCGGCGGTGTCCAGCTTTCCCCGAGAGCGGTGGTAGTAGCCCAGCTTTTGCCAGCAGACTATCGCGTCGGGATAATCCTGGACGCAGGTCCCCCAATAGATCTTCGACGATCGCCATTTGACCGCTCCGATCACCGTGTAGGTGGTGTGTCCGATCAACAACAGCGCGACGATTGCGCCGACAATCCGCCGGCCCCGCGCTCGGCTGTTGCGCCACCACAGGGCAAACAGTGCAACCAATACGATACTGGCGAAAATCGAGGGCACCAGGTCGAAGCGGTAGGCGAATTCAACCCATCGGGGGGGAATATTCATCACCGGCGCGAGCGCCACGAAAATCGAGGCTAAGCCGAAAAACGGATGCCGAATCCCCCTGCGCCAGAGCAGCCACAACGCCCCACCGGTCAACAACAACAGGACGGCTATATTGAACAAGGGGGGCATGCGCATGGGGAGAATGCTGGCCTGAAGCGAGGTGTCGAACAGACCGGCGACCGGATAAATCGTGCTGGTTACGGCCACCGGCCCGGGAATGACGAGGCGCAGCAGATAGGCCATCAGCAAGCCGGCGTCGTTGAGCAGGGTAACGGTGAGGCTCGGCCCCATCGCCGGCACACTGAACCCACCGAGTCCGCTGAAATTGGGGGGTTGGCTCAACGCATAGAGCGTCACGGCAAAGACGGGCAGTTTGTCCACGAAAAATGACAACCCGAGCCGTCGCCGGCGGTAAAAATCGTAGAGCACCAACAAGGCGCAGATGACAATGAAGATACTCTTGTTCCAAATCGCGATTCCGGCGAAGGCGATGGCCAACAGGTACCAGGCCCACCGCAACCCGGAGGAGATCTCGTCCCGGTACTTCTGCCAGAAGATCATCGACACCATGACGAAAGTAGCGCCGAACAGGTGGCACCGGGCGCTTTGCCACCCCACCACGTCGATGTTGATTGAATGGACGGCAAACAGCGCCGTGGCCAACAACTGGGACCGTCGGGCCGGGAGAAACACCCCGGCAAAGCGGTAAAACACCAGGACCATCACTGTGAACCAGGCCAGACTGACGACGGCAAAGCCGGTGTACCGGCCGTTGCTCAACGCCCAATTGATCATGTTGACCGCGTGCATCGGACTGGAGGCGACGCGCCGAAAATTGGTAAACGTCACCTCGACGAGATGATCAAAGGTGAGATTGGTCACCACCGCATTGCGATAGATTTGGCGTCCGTCATCGTAGTTGATGAATTTGCCCCAGAGCAGGGGTAGGTGCGTCGCCACCGCCAGGAGACAGATCACCAGCAGCACCCGGCGTGCTTGGCGCGCCGTCAGTTCGTCTTCCCCCATGAACAGACCGAAAAAAGCGTCCTTGATACCCCGTATGCCACTCATCGTGCCCCCTACTTCATCTTGGGCGGGGGACATTTGAACCGGCGGTTGCCCTTTTTGGGAATGAGATGTTCCGGCGGAATGGGCACCGCTGTCTCGCCGCCACGGGACCACCCCAGGAAGATCCTGGCCGTACCCGTGTCCTCCTGGTAGTCAACGGTGATGCGATGGACGCCGGCCGTCAGTGGTTTGTCGGCGCGGGTGAACCGGAATTGATGGTTGGTCCAATCGTCGATGACGCGCTCTCCATCGAGGGACACCCTCACCCGATCGTCGGCGCCGGCGACCAGGGTCATCACATTGTCCGCCTCGACGTGCAGACACCCCTCCCAGCGCGCTGAGAAACGATCCCGGGGAATGCCCTTGAAGGGGGAGTGCAATTCCCATGAAAAATCGATACCGTGATCGATTCGCTCGAACCGGTGCCCCTGATGGTTTTGCTTTACAAAGTAGGTGCCGTCCAATCCCTCGTCAAAATCCGGCACCGACGCGGCGATCCCGATTCCCGCAGCTATCAGCGCCAGCAGCACCACGGCCGCCATAATCGGCAGCAGCCGACCGAGCTGCGCGGCGCGCTGTCGCTTGGTCGAGCCGCAGTGTTCCAGGAACATCTGCTCGGCCTGTTCCCGGGATTTGACGAGCCGGCGCAACTCGGCGACGAGCTCGCTACGGGATTGGGCGACCGCCTCCCCCTCGAGGTATTGTTTGAGGAAGGCCTCGGTACGCCGGTGTCCCTCGCTCACGCCGCTCGATAGGGCTTCGAGTGCTTTACCATGGGCGGACTCGGGGAGCTCGGCGACAGTCTGGGTCAGCAGCTGCCAAGCAGTGGCCAGCTGCGGGACGGCCTCCTGGTGATCAAGGCGAAAGGTATCCAGAATAACACGGGCCGCGACGGCTTTGCTCCGCACACGGACCAACAGTTTCGATAAGGGAACAGTTTCCGAATTCATTACAATGCTCAACTTTCGAGATGAACCCTAATTAATTTCGGGGGCTATTGCAATGCTGGGGGCTGATTAAACGCCGGCCGGACGGTCCCTATTTGCGGCCCATGCGCTCCTGCGCTTGCTTGAGCACCTGGTCCTGGAGTGAATTGGGCAGTTGGCTGTACCGCTTCATCTCCATCGAGTAGTTCGCCCGACCCGAAGAGAGAGAGCGCACCGCCGTGGCATAGCCGAACAGCTCCATCAACGGCGCCTCGGCCACGATTTTCTGGGAGCCCTTGCGATATCGCCGCATGCTGTGCACCTTGCCGCGCCGGCGATTCAAATCCGAGACAATATCACCGATGTGTTCGTCCGGTGTGGCGATGTCGAGAGACATGATCGGCTCGAGAAATCGCGGACCGGCCTTGACGAAGGCGTTCTTGAAGCAGATCGCCCCGCAGGTCCGAAATGCCTGCTCCGAGCTGTCCACCGTATGGTGACTTCCGTCGAGCAGGACCACCTTCACATCGACGACGCTGTAGTCGGCGAGGATCCCCTTGGACAGGGCGTCTTCGATTCCCTTGCGCACCGCTGGAATGAATTCTGACGGAATCACCCCACCGACAATCTTATTCTCGAATTCAAATCCCTTACCCGGATTCGGTTCAATACGCATCACCGTATGGGCGTACTGGCCGTGGCCGCCGGACTGTTTGACCAGCTTGTGATCCTGGAGATATTGTTCGGTAATCGTCTCGCGATATTCGACCGATGGCTCACCCACGTTGGCTTGAACGCCGAATTCGGTTTGTAGGCGATCGACGATGATGTCCAGGTGCAGCTCGCCCATTCCCGCGACCACGGTCTCGCCGGTGCGCTCCACCGAGCGAACGGTAAACGACGGATCCTCCAACCGCAGTTTGCGCAGCGCACTGCCCAGCTTCTCTTCTTCGGCGCGACTGCCCGCCGCCACCGTAACACTGATCACCGGTTCAGGGATACGAATGGTCTCCAGCAACAGGGGGGCGTCGGCATCGCACAAAGTGTGCCCGGTGCGGGTGTTCTTGGCCCCGATGAGCGCGACGATGTCCCCCGGCCCGACCTCCTTCATCTCCTCCCGATCCTTGGCGCGGATGCGCATCAGCCGGCTGATCCGCTCTTTTTTTCCGGTGGTCGCGTTGTAGACCGTGGCTCCGGCCTTGAGCACCCCGGAGTAGGTGCGCAGAAAGGTCTGCTGCCCCACGTAGGGATCATGAATGATTTTGAAGGCCAACCCGCAAAACGGATCGTTCTCAGAGGGGTGACGGGGATGGTTCTTCTCGGGATCGGTCAGATCCTGTCCAATGATCGGCCCCTTGTTCAACGGGCTGGGCATGTAGGCCACGATGGCGTCGAGCAGCGGCCGGATGCCGATGTTCTGGTACGCCGCGCCGCAGAAAACAGGGGTGAGTACGGAGCGGACCACACAGCGGCGGGTGACCTGCTGAATCAGGTCCAGCGGGATCTCCTTCTCGTCGAGGTACAGCTCGGCCAGGTCGTCATCGAATTCGGCGAGGGATTCCAGCAGGTTCTGGCGCCATTTGTCCGCCTCTTCGCGATAGACCTCGGGAATCGCACCGATGGAGAGCTTGCCCTCGGCAAAGGTGTAGGCCTGCTCGGTGACCAGATCGATCACACCGGAAAACTGCTCCTCCGCACCGATCGGCAACTGGTAGACCACCGCGCCCGCCTGTAGGCGATCATTGAGCTGATTGGCCACGTCCAGAAAATCCGCGCCGGCTCGGTCCATCTTGTTGATGAAGGCGATGCGCGGGACCCGGTATCGATCCGCCTGGGCCCAAACCGTTTCGCTCTGGGCCTCCACCCCGCCCACCGCACAGAACACGGCGACAATCCCGTCGAGCACGCGCATCGATCGTTCGACCTCAATCGTGAAATCCACGTGTCCGGGCGTATCAATGATATTGATCGTATGATCCTTCCAACCGCACGAAATCGCCGCCGAAGCGATGGTGATGCCGCGCTGCTGTTCCTGTTTCATGAAATCCATCGTGGCCTGGCCGTCATGAACCTCACCGATTTTCCGGGTGGTGCCCGTGAAGAACAGCATGCGCTCGGTGACGGTGGTCTTGCCGGCGTCGATGTGGGCCACGATACCGATGTTTCTCGATTTAAAAATTCCCATGTCTATCTCATTCTCATCAAAGGGCGTCCGTGGAGGACACCACCGGTACCTGTGGCACCGCTTACGCCGGTGCCTGAGGCACCGCTCAATCGAGGCGCCTTAATGCCTGTATCAAACCGGTTTAGCAAGAGAAATCGCGGTGCGATTCCCTTTTTTGGGCAAACGGGCACCCCTTGTTGATTATGCCGCAGGGATGATGGCATGCTAGGATGCGTCGACGAAATTGCCCCGAAACGGGTCAGCGGCAACCGAATGTGAACGGTTGAACCACGGCAAGGAGGCAGCAGATGAATTTGGCCGAACGATGGCGGGAACGCCGACAACCGACCCTCTCCTTTGAGCTGTTTCCCCCGCGCACCGACAAGGCGGCCAAACGCCTGGGCAAGGTGATCACCAAGCTGACCGCCCTCAACCCGGATTTTGTCTCGGTCACCTTCGGTGCCGGCGGTACCACTCGAGAGGGCTCCTACGAACTGGTTAAAAAACTCAAAAACGAGTGTAATCTCGAAGTGTTGGCATACTTCGCCGGGTTCGGGCTGAGCCCTGAGGAAATCACCTCAGTGCTGGACGACTACCGCGGGCTGGGGGTGGAAAACCTTCTCGTCGTCCGCGGGGATCGGCCTCGCGACGAGGAAAACGTGGTGCCCCACCCCGACGCCCTGGCCCACGCCACTGACCTGCTGTCGTTCATCTGTCCCCGCTACCCCTTTACCGTCGGCGTCGCCGGGTATCCGGAGGGTCACGTGGACGCCGGTTCCCTCGAGAAGGACCTCGGGTTCCTCAAGCAGAAGATCGAGTTGGGTGCCCAATTCGCGATCACCAACTACACCTATGACAGCCGGCATTTCTTCGACTTCGTGGGACAGGCGAGATCGCTCGGCATCAGCGTACCGATCATCGCCGGGGTGATGCCGATTTACAATTTGAAGATGATGAACAATCTGGCCAAGCTCTGTGGAGCGACCATCCCCGACTCGCTGCGGGACCAACTCGCCGCGTTGCCCGCCGACGACAAAGACGCGCTCAACGATTTCGGCGTCGAGTTCGCCACCAATCAGTGTATCGAGTTGCTCGACAACGGCGTCGCCGGCATTCATATTTACACCATGGATCGGGCCAAATCAGCAGTCGGTATGGTGCAACGGTTGCGGGACGCCGGTAAGATTTGAGACCTCCCCGGATCAACCAGAGAAGCAGACAGGAATGACGAAGGACACCCTTGAACTGTGGTTGGTGCGTCACGGGCGCACCGTGGGAAACGACAACGGACACCTGGTGGGCTGGAACGACACCCCCCTGACCCCGCAGGGAGAGACTCAGGCGCGGGCGCTCCATCCC
>JANQET010000257.1 GCA_028278265.1 Myxococcota bacterium
GCCAGAACCAGAGCCGGAGCCAGAGCCGGAGCCAGAGCCGGAGCCAGAGCCGGAACCAGAGCCAGAGCCGGAGCCAGAGCCCGCACCAGTGCCCGAACCGGCCATGACCGCTGCTCCGCAAAAGCCCGAGCTGCGAGTCGTCGAGCCCACCATCGCCGCTGACAACGAAGTGGCCACGTTCCAAGGTGAACCGCCTCCCGTGGATTGGACGCTAGACGCAGTACTCGAACGGGCCTGGCAACTCGGCTCGAAATAAGTTTTTTCAATTTTTAGTTCACAAAATCGTTCACCAACCCTATGGTCAACTGATGCTCAAAACCTTTACTGCTAAACAAGGAGAGATGCTGATGAGAGTTGCATCACTCGCGGTCTCGTTTTCACTCGTACTGCTCACCATCGCCGGTTGTGGGGGGGGACAAAAGGCTGCGACCCATATCGAAACCCGTCCATTGGGCGAAACCGAAGCGCTTGAAATTATCAGGGAAGTATTGGCAGAGCGGGGTTTCTCCAACTTGGTTCAGGCCGACGTCCTACTGGCCAACAACGCCCAATTCAATTGCGATCTCCGCGTAAACGGCCATCCGATCGGGGTGGAATACGTCACCGATCAGGACCATCAGAGCATCGGTGCCATCCCCCCGCCGGCGGGCGGATCGAGACTACACGTACTGCGCGGGCGAGTCCCCTCGGCAGATCCGATGGTTCCCGGTGAGATGATTTACGTGTTTTTCATCAACAGCCAAAATTTTATGTACCACTTCAATCCCACATCGGAGATCAGGGCCAATGTGACCTTCCTCGATGTGGACGCCCGTCTGCGCCGAGATCTCAACGATTTTCTCTCCTGGTACGAGCGGGATGTGGTCCAGCGGTAGCTGTGATGCCGATGCCGTCCACGACCAACCGCCATTGCCCCGAGCCTGAGCGGCCGAGGGATCAGCGCTGATGCTGTGCGTCGCTGACATCGGGAATACCCAAACCGTGCTCGGGTTGTTCGACGGTCCGGAGCTGATCGAGCGCTGGCGCCTGCGCACCGACACGGATCGCACGGTCGATGAGTGGGGGCTGACCTTGAAGAGCCTGTTCGACCTGGCACAAAAAGAGCTCAGTCAGGTCGATGCAATGGCCATCGCCAGCGTGGTTCCTCAAGCCATCGCCAACCTGGAAACGGCGACCGAGCGCTATTTTCACGTCAATCCCCTCGTCGTCGGACCGGGGGTGAAAACCGGTCTGGCCATTCGCCTGGAGAATCCTCGGGAGATGGGTGCCGACCGTGTGGTCAATGCGGTCGCTGCCCTCGATCAGGTGAGTACGGCCTGCATCGTCGTCGATTTCGGCACGGCGACCACCTTTGATTGTCTGTCCCAAAACGGCGAATACCTGGGCGGCGCGATCGCCCCCGGCGTCAACATCGCCCTCAACGCACTGGTTTCCCGAGCGGCAAAGCTCCCCCGCATCGACCTCAAGCGGCCGCGCAAGGCGATCGGCCGCAATACCGAAGAGAGCATGAAGTCCGGCGTCCTGTTCGGCTATGCCTCCCTCGTCGACGGTCTGGTAGACCGACTCTCTGCTGAGATGACGGACCCGGTCGAAGTGATCGCCACCGGCGGTCTGGCGGAATCGATCGCCGCAGAGTGCCGGACAATCGGTTCGGTGGTGGGGGATCTGACCCTGATCGGTTTGCGACTGATCTACCAACGCAACCAACCGTGATTCAACCGGCGTTCGAGCCGGCGTACCACCGCCTCCGCAAAGAAGACCTCGTCACACGGGCCGAATCGTTGCACCGGCAGCTGACCCACTGTCGGATCTGTCCCCGTGGCTGCGGTGTCGATCGCCTGGCCGGCGAAACCGGCTTTTGCGGCATCGGCGCTTCGGTCGTGGTTGCCAGCTACGGACCCCATTTCGGCGAAGAACGACCGCTGGTCGGCCGGCGGGGTTCGGGCACGGTATTCTTTGCCGGGTGCAACCTGGGCTGTGTCTTCTGCCAGAACTGCGAGATAAGTCGTCATCGGGAGGGCCGCGCCGTCGACTGCTCCCAACTGGCCGATATTTTTATCGAAATAGAAAAGATGGGCTGTCACAATCTCAATCTGGTCACCCCGACCCACGTGGTGCCACACATCTTGCTGGCCCTGATCGAGGCGCGGGATCGAGGGTTGACCCTACCGTTGGTCTGGAACAGTGGGGGATACGACGGGATCGACATGCTCACGGTACTGGACGGGATTGTCGATATCTACATGCCCGATGTGAAAATGCTCGATCCGATCACAGCCGAGCGATTGCTCAACGCCGCTGACTACCCCGACGTGATCAGAACCGCCCTACCGGAGATGCACCGCCAGGTGGGTGAGCTCGCAATCGAACAGGGTGTCGCCTGGCGTGGATTGCTCGTCCGCCACTTGGTGATGCCCCATGATCTGGCCGAGACGGCCCGGGTCGCCCGCTTTATCGCCTCGATATCTCCATCCACTGCTGTGAATCTGATGGATCAATACCACCCCTCGGATCGAGCGTTTGCCATTCCAGACATCAGTCGGCCCCTCGAGAGACCGGCGTTCGAACGCGCCCGGCGCGAGGCAGTGGCAGCCGGATTGACCAACCTGCTTCCCTAAAATCCCAAAAAGTCGGCTTGATCGGGTTTGAAGGGTTGTTCCTCGTCGATTTCGGTCAGGGGCTTGCATTTGCCACTCAAATCACATACCCGCCACGATCCACAGGGGGATCCTTCGCAAAATTTACCGGCCTTTGAAATCTTGCCGTTTTTGTGGCGCTCGTGAAACGGACCGTGCAGCACACCGTCTCTGAACGTGAGCAACAGATGTCGTTTACCGGTGCCGTAAAAGTAGACTGAATCGCCGTTGCGCTTGCCCTGGCGATAGGTCGCGTCGATCTTGACCTTGTTGTTGTCGTGCCAGGCGATCGCCTTGCCATTGACTTGATCGTTCTTGTATTTGACCTTCTGCTGTTTCTTCCCATCCTCTGCCCAGCGCAGCCAAAATCCGTTTCTCTTGCCGTTTTTGTAATTGCCCGACGATCGCTTCTTTCCGTTCTTGTAGTGGTAGACCCACGGCCCCTCTTTCACCCCGTCGACGTACTTGCCCTGGTGCAACAGTTGATCCTTCTCGGCAGGATCGTGAATATCGTGCCACTCCCGCCACAGGCCGGTCTTTTTGCCCTTGGCGTACACCCCTTCGGAGTGTTTTTTGCCGCTGCGATGCCGGGTGGTCCAGGGGCCTTCTTTGAGGTCCCCTTTGTAGGCCCCCTTGGCTTTTTCCTGTCCCCCTGGATAGAACTCGGTCCAGATGCCGTTGCGCTTGCCGTACTCGAAGCGCCCGCGCTCAACGGGTTTGTTTTTCAGGGAATAGTACTCCCATTGACCGTGGCGT
This sequence comes from Myxococcota bacterium, assembly GCA_028278265.1. Lineage (GTDB taxonomy): Bacteria > Myxococcota_A > Polyangia > JAAYKL01 > JAAYKL01 > JANQET01. The sequence goes on from JANQET010000257.1 coordinate 3,393, forward strand.
TGACCGCCGACCATCTCCCCCTGAGCGACCAGCTGTCCCTGCTCGAACTTGTTGCTGTTTCCGCTCAGCCCCTGTTCGTTCCAGGAGAACCAAATGCCGTCCTTTTTGCCCTCTTTGTACTTTCCCTTGGTGGCCTTGGTGCCATCGGGATAGGTGGTTACCCAGAGCCCCTCGCGCTCATCGTGTTTGTAGTACCCCTCGCTCTTGAGCCCCCCCTTTTCCCACACCGTCCACAGACCGTTCTTTTTGTCGTACTTGAACGCTCCCTGCTCCTTGGGGGAACTGTCGGCGTACCAGAAACGCCAAGTCCCGGTGCGTTGACCGACAGCGTACTCTCCCTCGGCGATCCGGTTGCCCGATTTGTCGTACGCTTTCCAATTTCCGTGCTGCTCCCCGTTGACGTACATGCCCTCGGTGGACAGCTTGCCGTTGGCGAAGAAGTGCTGGCAGTGGCCGACATTCTGTCCGCTCAAATGCTCGCAAGAGGCCAGGGTTGACCCGGAGGGATAGAAAAACTTCCACTTCCCGACGAGCTTGCCAGCTCGATACGGACCATAGGCCGCCCGCTTCTTGCTTGCGTAGTAAATGGTCCACAGCCCGTCTCGCCGGTTCAGCTGATCCACTGCCCCCCGGGCCGTGAGATCGTCCCCCAGCTTCACGAGCTTGTCGTCCGGCTCAGCCAACAGGTCGCCGGCACCGGCCGTCCCCTGCGCAGTGGACACCGCTTGGTGACCGCACGAACACACGAGAAGCAGGCCAACAACTGACAGCAAAATGAATCGAATTCTAGGCATTGATCTCTTCTCCTTTTGCGGAACTCCCCGGATTACATTATAAATTCTGCGGACAATATATAAAAAAGAGAGGACAAAGTCCATTTGACGACCTCCGTACAAAATCCGCACCGAAACAAATCAGCGATTGACAATTCAGAGGGCTCGTCGTACCGAAAAGCGATTTTGTGCGAAACCACTGATCGAGCTGATCTTTGCCTAAAGGAGCAAACAGAAGATGAAAGATTATTTGTTCACGTCGGAATCTGTCTCAGAGGGCCATCCAGATAAAATCTGTGATCAAATTTCCGATGCAATTCTCGATGCTTGTCTTCGCGACGATAAAAATTCAAGGGTCGCGGTGGAGACAATGGTCAAGACCGGTATGGCGATTATTGCCGGCGAGATCACGACCAAAACTTGGGTCGACATGCCCGAAATCGTGCGACAGACCATTCGCGAGATTGGCTACATTCATTCGGACATGGGTTTCGACGCTTCCACTTGCGCCGTGCTGACTGCGATCGAAAAACAGTCCCCGGACATCTCCCAGGGGGTCAACGAACAAGAGGGGCTTTACCAGGAGCAGGGGGCCGGCGATCAGGGCATGATGTTCGGCTTTGCCTGCGACGAGACCGAGGAGCTGATGCCCCTGCCTATTTCCCTGTCCCACAAGCTGATGTTCGAAATGGCCCGCATCCGCAAATCGGGCAAGGCGCCGTTCCTTCGGCCGGACAGCAAGGGGCAGGTGACCATCCGATATCGAAACGGAAAACCCTTACACTGTGACACGGTGGTCGTCTCCACGCAGCACGTGGAAGATATTTCTCATCAGGAGTTGCTCAATTGGGTGCGCGAGCAGGTCATCATTCCCACGCTGCCCTCGACGCTCCTCGACGATAAAACGAAAATTCTGGTCAATCCGACCGGCCGATTCGTGCTCGGCGGACCGTTCGCCGACGCAGGGGTTACGGGCCGTAAGATCATCGTCGACACCTACGGGGGAGCCGGGGCCCACGGGGGCGGTGCCTTCTCGGGCAAGGATCCCTCAAAAGTGGATCGCTCGGCAGCGTACTATGCCCGCTACGTGGCCAAGAACATCGTCGCCGCCGGACTCGCCTCCCGCGCTCAGGTTCAGGTCGCCTACGCCATCGGGGTGGCCCAACCGGTTTCAGTTCTCGTCCAAACTTTCGGTACCGGCAAGGTCGACGAGGACAAACTGTCCGAATACGTCAAGAGCAACTTCGACATGCGCCCTGCGGCGATCATCGAACAGCTCGACCTGTTGCGTCCGATCTACAGGGAAACCGCCGCCTACGGCCACTTCGGCCGGAGTGGAGAAAACTTCACCTGGGAACGGACCGACCGCGCCGCCAAACTCGCGCAAGACCTACTGGGGTAGAGCCACTTCGTTTTAGCGCACTCCCGATTTTCGTCGAATACTAAATAAAAGATAGTCGAAGTCATGATCGAAGTTTTGTCTTGGACTTGTTGTGACAGGAGGCCTAGGATAGCATTTACTATTCTCGTGATCGCGGGCGGGAGTGGTACAGTTGTCACATCAGAGGAGGTGCATTGAATCATGAAGGTGATTTGTCCAGGATGCCGGCGCGCCTATAAAATCGATGAGCAGCGCGTGCCCAAGACGGGCCTGAAGATGAAATGCCCCAACTGCTCCAAACCCTTTTTCGTCGTTAAAAAAGACAAGCCGTCTATTCCAGCGGAC
>JANQET010000284.1 GCA_028278265.1 Myxococcota bacterium
TGGCCGGCCGCTACTTCTCCCCGCTCCCCAGGGCTTGCGGATTTTGGTGGGCGATCGCCGACTTCCAGCCGGACCCGATTGTCGACCCAACGATCGCACTGGAGATTGGCCGGCGCTTGGTTATCCCATCGGTGCGAGTGCTCACGGACGTGATCTTGAGCAGGGCCATCAGGAGAAACCGTTAATGACCGATGTCGACAGAAGCGCACCCGGCGTGCGGATTACCGCCTTGCCAAATGAGCGGGCGTCAGAAGGTTTTCCGGTCTCACTCGACGGTCGGATCGTGTCATTTGCATACGAAGACAGCGAACGGGGGTCGGACCTCGTCACTCTCCGGCTGGACAACTTCGACCTCAGCCTGTTCGATCGAGAGGAGCTGCAGGGCGGCGCCATCCTGGAGGTATCCTGGGGGTATCCAACGAATATGGCACCGCCACGCCGAGTGGTGATCAAAAAGATCAGGGGATTTACCACTCTGACCGTGGAGGGCCATGCCCTGTCCGCTCTAATGAACCGCGAGGTCAAGACGCGAAGGTGGGAAACTCGGTCCCGCTCTGATGTCGTCAAAGAGATCGCCGCCGAACATGGGTATGCGGGCGAATTCCTGCAGGTACAGGATACTGCAGAAGTGTTCGATGTAATTGGTCAAGCGGCCGAGACCGACGCCCGATTTCTCAGACGGCTGGCCCTGCGCGAAGCTTATGAGTTTCACGTGGATCACACCGGGCTCCATTGGCACGAACGGCGGCAGGAGGGGGCATCTGTGAAGGTGCTCACCTGGTACTACGACGCTGACCGCGGGGAGGTTCTCTCGTTGAGTATCGAATCGGACCTGGCCAGACGAACCGGCAGGGTCACGGTCAAGGGGCGCGATCCCCTTGCCAAGTCGACCATCGAATCTTCAGCCACCAATACCAATGTGGATCGCGTCACCCTGGGCCAAGTCGTTGAGGTAGTCGATCCTGAGACTGGTCAGACAGCGCTCGAACGCCGCAATGCGACAGCCTCAGTTCGGCCAACTCCTGCTACGAATCTACAACGGGCTTCAATGGAGTCGGCGGCGCGATTCCGGCGATCAGAGCGCTCTGCAGTAAAACTTTCGATGGCGATTGTGGGTGATCCGACGCTATCGGCCAAGAGTGTGATCGACCTGCGCGGGGTACCCTCACGGTTTGGCGGTAAGTACTACGTCCAGGAGGCTCGCCACGAGATTTCTGGCTCGGGTTATCTATGCACCCTGAAGCTCACCAGGGGCGGAAAAGGGAGAACTCTCACAAAAATCGAAACCGACCAAGGCGGGGAGAAGAACACCAGCGAGCCGGTAAACGCTGACGAATTGATGCCCATTGAAGTCGTAGATCCACAAACCGGTGAGACCCATATCGAATACAGGTAAGCCATGTACGAACCATTTGACGACGACATCAGTACCCAAGTCACGAAATTTTTCGGGATGTACATCGGCTATGTCACGGACCGAAAAGATCCCGAGCAATTGGGACGTGTACAGGTGTGCATTCCAGGGTTAATCGAGCCCCATGGACCGTGGGCTTGGCCTTTGGGAACGTGTGGCGGCGGCTCCAAGGACACCGGCTTCTTTGCTGTTCCTGAAGTAGGGGCCGAGGTGGCGGTTTTTTTCAATCAGGGGGACATAGATTCCCCCCACCACTACCTCTCGGCCCATTGGGGGAAACCCGAAGGCAAGAGCGAAGTCCCACAAGAGGCCAGGCGAGAGGCGCCGGACAATCGCGTCATTGCCACACATACGTTTCGTGTGGAACTCGACGAGTCTCAAGAAGCAAAGAAATTACGGCTCACCAATCTCAAGACTGGAGACCACCTCCTATTCGACGCCGAAGAAAACTCAATCACCTTGCAGGCGACCACCGCAATAACCATCAAGGCGTTCGGTGCCATCAATCTCGAGGCAGCGAACATCACACTCAACGGCAGATTGGTTCGTCCAATACAGGCGGCTATATGACCCTCCCTGGCTGCAAATTGCTCGATGAGAGTCCGGATCCGTTCGAGATCACGCTACCTGGTGGTATTGCCATCGAACGGACTAACCTGATGGAAGTGATCGATCCGTTGCTGGCGCCGTTGATGCCTGTCTTCAACCTCGTCGACACCATCGTGGCCATTGTGAACTGCATCAAGGTGATTCCGGATGTGATCACCGATCCCACGGCCATTGGAGATTGTCTCAAAGAGCTGGGTAAAAAAGTTGGCAAACTCCTCCAGCTCTTACCACAGCTCTCCATCCCCTTGCTTTTGGTGCAACTCATCGAGCTGCTTATTGCTACGCTGAGACAAGTGAGGACCGAGCTCCTCCACTTGCAGCAACAGATGGTTCAAATCACTGGTGTCATCGACCGCGCCATGGATTTGGACGACCCAGGTTTGCTGTCGCTGGCCTTCTGTGCCCGGGCAAACCTAGCCCAGGAGGCGGCCAACACAGGTAAAGCCCTCGCCGGACTCGGCAAACTGATCGGCTTAATAAACCTGTTTTCGAGCATGGTCGGTGGTCCTGAGATCCCCGACCTCTCTGACCTGCAGGGACGCCCGCTCGACAAGATGATCGAGCCCCTTGATGCGACCATCGAGCTATTGGAGGCTGCGCGAAGCGCAGTGCCTTTGCCATGACCGACAAAATCCTTCAACAGGGTGTGCTCTCCCCATTCCGCAGGGACAAGAAGCGTGATTTTGCCTCTGGATCAGGTGCAGCAATACTGCGCACCAAGGTGACGCAAGTACTGATGACCGACGGGACCACCCCCCAGTCCTCCGGTGAGCTACCTTGGCGCACCGAATTCGGGGCTGGTCTTTCTCTACTCCGACACCAACGCAACGACGCCACCTTGCAGGAGCTGGCTCGGGTGTATATTCGCGACGCGCTCCGGCGATGGTTGCCAGGGGTCGAGCTCATCTCCCTTGAAGTGAACAGCCGCGAGAACGTTCTCGATCTACGTGTGGGGGTGCGGGAATCCACCACTGTGACGGACGTCTTTGTTGAGGTGGAGCGATGAGTTTACTACCACCGAGAGTGGACTATACCTCCAGGGATTTTGACAGCCTGAGAGCACGTCTCATCTCATTGATCCAGAGCGTCTTTCCAGATTGGACAGATTTTGACGTTGCCGGTTTCGGAAATGTACTGCTGGAGATGTATGCTTTCGTTGGAGATGTTCTCACCTTTTACCTGGATAACCAAGCCCGGGAGTCGCGGCTAACGACAGCAGTTCAGCGCAAAAACGTGATCGCACTGGCACGCATGTTGGGGTACCGGCTTCACGGAGCACGAGCTGCCACAGCCGAGATTACGCTATCCCTTGCGCGGACACCAACAGCTGATATGACCCTACAGGCAGGAACCATCATCCGCACCCAAGAGGTCACCGAGCCGATCAAATTTCAGCTGCTTTCCGACGCGACAATACCAGCCGGTCAGGAACCACCGGTAGCGACCGGCATTGCCGAGCATTCGAAAACCCATACCCAGCTCTTTGACACGCGCGGCCTGGCCGACCAAGATGTCGTGCTGGACCACACGCCGTATCTCGACGACTCGGCGTTGGTATACGCTGCGAACGGGGACTATATCGAACGACTGAGCCTGCTCAATTCCGGTCCGAACGACCGGCATTTCTTGGTGCTCGTGGATCAAAACGACCGCGCGACCCTCCGGTTCGGCAATGGGGCTTTGGGTGCACCGCCCACCGGGACCATCTCGGTGACCTACAAGACAGGTGGCGGTGCTGGTGGAAACGTGGATGCCAATCGCTTGGTGGTAGCCGAAGGCATCTTTAATGATGCCCACGGCCGGCCAGTGCAGCTCAGTGTATCAAATCCGATGCCCGCCTCCGGCGGTGGAGACCGGCAGAGTGTCGCTTC
>JANQET010000294.1 GCA_028278265.1 Myxococcota bacterium
CTCCGCTCCGGACTCGTGGTCCGCATCCTGGACTAGCCCCCTGCCCCATTTTTATCCGTTCTTTTTTTGGCCCACGTAGGTTGATGTAGTACAATGTAGGACAGATTCAACGGAGGGTTCCAGCATGATCGAGCGGCGTGTCGCGAATCGCAAAAACGTGGATATGACGGTGAAGAAACGGATCGGAGACGAGAGCTTCTTTTGTCGAGCCTACCAGATAAGCCCCACCGGCATTCGCCTCAAACGAGAGTTTCTACCCGATACCGACGATGCGCTGGTCGACATCGAGCTGCCCCTGGTTGAAGGGGGGTTGACCACATCACTCACCTGCCGCCGAGTATGGCGAAAGGGGTTTTACGAAGCGTTCGAATTTGTCGGTTCGAGCTTTGCCCAACAGGCGATGCTGGAGCGGATCTTCGGTAATTATTGACCCTTGAATCGTGTTTGAGAAGAATCCCGATTTCCCGCGGCAGGGAGGGCAGACACGGAGACCTGCCCCTACGCCTTTCCCGCAATTGGAAGGGCAGGCACGGGGACCTACTTCAATTTGAATGGGTATTTTACGCTGAGGCTCGGTCCGCTGAATTTTTGAAATTTGGCTTTTTTCATCGCCCGGGCAGCGCACAATCCCTCCGGCGTTCCGGCAAGGGCCCCCATCGCGTTGGCGGCCAGCACTCGACCCGAGCTGCTGATTTTGACGTTCATTGTCACCGATCGGGCTTTCCCGGTCCCGCAACGCTTCACCTGCGCGGCAACCGATTTCATTCCCACCTGCACCTGTTTGCGGTTGAGGGTCTTAGGGAGCGGAGCGGCCGACTTTCCACCGGTCGCTTTCGCAGGGGTGTTCTTTTTCTTGACCGGCGCCTTAACCGCTGCACCGATCAATTCATCCAATTCGCTTGATCCCGATTTCTTCGGCGCGGTCTCTGCCTTGGGAGTCGGTGCGGCCGCGGGTTTGGATTTGGGCGTGGTCGATGTGGACCGATTGGCTTTTTTGGGCGTTCGGGGCGCCCGCCGCGGCACGACGGTATTTTTTGCTTTGCGTTGGCCGCGGGTGTCCGATGCGGCGATCTTCTTTGGCTTCTCGGCGGTCGATTTCTCATCGCTGGCCGGTGTCTCCCCGGCGCCTGTCTCAGACGCTTCGGCCCCTCGGCTGCTCTCCTTGTTCCGGTTTTCCGGGGTGACCGCAGCGACATTGTCATTGAGCTGTTCGATTTGACTGAGCATCGAAGCTAACTTCAATTGCTGATCGGCCTTCACGTTCTGATCATCATTGGTGAGTGCAATCACCGTCGCGATCAGCGCAGCACACAAAGCGAGCGCTCCCGCGCCGACGGCCGCATACTTCATCCACGGTGCAAAGCGCGGTTTGTCGTTCGACTCAATCGGGGCGCCGAACTCGGGGAGAGTGTTACTGGGTAGGGTGAGCAAATCGTCCACATTTTCATTGCCCGACGTTCCCAGCGCAGCGGTCAAATTGCGCATGTCGATCAAGCCCGAACCCTCTTCGTCCTTTTCCGGCTCGTCCGGTTCGAGCTGGTTGACCGGCATCAGACCCGGATCATTCTCGAGTTTGGGAATCTCGATCTGAGGTGTTTCCAACGGACGCTCAATCGGCGGAGCCGGTGGCCGACTCACCTTCGGTTCTGCAGCCGTCTCGCTCTTCACGATGTCAACCATGCTCTTGTTGACCTCCGGTGGAGGCGGAGGAATCGACTTGCCCACCTCCTTACCGATATCGGTCACCACCTTTTTGCCATCGCCGAAGAGGCTGGGCTCGTCGAAAATCGACGGGGCCGGCGGTCGTGAAGGCGTTGAACTGAACAGGTGCTCACCGCTCGGATCATCGAACAGGTCATCAGAGGGAGACGCCGTTTGTTTCGCCGCACCGGGAATGGGTGGCGGGACCGATACCTGCTCTTTCAGCTCACCGGCCTGATCCTGTTCAATCGTCTTAATAATGTCACCGTCATCAATTTGTTCGGCACTCGAGCTATCGAGCTTTTGTTCTGCATTTGCGTTGGTCATCGCTAACCCTCCTCCACAGCTGTGGTATCAGCGATCAGTCAGTCGTTCTAAAAAAATCCGGCTCTGTCAGAAAACATCGATTCGATCGACACAGCCACATTTTTACCCATCTTAGGTGCTATTATCCGGTCATTTTCCGGTGCCACCTGAATAGTGACTCCTACCATATTTTGCTCAAAGAAAACACCGTATTTTATTCAAAATTCCCGTTTTCCAGTAAATTTAATTCGCATTTGGATCCCAAGCCGGGATTTACCCCCACTATAATTAACCCCATCGTGCCCATCCAATGGGGTGATCTAGGGATTGGTTCTCGTGTTGTGTTTCTCTTCAGCTGGCATAAAATCAAAGCCAGGAACAGTTCATCAAGGAGGAAACATGGGTATTGCGTCCATGGTCATCGGCATCTTCTCCCTCGTCATCGGATTTTTCCCCATCTGTGGTGCGTGGGCCATCGTACCTGCGACCGTGGGGCTGATTCTGGGCATTGTCGATTTCGTCCAAAAGAACAAGCGCAATGAACCCAAGGGCACGGCGATCGCCGGAATAGTGCTCAACCCGGCAGCGATCATTGTCATTATCAGTTGGATTTACTTCGCCTACAGCATGAACAACGCGAACATGTACTGGCAGCCACAGCGAGTACCCGCCATGCAACAACCCCAATCCATTCCAACCGTCCCGCTCACGCCGCCGGGCCTCCCCTCCAAATCCGATCCCCCGATGCAACCGATGCGCCCGGTCGAGCCGGAGCCAACGCCTGCCCCCCCCGATTCACCTCCACCTTCATGACCCAATTCCGATCCACGCCACCCAATTCGAGCTTGAACCAGGTCATTTTCGGGATAAATTTGGCGTTACTGGTTATTATTGCAAGTGCACTTTTTATTGTAATATTGACATCATTTACGTTTCATTCGAATCGAGACAGTCAGTTGCTGGAACTGCTCACCTCCTGTCCCTACCGGGCTTGGACCGGTCACCCCTGTCCCCTGTGCGGCGTGACCACCGCCGCGGCTCACTTGCTTTTGGGGCAATTTCGGACCAGTCTGACCATCAATCCCCTGGCCGCGACGCTCACCCTGCCGGCCCTGAGCCAATTGATCTACCGCACACTGCGCGTCGTTCGGCCCCGATTCTCGTTTCGAGAGGAGCTGAGTGTTGATCTCGGCGGGCTGGTTGCTGCAGTGACAATCGGCACCCTCGTATATTTTTCTTGACGCGGGCAACCCAGTGAGCTAGTGGGATAAGCTCATTTTTTTGAAGCGCTCAAGCTTCGTTTTAGCGCTCCTTGCTCCGCCTCTAACAGCGGGGCTTGACCCAGAAGGAGAAATCATGACCCAACCTCTACCCAAACACAGGGCTCGCGAGTACGAAACGGTCTTCATCGTCAGCCCGGAATCCAACGCCGACGCGATGGACACTGTCGCCACGCGGTTGACCGACGTGATCGGCCGCATGGATGGAAAAGTTCTGCGCGCCGAAAACTGGGGCAAGCGAAAGCTGGCCTACCCGGTCAACAAGTTCGACAAAGGCACCTATGTATACCTTAGATACCTGGGGTACTCGAATGTGGTCCACGAGCTCGAGCGCAACATGCGCATGATCGAGCCGGTGCTCAAGTATCTCACCGTCAAGGTGGCCGAAGATGTGGATCCGTCGGCCCGGCCGGTGCAGGAGGAGGACATCTCCTTCGTGCCGATCATCGACGATGAGCACGACCGGGGCGAACGTCCTTCTACCGAGGACTCCCCTGCGCCGACCGAGACAGCCGCAGCAGCACCCCTCGAAACGACCGAGGCGTCTGCAAAAGAGACCGCGGCCGCACCGGCGACCGAAGAGCCGAGCGCAGAGGCACCGGCAGCACCCGCTCCGGCCGAACCGGCGGCAGAGCCCGCTCCCGCTGAAGCAACGACCGAGGCCGCAGCGACCGAAGCACCGGCCGAAGCCAAAGAAGCAACCGAGGCCGCTGATGCCCCATCCGGCGACACTGACGCCGCACCCGGCGACACTGACGCCGAACCCGGCGACACTGACGCCGCACCCGGCGACACTGACGCCGCACCCGGCGACACTGACGCCGACCAGAAGACAGAGGAGTAAAGTGCACCATGGCTGAACACTCAAAATCTGACAATCGTCGCCGAATGGGCCGCCGCCGCCGGGTTTGCAGATTCTGCGCCGACAAAAACCTGGTCATCGACTACAAGAATCCCCAAGGTATTCGCTACTTCATCACCGAACGGGGAAAAATCGTTCCGCGCCGAATCTCTGGAAATTGTGCCAAGCACCAGCGCAAAGTCTGCTTGGCGATCAAACGAGCCCGGAATATCGCGTTGATGCCGTTTACCGCGCCGAAAGCCTAGGAGGAACAAATGAAGGTCATTCTGCGTGAAGAGGTTAGCCATCTCGGCCAACCCGGAGCCGTCGTCAACGTCAAACCCGGGTATGCCCGCAACTACTTGATCCCCCAAGGTCTCGCCTCGCTGGCCACCTCCAAGAATATCAAAATGATGGAGCACCAGCTCAAGCAGATTCAGCAGCAGATCGATACGGCCAAGGCCGAGGCCGAAGAGGTCAAGGCCCGCCTCGCCGAGTTGAGCGTGACCGTGAGCAAGCCCGCCGGTGAAAACGAAAAGCTGTTCGGCTCGGTCACCACGAGAGATATCGAGGCAGCCCTGGCCGAGGAGGGGGTTACCGTGAACCGCAAGCGCATCGTCATCGATGATCCGATCAAGGCGCTCGGGGTATACACGGCCCACGTGAAACTCCACGGCGGTGAACTCGCCGATTTCAAAGTGTGGGTGGTCAAGCAGTAACCCATCCGCCCCTTACGACCCCTAAGAGGATCTGATGGCCCAGCCATCTTCCAGTCCCCCGCGAAAACCGCCCGCTACAGGCGCGTCCGAAGGGCGAATTCCGCCCTACAGCAACGATGCCGAAATGTCCGTATTGGGCGGTATTCTGCTCAATAACGAAGCGCTCTACATCGTTCAGGACATGCTCAAGGCCGAGGATTTCTACAACGAGGTTCACCGCCGAATCTATGTCTCGATCGAGAGCCTCTCCGGAGCAGGCCAGCCGGTCGACCACGTCACCCTGGGCGAGGAGCTCAAAAAGAGGGGGGACTGGGAAAAAATCGGGGGTACCGCGGCCCTGGCCAATCTGACCGATTCGGTGGCCACCATCGCCAACATCGACCACTACGCTCAAATCGTGCGCGAAAAAGCCGCGGTGCGGCGCATGCTCTACGCCGCCTCGGAAATCGTCGCCCGTGGCTATTCGGACTACGGCGAGACCGGGGAATTCCTCGACCAATCAGAGGAAGCGGTGTTCAAAGCCTCCCAGCAGCACATGGGCGCCCCTTACACCCACGTCTCCCACGTGCTGAAAAAGGCGTTCAAGGATTTCGAAGAAGCGGCAGAGCGCACCGGCGACATCACCGGAATCCCAAGTGGCTTTACCGGATTGGACAAAAAAACCGCGGGTTTCCAGCCCTCTGATTTGATCATCATCGCCGGCCGACCGTCGATGGGCAAGACCTCGCTAGCGCTGAACATCGTGACCAACGCCGTGCTGGAGACCAAGCGCCCGGCCCTGTTCTTTTCCCTGGAGATGTCCAAAGACCAAATCGTCCGCCGGTTGCTCTCGTCCGAGGGACGGGTCGATGCGTCGAAGATGCGCTCCAACCGCCTCGACAAAGATGATTGGCAGCGCATCATCCAGGTGGCCAACGTTTTGCTCCAAGCGGAGATCTACCTCGACGATTCGTCACCGATGACGCCGCTGCAGATTCGGGCCAAAGCCCGTCGGCTCAAGGCGGAGAAAAACTTGGGGCTGATCGTCATCGACTATCTGCAATTGATGCGTTCCGGTGGCCGCCGCACCGACAATCGGGAGCAGGAGATCTCCGAAATATCGCGGACCCTCAAGAGCCTGGCCAAGGAGCTCGAGGTGCCGGTGATCGCCTTGTCCCAGCTGAACCGGGGGGTGGAGAGCCGGCCCGACAAGCGACCGATCATGGCCGACTTGCGGGAATCGGGTGCCATTGAGCAGGACGCAGACCTGATCCTCTTTGTCTATCGCGATGAAGTGTATGACAAGGAGACCGAGAAGAAGGGCATCGCCGAGCTGATCATTTCCAAACAGCGCTCCGGTCCGGTTGGCACTGTGGAAGTAAGATTTTTCAATGAATTCACGCGGTTCGAAAACCTCGCCCTCCAAGCCGAACCCGAGGACTACCGGCCCAGCAACGCCCCACCGGGGGATCAGTACTAACAGACACCCGGCAACAGCAGCTCCCCATACTGCGTCTCCCGGCCCGGCGCTCGAATAGCGCTAGCCGAGAATCACCAACCTGCTATCATGTCCTGAACCGATTGAAATCCTTTTCCAGGAGGCACGGATGTCAATGGAATTCACTGGGGAGCTCTCTCTCCATCTGCGCTCGGGGTATCCGCTGATCTTCGTGATTACCCAAGAGGAAAACCGCGCCTTACGCCTGCTCGGCGAGGTGGCCGCAGAGACGGGTCAAACTATAATTCAACCTCGGACCGAAGGCCAACAGTTGCCGATCAGTGAATTGACCCCGCTGGTGGATCAGGAGACCGATACGGTCGTGGTGCTCGACGATGTGCACCGGCGGTTGGACGATCCGGAGGTTCTGCGCGTGCTCACCGATTTGGCGGCCAAAAAAAGGAACCGCTTCTCCACGGTGATTCTCGCGCCGTGGGTAGATCTCCCTCCCGAGCTGGAGCGACAGAGCGCCATTCTCGAGCTGCCCCTCCCCTCGCCGCAACAACTGAAGGAGGCGATGACCACCATTTGCGACGAGCTTCAAGTCGCTCAATCCGCGGCAAATGGCATCAAACTGACCCGAGCGGCCCAGGGATTGACCCTGCAGGAGGCCAAGCGGGCCTTCCGTAAATCGATGATCGGCTGGCCCGAGGACGCCGACGGGGCGTTTACCTGCGTCACCGCTGAAAAAAAACGGGCCCTGCGCCGCAGTCGGGTGCTGGAGGATGTGGCCCAGCCGGCCAGTCTGGACGACGTGGGGGGGCTCGATCAGCTGAAATCATGGCTCAACTCACGGGTCAGCGCCTTTACGGTCGAGGCCCGCCGCTACGGACTGCCCGCACCGCGGGGTCTGCTGTTGATGGGAATTCAGGGCTGCGGCAAATCCCTCTCGGCCAAGGCGGTTGCCGGCTATTGGAACCTACCGTTGGCCCGCCTCGATATCGCTGCCGTGTTCGGATCGAACAGGCCCGAAGAGGCGCTGCAGGGGGCCCTGCGTACCGCCGAAGCGATGGCACCGGTGGTGCTGTGGATTGATGAAATCGAAAAGGGGTTCGAAAGCCAGGGCCAAGGGGCGGCCTCCCGGCTGCTCGGCGGCATGGTCACCTGGCTGCAGGAAAAGACCGCCGAAGTGTTCGTCGTGGCCACGGCCAACCGGGTCGCCGCACTGCCCCCCGAACTGCCGCGCAAGGGTCGGTTCGACGAAATCTTCTTCGTCGACCTGCCCAATTTTCACGAGCGCTTTGAGATCCTGAAACTGCATATGAAAAAAAGGGGTCGGGATCCGGATATCTTTTCCATCGAGGCCCTGGCCCAGAAAGCGGACCACCTCACCGGCAGCGAGCTCGAACAGATCATCGTCTCTGCGATGTACTCGGCCTTTTCCCGCAACCTGGAGCTGAGTGACAACGATCTGCTGCGCGCCCTCAAAGAGACCGTGCCCCTCTACGAAACGTTCGAAGATCAAATCAAGGAACTGCGTGAGTGGGCCCGCAAACGAGCTCGCCCGGCCTCGACCGATCGACGAAAAATCGACCTGTTCTCGGATTCGGTCTGAGCTACTTGGGGGGCAGAGATTGAGCGAACGCGACCCCGGCCTCGACCCACTGTCTCAACGCTTGGTCTGACTCGTACCCATCGGCCAACACCATGACCCATCCCTTCATCGGCCGTCCGGTGATATCAAAGGGCACCACGTCGGCCTGGTCGAGCGCCCCCTGGTAGTTCTCCGGACCGATCCGCACGATCAACCGATCCCGGTGCACCCCGCAGGCCATGTTTCCACTGATCAGGTAGCCGATGCCGCTGAACATCTTTTTGCCGACCAGATCGGGTAAGCCGAGCTCGGCGAGCAGCTCCTCAACGCGCACGGAAAGTCCTTCGTCATATGCCATCTTTGTCTCCTTGTTCCCTATGCTAATCCAATGACAGCGCAATGAACACTGAAAACCGATCCCTCGCCGAATTGCGAGAACCGGACAGTTTTGAAATTAAAATGTGCGGTGGCCTTATTATGCTAAACTTATTCGATAAGAGGAGCTTATATGAAGGCCAGAATTCTCGTCATCGAAGACAGCCCGACCCAAGCGAAGAGTATCGTCGAAATGCTGGAGGACACCGGATTTTCTGCGTTCTGGGCCGAAGGGGGGGTGCAGGGCCTGAAGATGGCGCGAATCGAGGAGCCCGACCTCATTCTGCTCGACGTGATGATGGACGACATGGATGGGTACTCGGTCTGCCGCTGGCTCAAAGTCCACGAGGCAACCAAAAACATTCCGGTGATTATGCTCACCGTCAAAGGGGAAGTCGAAGATCGGGTGGAAGGGCTCAACGTGGGCGCGGACGACTACCTGCCCAAGCCGTTCAACGAATCGGAATTGGAGGCCCGTATCTACGCCGCCCTGCGCAGCAAGATGGCCCGCGAGAAGCTCAAGAAACGAAACGCCGAGCTCGAGGAGATGTTTCACAAGGTCGAGTACATGGCGATGACCGACGCGCTGACCAGCCTGTACAATCGGCGGCGGTTTTGCGATGTGCTCTACCGGGAATTCGCCTCGGCCAAACGCTATGACAACCACCTCAGCTGCATCATGATGGACATTGATCATTTCAAGAATATCAATGACCAATACGGCCATCCCGCCGGCGACGAAGTGCTCAAGGAAATCGCCATGCTGCTGTTGTCGATCCTGCGGGAGGTCGATCTGGCGGCCCGCTATGGCGGTGAGGAATTCTCCGTCTTGCTGCCCCACACGTCCAAAGAGAGCGCCAAGGTGGCCGCAGACCGAATCATGAACGCCATTCGGCGATCCAAAATCGATATCGGCACACAGAAATTCTACATCACGGTGAGTATGGGCATTGCATCTGTCGAGGATATCGATTCCGGCGACGCCGAGGAATTGATTCGATGCGCCGATGCGGCGCTCTACGATGCCAAAAAATCCGGTCGCGATCAGATTGTTATCTATTCGACGGCGATGTCGATCCCCCCGGAAGAATAACCGCCTTTGCTACAACGTTTTCCCTGACGAAACGATGACCTTGCCATCGATCAATTCCAACCGACTGGCCTCGATCAGTCGATTGACGGCATTGGACAATTCGGCACTCACCGGATTCTCTTCTGGCTCGGTTTCAGAGGTCAATCCCAAATTTTTCACGGCCCATCGGGTGGCGCTTTTCACCGCGTCTTCAATTGTAACCGGTTCAATCTCAATCGCCAACGAACGCAGCAGACACAGCTCCCAATCCTCCGGCTGATAATCTTCCGGTTGATGAATGACGGCGAGGATATTGCCCTCTTTCGTGCGATCGAGATATCCGTAGGTCAACGCGGTTTCAATCGCTTCTTCAATTACTTCCCCCAATGGGAGATTGGTTTTCGACCGTTTGAAATTCAATCGACCGCTCTGGCTCAACGCCTTGGCCACCTGTCGTGTCACCGCTCGCTTGTCCATCGGTCCCAAACCGAACAGTGCCTCAAAGACAATCTCAGCTCGTTTATCGATGGGCAATTCCACAAATGATTCGGATTGCTGATTCACGTCCACCTTTACCTATTCGCTGTTTTTTTGCCGGCGAATGTTGACTGTCGCTCGGCATACGAATCCATCTGATCCTATATTTACCAAATCGGAACCTAAAAGTACAATCGCAATTTTAGGCCCCATCTGACCAATGCTAACAGTTCATGTTCTAGAATTGATGAAAAATAGCAATAACCAAACAATTACTTTATATTACCGAACGATTTATCTTGAGTAAAATGATTGAATTATCAATCGATCTTTCAATGAATGACCACCTTGGAGAGCAATGGTAAATGAAAGCAGCTATTTTTGACATGGATGGGGTCCTGATCGACTCCGAACCCCTGTGGCGTATCGCCGAAAAACAGGTATTTGAAACGGTCGGCGTCGAGTTAACCGACGAGATGTGCATGAGCACCATGGGCTGGCAACTCTCCGAGGTGGTGGACCATTGGCATGATCAATTCCCCTGGACCGGAAAAAGCCGCCGAACAGTGACCGAGGAGATCGTCCAGACGATGCGAAATCTGATCCGGCAACAGGGCCGGCCGATGCCCGGGGTGCTCGAACTACTGGTTCAATTGAAGGATAGGAAGATCGCGCTGGGATTGGCCTCGTCCTCCCCGCACCTGTTGATCGACACGGTGGTGGACAAGCTCGACATTCGCGCCATGTTCGATGTACTTTGCTCCGCTGCCGATGAACCACGGGGAAAACCCGATCCGGCGGTCTATCTCAAAGCAGCGCAAACCCTGGGCATCGAGCCAGCAGATTGTTTGGCCTTCGAAGATTCGATCGCCGGCATCCGCGCAGCCCAGAACGCGGGTATGCGCGTTTTCGCGGTCCCGTGCGCTGCCCAATGGGAGGACCCCCGCTTTGACAGCGCCGACCTCAAGCTGCACTCCCTGGAAGAATTCGCCATGGAATTATTGGACCCGAAGTAATCCCGAACAATCATTGGCGATCCATTGCCGTGCAATTCACAGCTCTGTGATTATTGCTTGGGATTCTCCAACAGGTTTGATCGCTAACCGGTGAGGCGTTCGCGGATTTCGTCACCCATTTGAGTGGTGGAGAGCGCTTTAGCTTTGTCCCGGGCGATATCGGCGGTCCGCAATCCCTGTTCCAATGCCGTGTTGACCGCGGATTCAATCGCCTTCGCCTCTTCGTCGAGGCCGAACGAGAGGCGCAACATCATCGCTGCGCTCATGATCATTCCGATGGGATTGGCCAAGCCCTGACCGGCGATATCCGGCGCCGAGCCGTGAATCGGTTCGTATAGCCCGGTCCCCCGGCCCTCGGCATTTCGCGCGGTCAAGCTGGCCGACGGCATCATGCCGAGGGATCCGGTCAACATCGCCGCTTCATCGGTGAGAATGTCGCCGAACATATTGGCGGTAACGATGACATCAAATCGCCGCGGATTATTGATCAGATGCATGGCGCAGGCATCCACCAAGATGTGTTCCAACGCGACATCCGGATAGTCGGCGGCCACCTCGACGACCACCTCTCTCCACAGCTGGCTGGTCTCCAAAACGTTGGCCTTGTCCACACTGGTCACGCGCTTGTTCCTCAGGCGGGCAATTTGAAAGGCCACATGGGCGATGCGCTCGATCTCGTGTTCGGCGTACTGCATCGTGTTGAGGGCGTGACGCCCTTGTTCGGTCTTCCACTTTTTTTTGGGTTCGCCGAAGTAAATACCCGAGGTCAGCTCCCTTATGACCATGATATCCGTGTCGCGAACGATTTCCGGTTTGAGCGGGCTGTCGTTGATCAGGGGGTCCCAAATTTTCACCGGTCGCAGATTGGCGAACAGATCCAGCTCCCGCCTCAATCCCAGCAGGGCTTGTTCCGGTCGAACTTCCGCTGTCGGATCGTCGTACCGCGGATCCCCCACCGCACCGAACAGGATTGCATCCGCCGATTTGGCCACGGCGAGGGTCTCTTCGGTCAGGGCGCGACCGTAGCGCTCAATCGAAGCACCGCCGACCGCTGTCTCGACATATTCGAATTGATGGTCGAACCGCTTGCCGACGGTCTCGAGCACCTTTTGCGCCTGCTCGATGATTTCAGGACCGATTCCGTCCCCCGGGGCCAACATGATTTTGAATTTCATTATCTTTACCTCTTCTCGTTAGTGTCGAACGCAAGGAAAAAAACTGGGCCTTGACGCCTCGTACCGCGCGATCTGCTCCTCGTGGGTCAGTGCAGCGGAAATCAAGTCGAGGCCGTTGATCAATCGGTGTTTGACCGTCGGTTCAATCTCGAAAGACATTGCCTCGCCGTCAGCTGCGACGATCGTCTGTTGGGCGAGATCAATCGCCAGCTTTTCGTCCCGATGGGTGGTCGCCCATTCCACGAGCGCCGTGCATTGCTCGGGGGTGAGCGCAATTGCCAGCACGCCGTTGCTGGCGCAGTTGTTGCGAAAAATATCGGCGAACGAGGGGGCGATGATCACCCGCAACCCCATATCCGCCAGGGCCCACACCGCGTGCTCGCGCGAGGATCCGCAACCGAAGTTGGGGCCGGCGAGGAGGATCGGAGCGCCCTGATAGTGGGGATCGTTGAGCACGAAATCATCGTCCTGGCGCCACAACTCAAAGGCAAATTGACCAAATCCGGTTCGCTCGATCCGTTTGAGGTGGCGCGCCGGGATAATCTGATCGGTATCCACATCGGCGCGATAAAACGGGATCGCGCGACCCTGTACAACGTTGAGTGGTTCGTTCATTGTTGAAGCTCCCTCACATCGACAAAGTGACCGGCAATCGCCGTGGCCGCAGCGGTCTGCGGACTGACCAAGTGGGTGCGGCCGTCCTTGCCCTGTCGACCTTCGAAGTTGCGGTTCGAGGTGGAGGCACATCGTTCCTTGGGGCTCAGCACATCCGGGTTCATCGCCAGGCACATCGAACACCCGGGTTCACGCCACTCAAAACCGGCGTCGACAAAGATCTGATCCAGCCCTTCCTTTTCCGCTTGCATCTTGGTCAGACCCGATCCGGGGACCACCATAGCCTTGACACCGGCGGCCACCTGACGTCCCTTGGCCACCGTTGCAGCGGCGCGAAGATCTTCAATCCGTCCGTTGGTGCACGACCCGATAAAGACCCGATCGACCCCGATGTCGGTGATCCGGGTGTTGGGCTCAAGCCCCATGTAGGCCAAGGCGCGCCGGGCCAGATCCCGGGCCGAGGCTTCTTCTGCTTGGTCCGGATCGGGGATCCGGCCGTTCACCGGAACGCTCTGCGCCGGGGTGATGCCCCAGGTGACCCGCGGAGCGATCGCTCCCGCATCGAGACGAATCGTCTTGTCGAACGATGCCCCCTCATCCGTGCGCAAGGTCTGCCAAAAGTCTATCGCCTGTTGCCAGGCGTCACCGGTCGGGGCAAACGGTCTATTTTCCAGATAGGCGTAAGTGGTCTCGTCCGGTGCGATCAGACCGGCGCGAGCGCCCGCCTCGATCGTCATGTTGCAGATGGTCATTCGCTCTTCCATCGACAGCCGGGGCATCAGGGATCCCCGGTACTCGATGACATACCCCGCTCCCCCGGAGACGCCGAGCTCGGCGATGACCGCGAGAATCACATCCTTGGCCGACACTCCCGAAGGGAGGCGGCCATCGATCTGTACCGCTAAATTTTTGGACTGTTTCTGGGGCAGGGTTTGGGTGCCCAGCACATGCTCGACCTCGGAGGTACCGATACCGAAGGCCAACGCGCCGAACGCGCCGTGGGTCGCCGTGTGGCTGTCACCACAAACAATCGTCATCCCCGGGAGGGTCAACCCCTGTTCCGGACCGACCACGTGCACGATGCCCTGCCGCGGATCGTCCACATCGAAGAAGGTGATGCCGAAGTCGGCACAGTTCTGCTTGAGCGCACCGGCCTGCTTGACCGCCTGGGGATCGGCCCAGGGTTTGTCCCGTCCCTCGGTCGGCACGGTGTGATCGATTGTCGCCACGGTCAACTCCGGCCGCCTGACCGGTCGCTCCTTGTAACGCAACCCGGCAAACGCCTGTGGGGAGGTGACTTCGTGCAACAGGTGCAGGTCGATGTAGAGCAAATCGGGCTCGGCCGCCGGGGTTTCGATCAGGTGGGCTTGCCAGATTTTATCGGCTAAGGTTTTGGCTTGCATCAGGCGCTCCCCCCATTGGCGCGGGCCTGTTGGTTCCATTTTTTGCAGTCGATCATCCGGTTCAAGGCGTTGGTATAGGCTCGCGCGCTGGCGACCAGGATATCCGTATCCGAGGCACGCCCCACATAGGTGCGGCCGTGCTGTTCGATGCGAATCGTCACCACCCCCTGGGCGTCAATGCCCTCGGTGATCGCTTTGATGCGAAATTCAGTCAGCTTGGGCTCGATGTTGGTAATTCGCCTCATCGCCTTGTACATCGCATCGACGGGCCCGGTCCCGGTGGCCGCGTCCTCGAGAATATTGCCTTCGGGATCGTAGAGACGCAACGTCGCCGTGGCCGTCGCGCGATTGCCCGAGGAGACCTGCACATGATCGAGTCGCCAGGCCGGGTTCTCCACGTCGCCGAGCTGCTCGGAGATGATCGCTTCCAAATCGCGATCGTCGATCACCGCTTTCTTATCGCCCAGCTCTTTGAACGCGTCAAATGCCCGGTTGATCTCGATCTCGGAGAGGGTGTACCCCAACTCGTCCACCTTGGCCCGAAAGGCATGGCGTCCGGAGAGCTTGCCCATTACCAGCTGGGTGCCCTGGGGGATGCCGATCTCCTCGGGATCCATAATCTCCCAAGTCTCCCGCCGCTTGAGAATGCCGTCCTGGTGAATGCCCGAGCCGTGGCGGAACGAGTTCTTGCCCACGATCGCCTTGTTCCACTGCACCTGCATGCCGGAGAACGCCTCGATCAGCTTGCTCGTGCGATAGATCTCTCTGGTGTTGATGTCGGTGTGAAAATCCAAGATGTCTTTGCGGGTCTTCAGGGCCATCACCACCTCTTCGAGGGAGGTGTTGCCGGCCCGCTCGCCGACCCCGTTGACCGTCACTTCCACCTGGCGCACGCCGTTTTGGATCGCCGTGATCGTGTTGGCCGTGCACAGCCCCAGGTCGTTGTGAGCGTGAAAGCTGAGGCAGCAGCGATCGATGTTGGACACATTCTTGCTGATCCCTCGGAAGAACGCGCCGATCTCCTCGGGAATACCGTAGCCCACCGAGTCGGGAACGTTGATCGTGGTCGCACCGGCCTCGATACACCGCTCGATGATGCGGTACAAAAAGTCGTATTCCGTGCGGGTGGCATCCATCGGACTGAACTCCACGTTGCTGGTGAATTGGGCAGCATAGCGCACCATCGCTTCGGCCTGCTCCAGCACCTGCTCAGGGGTTTTGCGCAGCTGGTGTTCGATCTGCACGTTGCTGGTGTTGATGAAGACGTGAATCCGCGGATCGGCAGCGTGGCGAATGCCCTCCCAGGCGGCGTCGATGTCCGCCTTCACCGCGCGGGCGAGCCCGCACACTGTCGAATCCTTGACCTCGGCGGCGATGGTCTGCACTGCCTTGAGGTCGCCCGGTGAGGCGCAGGGAAACCCGGCCTCGATAATGTCCACGCCGAGTCGCTCGAGCTGTTTGGCGATTTCGAGCTTCTCCTGGGGGGTGAAGGAGACACCAGCGGATTGCTCGCCATCCCTGAGGGTTGTATCGAAGATGTAAATCTTTTCACTCATGTTTTTTCTCCATAAACTAAAAAACCCACTCGCCGGTAGCGAGTGGGCCTGCATGGGAACCTTGGTTTTACTCAGGTAAAGTTAGGGCTCACCACACAGACCCGCTGCTAGGCCTAGCCCTAGTAGACCCAGTAATAGATCCAGGCTAATTGCGGCAAAGCTCAGGTTGGTGGTGATTGCATTCATCTGTTTTGCAACTTCACTTACGCGTAGAGTAATACGGGCCGTCCTCCACCAAGTCAATAAAATTGTGATTGCCGGTCCGAATAAGTTCCATCTGCTCGGATTCAATGCCCAAATCAGCAGCTCCAGTTTGTGCCGATTTTCGGTTGAATCTCCATGAATTGTCTTTCATCTTAATATAAAGATAGAAAATAGAGACGACAAATCACTACCGAAAACCAAAGGTGCATACCGTGTCAGAAACAAGACCAGAGGATCAGGTTACTCAGGGTCTGCTCGATACGTTTCATTCGGACTTGGCCCTGGGGTTGAAACAGCTCGACGGATTGGAGAATATCGAGGTGGTCGTGGGGATACCGTTCGGGTACCGAACCGAGAACCTCACCGACGTGATCCACGTCATCGAACAGGGGTTGGAGGAGGCCGGTCTCAATGGCCGTTCTATCGTCCTCTTCGTCGGGTCGGACGGCAATTCGGCGTCGATGACCGCGGCCCGGGAGGCCGGCGATCGGGTGGCCGCCTACGGCTTCTCGCTGGGTCGGGATCTGGAGGGACGGGGTTGGAGTACCCGGGCGATCATGGAAGTCACTTCCCGACTGGGGGCCTCTCTGCTCATCGTCCGCTCAGACCTGATGCCGCAGACCGACCGGCCCACCGCGCTCGGCGACGGTTTCGGCCCGGCCTGGATTTCCGCGCTGCTCGACCCGGTGTGCAAACACGGGCACGATCTCGCACTGGCCCGCTTCTCCCGGCACCCCCTGTTCAATGTGGTGGAGTCGTTGCTCACTTCACCGCTGATCACCGGTGTGTTCGGGCACTACCTGAATCAACCGACCCCCTCGGTCTTTGCCCTCTCCCTCAAGTTGATCCGCGCCTGTCTGGCCGCCGAAGAGAGCTGGACCAAGGACGTGGCGACCCACGGACTGGATCCCTGGCTGACCACCCGAGCGTTGGTCACCCAATCGTCGATTTGTGAGGTCCCCCTGGGCTTGCCCTCTTTCGAACCGGTGCTCAAACAGCTCAAGCTGACCTTCTTTCAGGTCACCCGCGCCCTGTTCGATCAGATCAAGACCCAGAGTGAGTGGTGGCAGCAGCGGCCCGCCCCCATCGCTCGGCCCGTGGTCTACGGCTTGAGTGCCGGGACCGATCCCCCGACCATCGAGTTCGACCCCAACGATCTCCACCGCCGATTCAAGCTCGAATTCGACCACTTCGACGAAACCCTGTACAGCACAATCGTCCCTGACGAGCTGCGGCTGAAGATGGAGCGACTGGCCGACCGGGACAACGGTGACCCGGGATTGACTGCCGATGAATGGGCCAGTGTGGTCTACGACTTCCTGGTCAGCTATCGCTTTGAGAAACAGTTTCACGTGGATGACATCGTCGACGGGGTGTACCCGTTTTTCCTCGCCCGGCTCGGCGCCTGCATGAACGACATCAGTCAGCTCAAGTCCCGCCTGATCGATCACAACGATCTTCCCCTGGACCAAATCGAGGGGATCATCTCCCGCGAGATCGAGCATCAATGTCAGCTGCAGACCGACCGCTTCGTCGCCCGTTGGCCCCAGCTCTGTCAGGCCTGGCGCGAAAAGGAGAAGGACACCAGCTCCTACCTGCCCCGCTTGGGCGCTTGGGAATTCGTCCCCCATGTGGGGGTGGTCGTGCCCCAGGAGATCCGCAAATCCGAGACCGAATCAGTCTGGGCGCGCAAGGTGTATCAACGGCAAATCGACCGTTACCGCCGCGAATTCAAGACCTTCATCACCGAGCGTCTGGGACTGGAGGAGGTCACCGACTCGATGGAGATTCTCGACCAACTCCACCGCTTCATGCGCAAGCTGGACTGGACCATCGACGTGGACATCTTTCGCGGCGATTTTTCGACGGTTCGCGGCGCACGCCAGCTCACCGAACAGATCTGCGAGGTGTTTGCGCCCAAGGAGACGCTGCAGTTGACCCCCGAGGCGACGCGGGGAATTCTGCACCGCATCCCACCGAAAAATCTGATCATGCAGAGCAATTGCCAAAACGTCACCGATCTGCTGGAAAACCAATCGGCCAACGATGCCCTGGCCATGGCCGGCTGGACCGACCGCCAGCACTTTTTGAACCGGGTGCTCGACCTGATCGAGCAGGACGCCGAGCCCGGTTGGTTCCACCACGCCCCGCTCAAACCATTGGTCGTCGATCTCAATTTATTGACCAATGCCATCGATCTGCGGGGGACCGCTGCGCTGGCCCGGCTGGTGGGTCGGGTCGTGGTGGGGAACTACGAAAAGGGTTGGGGAGGCGAGTTTCCCAAACTGTGGTTCCTGCTGAAGACGATCAAGAGTATCGTCGGGGTCGAGCTGTTCGCCAAGATGTGGGCCCAGTTCGCCGAGGAAGGGCTCGATTTCAACCATCGGGTAGCGGCCTCGATTCGCGGTCACTGGGGACGCCGCGTGCTCAGCGCGCACAATGTCTTCGAGAACCAACATCAACGGATCCTGGCCTCTCGGCTGCGCGGGTTTGCCGAACGCATTCAACAGGAGCAACCGGAACGGCGGGACGCGGCGCAGATGCTGATCGACGCCGCCTCGGTCTACCATCTGTCGATCACCCTGCCCGACGCGACCTTCGTTCCTCTCTCCGCCTGGACCTGGGCCAGCTACAGCCACCGGGGGGGGGTCGGCGCGCCCACGCCTCTCTCTTCGTTGGTCGAGCGGGACTGGGCCACCCGCGATTTTCTGGTCTCCTACCTGAGCGAATCCGGACAGGGTGACGAACACTCGGTGGAGGAGAAAATCGTCGAGTTGATCGGCCAGGGTCGGGAATCGGACGATCTGAGCGAACAGTTGCTCGGCCTGTCCACCAATCCGGATCAGCTGATGGTTTCCCAATCCCCGAGTCCGGCGCCGCTGGGTGCGGGGCAGCTCGTCCGCCTAGGGGACGGTCCCATTCTCAAGCCGCGGGCGGGCCAGGCCTGGGAGTCCCGCTACGTGCTCAATAACGCCGCGGTGCGGCTGGACGGCACCATTTACTTGCTGTATCGCGCCTTCGGCGAGGACAAAACCTCCCGCATCGGACTGGCCTGGACCAAGGACGGGGTTCATATCGACGGTCGCCTGGACCAGCCGATCTTCTCGCCCGATCACCCGACCGAATCCGCGGGCTGTGAAGACCCCCGGGTCACCGTCATCGGCGAGCGAATGTACATGCTCTACTCGGCCTGGGACGGGGAGCTGCCGCAAATCGCGATGGCCTCGATTCCGGTGCAGGCATTTCTCGAGCAACGCTTTGACGCCTGGGAGCGACACGGCCTGGGCTTTCCCGGTTTGTCCAACAAGGATGCCACCCTCTATCCGGACACCTTTGACGGGCGGTACGTGTTGTACCACCGCATCGATCCCAACATGTGGATATCCTATCTCGACGAGCTCAACTGTCCCTGGCCCAAGACCGGTCAACAGATCGTCGTCGGTCCCCGGTCGGGCATGATGTGGGACGGGGTGAAGATCGGCGCCGGCGCCCAGCCGATCAAGACCACCCACGGCTGGCTCAATATCTACCACGGGGTGGACTACGCCCATTGCTACCGACTCGGCGTGCTGTTTACCCATTTGGACAATCCGGCCAAGGTGCTCTACCAATCCCCCAACCCGATCCTCGAGCCACTGACCGATTTTGAAATCGGAAAAACCGGCGGCAAAGATTATTGGGTCCCCCATGTGGTCTTCACCTGCGGCGCCGTCCCGCTGGCCGATAAGGAAATCATCGATCGGGACGACGAAATCCTGGTCTACTACGGGGCAGCGGATACGGCCATCGGCGTGGCCAAGGCCAAACTGAGTGAGCTGGTGCCGATCCTTTAAAGAAGGTCAGGACTTGGGCTCTTCCGACGGGGGCACTGGTCCGTCCCTCAGGCCGAGCTCTTTCATCTTGGTCTGCAGCGACTTGCGGCTGATCTTGAGCAACTGGGCGGTTTTGGTCACATTGCGACCGGTCTGCTCCAGCGCTTTGTTGATCAAACGGCGCTCAAGGGAGGCCGTGGCCGCTTTCACTTGATCCTTGAGGCCGGTTTCGGTGTTCAGCTCTTCGGTGGGCTGGGGCGCCTCGCCGTCGGTCCCGTCGCGTGGCTTGGTGAGCTCGTGAGGCAACTCCCCGTAGGTCAACTTTTCCGTATCGCAGAACAACACACACCGCTCGATGACATTCTCCAACTCGCGAATATTGCCCGGCCAGCTGTACCCCTGCAACCCGCCGATGGCCTGTTCATCGATCTGTTCGACCCCCTTGTTCAACCGCTCGTTGTACTTGGTCAGGAAGTAGTCGGCCAGCAGCGGGATGTCATCGATTCGCTCGCGCAGCGGGGGTACGGTGATGTGCACCACATTGAGCCGGTAGAACAAATCCTCTCGGAACTGTCCATCCTGGGTGCGCTTGCGCAGATCCTGGTTGGTCGCCGTGATCAGTCGCACATCGACCTTGATCGTCGCGATGCCCCCCACCCGTTCGAATTCCCCCTCCTGAATCGCTCGTAACAGCTTGACCTGCATCTCGAGGGAGAT
>JANQET010000297.1 GCA_028278265.1 Myxococcota bacterium
CTGCCAAAGGAGGCGAGTCGATCGATCAAGGCCTTGAGGTGGCGATCATCATTGGTCGGGTTGGGTGTTTCGGTCATGCTCTTTCCTATGCTGATTTCCAAACGTTTCGCGGTCGGTCGATTCGCCGGACCACACTGCTTCTTATGATGATCTGAGGCGTTTGACGACCTCGACAACTATCTCGACGGTGGTATCGATGTCGCCTTCGTTGTTGTAGCGGCCCAGCGAAAAGCGAACCGAGCTGGTGGAGCGCTCTGCGGGAAATCCCATCGCGGTGAGCACGTGGGACGGATCCCGGGCGTCCGAGGTGCAGGCCGAGCTGGCGGACGCGGCCACCCCTTTCAAATCGAGGGACATCAATAGGGCCTCGCCATCGACGCCGTCAAAGCTCACGTTGACCGTATTGGGCAACCGCCACGCGGGATGTCCGTTGACGTGCACATCGGGAATCCCTTTGAGAATCGCCTGCTGCAACCGATCCCGCAACTTGGCCGTCTTTGCCGCGTCATCGCGCATCCGTTTGTTGGCCAGCGCACAGGCCATTCCAAAACCGACGATGGCCGGCACGTTCTCCGTGCCCGCCCGCCGCCTCAACTCGTGGTGGCCGCCGCAGATCAACGGCGCAATCCGCACCCCGTGGCGGATATACAACGCCCCGATCCCCTTGGGACCGTACAACTTGTGGGCCGAGAACGACATCAGGTCCGCGCCGAGCTCGCGAACGTTGATCGGGATCTTGCCCACCGCCTGAGCCGCATCGGTGTGCAGCAAGGCGCCCCGTTTCTGGGTCAGGCGGGCGACCCGGGGGATGGGTTGAATGGTGCCCACATCATTGTTCGCCGCCATGATCGAAACGAGAACGGTCTTATCGGTGATCTGGCGATTGATCTCTTTGAGGTCGATCAGCCCATGGTGGTCCACGCCGACCAGTTTCACCTTGGCTCGGCGCTTCTTGAGCGCGGCCAGCGGGTACAATACCGCTTGATGTTCGATCGCGGTGCTGAGCACTTGCTTTCCCCGGTGTTGATTGGCCTCCCAGGCGCCGAACAACGCGTAGTTGTTCGATTCTGTACCGCCGGAGGTAAACACAATCTCGTGGGGTTGGGCGCCGATCAACGCGGCCACCCGCTGGCGGGCCAGATCCATTCCGTACCGCGCCCGCTGACCAAACGCGTGGACACTGGAGGGATTCCCAAAGGAGCCCCTCAAATAGGGCAACATCTCTTCGAGCACTTCGGGATCGACCGGTGTCGTCGCGTTGTGGTCAAGATAGATGCCCATCTGTTCGCTCAACCTCCCCCGGTCAGTCGAATCAGCTCCAACGAATCGCCTGCGACGATCACTTCGTCGATATAATCTTCGCGGGGGATGACCTCTCCGTTCTTTTCGACGATGATCGTCCGGGCGGGAATGTTCAAATTCGCGATCAACTTTTCAATCGTCAACTTGTCCTCGATCGTTTTGTCGCGACCATTGATACGGACTTCAATCAACTTTGCCTCCTGCCAAATGCGGGATCCCAATCCTTCCACACCGGATCGTACCCCAGTGCGCAGAGGGAGCTGGCCACCTCCGCCGGGGAACGGTCATCGGTCACGGGAAACTGCTCCCCGCTCTGCCCCGCTCTGGTATAGCCGCCGGGTTCTGTTTTCGAACCCGCGGAGAGCTGGGTGATGCCCAGGTGAACGAGCCCCTCCCGAAGCACAGGTGACTCTCTTGTCGATAGCACCAACCCCGCGTCAGGCAAGAAAATCCTCAGTGCCGCGATCACCTGGGCCAGCGATCGATCCGCCATTGGAAACGGGATATCGAACCCCGAAGGCACACTGTGCAGCCGGGGAAGACCAATCGATACCTGGCTCTTCCACCAACTGTGCTGCAGTTTTCGTGCATGGCGGCCGAGGTGGTACGCTTCGCTGCGCCACGGGGAGAGTCCCCACAATGCGCCCACCGTCAGACATCTCATCCCGACCGCGCCGGCCCGGTCCAGCGCGCCCAGGCGAAAGGCATAGTCGGCCTTGGGGCCCCGGTGATGAAACCGGTGGTACCGCTGCTCGTCGTAGGTTTCCTGATAGAGGGTGATGCCGTCCGCGCCGGCCTGGACCAGCTGTGCGTAGCCCGGCTGGTCTTGGGGGGCTATCTCCAGGGTGACGCTGCAGAACATGGTTTTGAGCCGACGGACGATGTCGGCCAACAGCGGGATGTCCAGGCGTCCCGGACTCTCGCCCGCGACCAACAACACGTGGGACATCCCCGTCTCTTTCAGCGCCATCGCCTCAACTTCGATCTCCCCCACGTCGAGAGTGCGACGCCCGATCGATTGCTTGGCGCTGAACCCGCAATAGGGACACAGGCCGACGCAATGGTTGGAGAGATAGAGTGGGGCGTAGAGTTGGACCGCCCTGCCGAACCGGCCCAGGGTGATCTGACGCGCCGTTTGGGCCAGCTCCTCGAGAATCTGCTCCCCTCCCGGCGAGAGGAGCAAGGCGAAATCATCGACGGTTTTGCGCCGCTTGGCCAACACTCGCCGCACCCGGCCCGCGTCTTCATTGGACAACAACGCCTCCGGGGGGGTGCCGGCGACCCAGTCACCGTCGGCTGGGGTGGGCATCATCGCAGGAATCCCGTCAGGGGAGAGGACGCTCGCGCGCGTCTGGAGGTTGATCCGGGGCCGGCGAGGTAGGCACCGCGGCCGGCCAGCACTCCGAAGCGAAAGGAACGGGCCATGGTCATCGGATCATCGGCGATGGCCAGCGCGGTGTTGATCAGCACCGCATCGGCGCCGATCTCCATCGCCTCGGCCGCATGGCTGGGCAAGCCGATGCCCGCATCGACCACCACCGGTACTCCGGCTTGATCGATGATCAGTTCGACCTGATCCCGCGTGCGCAATCCCAAGCCGGTGCCGATAGGGCTACCCAAGGGCATCACTGCGGCGGCGCCCGCCTCCTCCAGGCGTTTGGCCAAAATGGGATCCGCGGGCATGTAGGGCAGCACCACGAATCCGTCTTTGACCAACTGCTCGGTGGCGAGGAGGGTGTCGACCGGATCGGGCAACAGGGATTGCGGATCCGGCGTAATCTCCAGTTTGACCCACGGCTCCAATCCTCCGGCGCGGGCAATACGGGCCAGTCGAACCGCCTCCGCCGCATCCCGAGCCCCCGAGGTATTTGGCAGCAGCAAAAACCGCTGCTTGTCGATAGCGTCAATCAGCGCATCCCCCGGCGCGTCCAGGTCGACGCGTCTCAAAGCCACAGTGACGATCTCCGCCCGAGTGAGCTCGAGCACTTGGGCCATCACCTGGGGGCTGGCAAATTTTCCGGTCCCGACAAGCAACCGGGATTCAAACGTACGGCCGGCGATGATCAGCGGATCAGCCACGATAGTCCTCGTTTCGTACAATGGGCCCGTCATCCAACATTTGGGCGATCGCCCGACGGGCCGGCTCGGCGATATCCGACCCGACTCTAATGTGGGTTTGCTGGGCCGACAAGGCGTGCTCGACCCGCTCCAGCGTGGTCAGTTTCATGTTCGGACAAACCGCCTGTTCTGACAGGGGGATGAATTGTTTTTCGGGATTTTCCTTGCGCAGCCGGTGCAACAAGCCGGTTTCCGTGCCCACAATGACGGTTTTCTTGTCGGTCTGAGCGGCGAAACGGCACATTCCCCCAGTACTCAGCGCCTCGTCCGCCAAATCGATCAATACTTCACGACACTCCGGGTGAACGATGACCGCCGCCTCGGGATGGGCGGCTCGGGCCTGTTGGATGTGCTCGGGCTCGAACAGGGTGTGCACCGAGCAATACCCCGGCCACAAGTCCAATTTGCGTCCGGTCATTCGCTCGACGTAGCGCCCCAAATTCTGATCGGGGACAAAGAGG
Source organism: Myxococcota bacterium (assembly GCA_028278265.1). Taxonomy (GTDB): domain Bacteria; phylum Myxococcota_A; class Polyangia; order JAAYKL01; family JAAYKL01; genus JANQET01. The sequence goes on from JANQET010000297.1 coordinate 3,882, forward strand.
ATCGGCTTGTCCGGGGGGATGCGGGAAACGATCGACACCGCATTGGCTGAGGTGCAGCACACATCGCTGTGCGCTTTGACCGCAGCCGAGCTGTTTACGTAGCATACCACAATCGCTTCGGGACGCTCATTGCGCACATGCGCAAGATCATCCACATGTGCCATGTCTGCCATCGGGCATCCAGCGTTTTCATCGGGCAGCAATACGGTTTTTTCCGGTGAGAGCAGCGCCGCTGTCTCGGCCATGAAGTGCACGCCGCAAAAGACGATTTCTTCGGCCGGACTCTCCTTGGCCTTCACGCTGAGTTCGAGAGAATCCCCACAAAAATCGGCGATATCTTGAACTTCGGGACGCTGATAGTTGTGCGCCAAAATGACGGCCCGGTGCTCGGATTTAAGGTCATTGATTTTCTTTGCCAGATTCATGTCCTGTTTCATATTCCATTTTCCTTAAACGAACAATCTATATCACCCCGTATTCAACCCGTGATCAACACGCTTCCGGTGGCAGATGTAACGGGTTCGACGCAACAGGTCAATGCGGTCGTCACCCGAGGGAGCGCTCTTGGTCGGACAATTTTGACAGCAACCTATAAAAAAAAAACAAGCCCGGCCGATTGGGGGGTTGAAGCCGAAAAATCTAGAATATCGATAGACAAGGAGAACTATCATGGAACAGGGGAAGATTCTCGATATCGCCCATGTCAGCTTCCTGGATTTGATTCGCGTTTCAATCGAGCAGACCGGGGCGGCAGCGACCAAGGGCACGTTGATGCGCAACACCCTCAAGGCAGCGGAAAAATTCGAACCGCAGGACTTTGCTTCCATTGACGATTTTGTCGCCTCGATCGATCAGGTTCAAAATCCAATCGCCATGGTGGAGGGCAAGGCGGTGCACTTGGGGGACGGACTGTTCGGCCTGCCCGGCTGCCCCTTTGCGAACTCAATCGGCAACTACAAAAATGTGTTCAAGGGGATGCCGGAGGGCTACTCGCAGTTGACGGACGAATATAACAAACCGGGGGCAGCATCAGACAAATATCGCGTCGGCCACGGGGCCGGGGTGAGCCCCTTTTGCGCCCTGCACCAGCCGCTCCGGAGCGCCCTGGGGGGCAAGGTGACGATCAACGGCAATCCACTGACGATCTACCAGTTGGGGTGCAAATCGGGTTCCGGAGAGAAGGGGCTGGCCACCAAATGGATCGAAGAGTCCGGCTTCACGGCGGAACAGGTCACCGCAGCGCTCGACGATCACATGTGTTGCTATGCGATCAAGGCAGAGGCCTAGACCAGATCTGACGAGTCACAGAAAAGAGGGGTGAAACAATGATGGCAGTAAAGAGCATTCTAACGGAATTGAACAGGGCGCCGGGCATCCATGAAACCCTGATTGTGGGGCGGGACGGATTCGTGATCGATAATGTGGGCGATATGGATGCCGATGAAGTCGGCGCGGTGATCTCCACGGCGATCGGCGCGGTCGAAGCAATGGGTCGCGATTGTAGTCAAGGCGGATTGTTCGAAGTGATGGCGGAGTACAAGGAGGGGGTGATCATCGCCGCTCCCATCGGGCGGGATGCGGTGCTCGGTGTGGTGGCTGACGGGAGCGCCAACTTGGGCGGTATTCGGCACGCTGTCAAAAAGAACATGCGGGAGTTGGAGCGAACCCTCTAGCTAGTATCCCGTCCCCAAAATTTCTTCATGTGAATCGGCAAAACATTATAACCTAATCCTGGCTATATTGAACCCATTAACGGTGAGCGAAATTTGCCA
>JANQET010000328.1 GCA_028278265.1 Myxococcota bacterium
TGAAGCGCTTTCTTCTCGGCCAGCCGGGCCTTTCGTTTGGCGACCATCTCCGCTTTCTGTTCGGCGGTGAACTTGGACCCCTTCTTCTTGGCCGGTGGCGGGCTCTCCTCCGGAGTTTTGGCCTCGACCTTCTCAGCGTCCGCCTCGGCCTTCTCAGCGTCCGCCTTGGCCTGATCATCCCCCTGTGACTGCGCCGCAAAAGCCGAGCCACATATCAAGAAAAGAAGAGAGGCCGCAACGACAGTCATTCGATGCCACGATTTCATCCGAGTCCTCCTTTTTTTGTATTTTTCTAACTATAATCGATCTCTATTGTCAGTGCCACCCGAGTCGCTCGCTTTCCCCAACCAACCCCATCCGGTCTGCTCACAAGAACACTATCCTTTGCGGTTCGGCCCGGTTGGGATAAACTGAACAGAATCACCGTACACCAACGTCCTGTGAGGAGTGGGTATCAAGCAATGACAACCGCGATTATCGCCAACCCCCGCGCCGGAGCGGGCAAAGTGGGACGCCATTGGCCCCGTTTTGAGCGAACCATCGTCAAACACTTCGACAAAACGGCGATCCTGCTGACCAAGGCCCCCGGTCAGTCCACCGAGCTGGTTCGCCAAGCCTTGAAACACGGGGCCGAACGAATCGTCGTCCTTGGCGGCGACGGAACCTTCAACGAAGCGGTTAACGGCCTCGTCGATCCAAAGACCAATGCGCTTGTATCGAACTGCCCGCCGATGATGTTCCTGCCCGTGGGCACGGCGAGCGACTTCTCCCGCTCGACCGGTATGACCGGTCTCTCTCTCGATGACATTCTCGCATCGGGCACCCCGCGACAGATCGACCTGGGACGCCTCGAGCTCACCGGGATCAACAACGCTCCGGCCGTGCATTACTTCATCAATATCGCCAGTTTTGGTGCCACCGCACTCATCGTCCACCGGGTCAACCGGTCTACCAAGCGATTCGGGGGCAAGGTGGCTTTTATCAAGGGAACATTAGAGGGATTGGCCTCCTGGCGGGATCGGCGGGTGCGCATCCAGGTGGACGATGGAGTTGACGAGGAGTGCGCCATCAGCGCCGTGGCGCTGGCCAACGGTCGCTACTTCGGCGGTGGAATGATGGTCGCTCCCCAGGCCCGGGTGTCGGACGGATTGATCGATGTTGTTCTCATTAAAACAGCCAATGTGCTCAAGTTCATCAAGTACGGCGGCAAGCTCTACAAAGGCCGCCATCTCGATCTGCCCATCTTCAGTCTGTACCGGGGGCGCCGAATCACCATTCAGCCCGCTGACGACCGGCCGGCGCCGATTTTGGTCGAGACAGACGGTGAAACACCGGGGTACGTACCCCTGATCTGTGAGGTGCAGCCGGAAGCGCTGACCATGATTGCCCCCTGGCATCGGGCCGAGGCCGTTTAGCCCAAGCATCCGCGCTGACATTTTTTCGCAGCACCTAGCCCAGTGGCGTGACAAAATGACCAATCATCCACTCGGGCATGGCAGGAACCCGACGGTTCACACCATTTAATTATTTGTAATCATTAAACTTTGTCTCACAACCAGCTCTTTGGCATGGGATTAGCACCCTCTCGGTTCAACTTGTGGCGCCACGCTAACCGATTAACTCGTGCTTGTCCCCAAATGGGGACTAGCAATGAAGGGTGGTTCTCATGCAACTTCACTGGACTCAAGAAGCAATCGATGAACAGAAGTTGACGCTCCCGGCGGCTGACCGGGTGTCCATGGCAGTGATCAGTCAGATGATCGCGCGAATTGCGCGGCGACAGGGGCGACTTCGACATCGGGCGCTCGCCCGCCGCCATCACCTCGTCGACGATACGATGGTAATGAGCTCGACGTCGAACACCAACGTGCCCTGAGGACCACCGCGACCTTTGTAGGCCAGTTCCTCGGGGATCCAGAAGCGGGTTTTTTCCCCTTCGACCATCAGCTGAACCCCTTCGGTCCAGCCCTTGATCACCTGATTGAGCCTGAACGTGGCCGGACGTCCACGGGTGATCGAGCTGTCGAACATCTTGCCGTCGGTGGTCCAACCACTGTAGTGAACCCGCACCCGATCGGTGGCCGTGGGGTGCACCTCGCCCGTCCCCTTCTGGAGCACCCGGTAGGCCAGCCCTGACTCGGTCTTCTTGGCGTTCTTGGGGGCTTTGGCCACGTCCTTGGGCACCTCGGGGGGCTCAGGGGCCTTGATGATCTCGAGCAGTTCCACGTCGAACACCAATGTACCCTGGGGCCCGCGACGGCCCTTGTAGGCCAACTCCTCGGGAATCCAGAACCGGCGCTTTTCCCCGACGACCATCAGCTGAACCCCCTCGGTCCATCCCTTGATCACCCGATTGAGCGGAAACTCAGCGGGTCGATTGTGCTTGGTCGAGCTGTCGAACATCTTGCCGTCCGTCGTCCAACCGGTGTAGTGGACCTTGACCTTGTCCGTTTCGGCCGGGTGGGCCTTTCCGGTCCCTGGGGTGATCACCTTGGAGGCCAGCCCCGAGGCGGTCTTCTCAGCATCTGCCGGAGCGGCGGCCACATCCGGCGGCGCCGGGATATCCCCCGGTTTCGGCCCGGTGGATTTCTCGACGATCTCCTTGGGTTTTTCAGGGGTTACCTGGGGTTTGTCCGTTTTCTTTTTCTCCGCTTCTTCCCCGGCGGTGGCGGATTGGTCCTTCTCTTCACTGTCACCCTTGGCCGGCCCCTGACAGGCCGCTGCGGCGAGCGACAACACCCATACGACAACTGTGGTTTTTACGATGATTGTTTTCATGAAATGAGACGTTGCCCGAGATTGTCTAAACGCTCAAGCGTTTTTTTACACCCCTGCGGGCAACCCTTGGGCCCCCCGGTTCGTCCAAATCTCAGAAGCAAGGCAGTGGCAGCGATGCTCGAACAAAATAATGCTGGAATTACCGAGGGCTTGGGCCGTGTTTAATGGAATTTAAATGCTAGCTGCAGTAAAACAGGAAGTCATGGCCAAACCAGTTATCGCAGCAAAGGACTCCGAACTCGCCCGAAGATGTCGTGAGGGCGATCAGGAGGCGATGAAGACACTGTACGGACTCCACGCGCCTCGATTGTTCACCTTGGCGATGCGATTGACCGGCAATCAGGCCGATGCGGAAGAGATCGTGCAGGACTGCTTCATTCGCGCCTGGCGCAAAATGGGCAGTTTTCGCGGCGAGGCGAGTATCGGTACCTGGCTCTACCGCATCACCCTGAACCTGAGTCGGGATCAGTTGAAGAAGCGCAAGAACACCACCTCTGAAGTGGAAATCGCGTACACCCCGACCCTGCCCGACGCCTTTGCTCAAAAAAATTTGGAGAAAGCCTTGGGCAAACTGTCCGAAGGCTACCGCGAAGTGCTCGTGATGCACGATGTGATGGGGATGAAACATCCCCAAATAGCGCAGGTGCTGGGCGTGGCCGTGGGAACCTCGAAGAGCCAATTGCACAAAGCACGGGCTCAGATGCGACAATTGCTCAAAAAGAGCAATATCGCCCGAGCGGTGTGAGGAAAAGAACCATGGATCAACAAGACTTAAAACAAAAATGCGCTACCGATGAGGAGTTGAGCGCCTTTCTGGAAAACGATCTCGATGAGGCGCGCCAAGCCGAGATCAGCGCCCATCTAGCCGAATGTACCCAATGTCACGACGCGACCGAGGAACTGCGGAGTATCACCGCCGGACTGGCCGCACTCAATATCGAAGATCTACCGAACGCCCTGTTTGCGCGAATCGAGTCGGCGCATCGCGAGAAAGCCGCCGACACCCTGGGAAGACGGCTGAGCCGGTGGTGGGAGAGATGGTGGAAGATGCCGGCGATCGCGGCGGCGATGGGCACTGCGGTGGTCCTGCTGCTGGTCTGGCCGTCTGTGCCAACCCCGGGAACTCCGGCCCCACTCACCGAGATGGACAAAGTGAAGGCGCTCGACAGTGTGATGGCGGCCCAGCAGACCTATGCCACCGCGATCGAGTCCCTGGAGAGCTCGTTTCACAATGAAAAGGCGAAATACAATCCCCAGACACAGAAGATGCTCGAACAGAGCTTGGCTGACATCAACGACGCGATCACCCGCTGTCGGCGGATGATCAATCAAAATCCCAATGATATCGATGCGCACCGCACCGCCCTTGCTGCATACCAGCAGAAGGTCGATCTGCTCACCGAACTGATTGTGGACAACCCCTATGAATAGACCGGTCAACAACGATATCATTATTGATAAGGAATGTAAAATGAAAATCAGGTCAATCACAACTATCGCATTGCTCGGCGGGCTGCTGACACTGCTCTTTCCGGCGCTGACCCAAGCCGCTGATTCTCAGCGCTCGATCTCGGCAAAGGGAATTTCGAGCATCCAGGTCAAGACATTTGCCGATGTCCACGTCACCACCTGGGACAAGCCGCAAGTCGATCTCAGCTGGGACGGCAATGTGGAAGTATCGACCCGGGCGGGATCGCTGCAGATCGACAGCAATGTCTTCAATACGGATTTGATCAAATTGGTTGTACCCAAATCGATGAAAGTGAGCATCCGCACGATCAACGGCAGTGTCGCAGTGACCGGTCTGCAAAACCGTCTGCGAGTGGTCTCGGTGAACGGCAAAATCGAGGTCGACAACTGCACCAAATCGATGACCCTCGAAACGGTCGACGGTAATCTCAGGGTCTGGTCGACCCGTGGAGATTTGACCCTCAAGACCGTCAGTGGTGACCTGAGCATCAAAAACGCCAAGGCCGATCGACTAGAGGCCAAGAGTGTCAGTGGGGATCTCGAGCTGCGAGGGATCTCTGCCAACCGAATTCACCTCACCGCCCACAGCGGGGACATCGAGTATGCCGGACAAGTGGCACAGAACGGCGATTTCTGGGCCAAGAGCTTCAGCGGTGATTTGTACGTCAGCCTGCCGGCAAAGGCGGGGTACGAACTTTCAGCAAAGACCCGCTCCGGATCGATCGATGTCGACCACCCGTTTCAAATATGTGAGAAAAGTGATACCCGCTTAATCGGGCGCTCGGGCAAGGGCGGCCCGGAGCTCACCCTCTCCAGTTTCAGCGGCAACATCAGGCTCAAAATCGATCAGTAGTCCTCTATCACCTCTCATAGCGGCAACCCAACTCACCATACCCGACAATGTGGTCGTCCATCTCTTCGAGTAGGATATCGACTGTGGCGCCAGGAGCCAACTCCAGCATTTTGTCGAGGGCATACCCCTTGAACAGAAACTTGTATGCCTGATCCTCAGGGGGACAAAATGGGGCGTAACCCAGTCCCTCGGCGCTGTTGGTGCCGTGAACCAGGTTCGGCGCCGGATTCTCGACGGGATCGAGCCCCTGAAATACGGTGGGCAGGCGACGGCTGATACCCCAGATCAGCCAGTGGGTGAACTCGGGCAGCAGGGGATCCGGTCCCTCGGCAATAACCGCGATCGACTCGGTGTCCAGGGGAAGCGCATCAAACGCCAGCGGCGGCGAGAGCCCCTCCCCGTCACAAGTGTATCGTCGGGGAATCGTTCCACCGTGCTCGAACGCTTCGCTGAGCAACTCGATTTCCGGGTAGCTCTCGTCGCTGCAGCTCACAGCGAAAAACGCCACACTGAGCACCACGCCCCATTGGCTGACAGTTCTTTTCGCATCTCTCACCGCCTCAAAATAACCCTGATGACGGGTCAAAGGCAAGTGACTACTTCTGGCAGTTGTAATGCATCCGATGTAGCTCGTAGACAATTTGGCGGGGGGTGAGCTCCTGCATCACCGCTCCGTTTTCCGCGGCGGCTTTGGGCATTCCGTAGACCACCGAGCTGGTTTCATCCTGTCCCAGGGTGACCGCCCGGGTGTGGCGCATGGCCAGCAGACCCGCCGCGCCATCGGTGCCCATACCCGAAAGGATAATCCCCAAACCGTGCCCCCCGTAGACCTCTGCTGCCGATTCGAACAGCATGTCGACCGAGGGGACCGGAATGTGTCGCGCTTCCGGCTGGGGCGGCACCAGGCGCACTTTGCGATCCCGAACCAGCCGCAAATGGTGATCCCCCGGGGCGACAATGGCCGCCCCCGGCTCGAGCACGGATGCTTTGTCCGCCACTCCCACGCGCAACGGGGTACACGAGTCCAACCAGGCCGCCATGCTCGGCACGAAACCGGACGAGATATGTTGGACGATGACAATCGGAATTGAAAATCCGTCGGGCAAACCGGAGAGAATGCGCTCCAGCACCGCCGGAGCCCCGGTCGATCCACCGATACAGACCACTGCCGGCACAAAGTCCCGCGGGATTTGATCCAGGGGCTCACTCTTGAACTCGTTATCGAGGCCATAGGCGGCCTCGGCCGGAGGTGTGGAGCGGGTGGATTGCCAGGTCAATTGCGCCAGGGGCCGCGCTTGAATCATCTTCTTCAGCACCCGGGTGAGCTCGGCCTTGACCTGGGAGTAGTTGCCTTGCAGGGCGCCATAGGGTTTCTCGATCAGCTCGATCGCGCCGACGCTCATCGCCTCGAACGATCGGGCCAGGTCGGCGGAATTGGCCATTGAACTGATGATCACGATGCGCGTGGGACACTCCTGCATGATCCGCCGGGTCGCCTGAATCCCGTCCAACTGGGGCATGTAAACATCCATCGTCACCAGGTCGGGTTGCAACTTATGGCACATCTCGACCGCTTGGACGCCGTTCTCGGCGATGCCCACAACCTCGATTCCCGGTTCGTCTTCGAGCAGAGCGACCAGAATCCGCTGGGTCACAATCGAGTCTTCGACGATAAGCACTTTGATCATCTCGTTCCCCCACTACAACAACTGATTGATCGTCTGGACGAGCTCGCGCTGGGTCAAATCCTTTTTGACGATGTAGGCATCCGCCCCAACAGAAAGTCCCCTCGCCTTGTCCTCATCCGACCCGGCCGAGGTCAGCAGCACCACCGGAGTTTTGCCCAAGGACGGGTGGGCTCGAATGGTGCGGGTCAGGCTAATCCCATCCATATTGGGCATCTGAATATCTGAAATAACCAGGTCGCAGACCTGATCCACCAATAGATCAAGGGCTTTGTATCCGTCGGCAGCCGTCACCACGTTGAATCCGGCAGACTCGAGCAGGGTTTTCTCGAATGTTCGGGTGGCGATCGAGTCATCGACGACCAGGATCGTCGGCGCCGCTTCGGCCTGACTGGAGCGGCTGCCTCGATGGGGGCTACGGGACAGCTCACCGGCCGTGCGCACCAAGTCCGCGGGATTGACCACCAACGCCAATTCACCGGAGCCCAGCAGCGACACACCCGCCACATTGGGTACCCGTTCGAGCAGATCCCCCAACGGTTTGAGGATCAACTGGACGTATTCCATCACCTCACCGATGCCAAAGGCGAACTGCCTCTCCCCGAATCGCACCAGCACAACCAGTTGGGTGTCCTTCAACTGACTGACCGCCGGACTGGCGGCAAAGCCGAACAGCTCCCCCAAGAAACAATAGGCTATTGGCATTCCCTGATGTTCGATCACCTCTCCGTCGCCGATCACGCGAATGTCACCCGGTTTGAGCACCAACACCTTCTCGACATTGGAGGCGGGAATACCCAGCGCCCGATCGCCGACACGGACGAGCAGACAGCGAACCATCGACATGGTCAGGGGCAGGCGCATGGTCAATGCGGTGCCGTCACCCGGCCGGCTGTCCAACCGGACCTCCCCGCCGAATCGCTCAACGGCGAACTTGACCACATCGAGTCCCATCCCGCGGCCCGAGATATTGGACACATTTCTCTGGGTCGAAAAACCAAATTCAAAAAGATAATCGAACAGCTGATCCAAGGAGAGCTCGGCGGTCTGCTCGACGGTCAGCATCCCCCTCCTGAGCAATGCCTTGCGAATCGCCTCCGGATCGATGCCCTTGCCGTCATCGGCGATGGTCAGCTCCACCGCATCCCCGGTGTGCCGGGCGATGACACTCAAGTACCCCAGCTCCGGTTTGCCCATCTCAATGCGAAACTGGCGGGGTTCGATGCCGTGATCGACCGCGTTGCGCAGAATGTGAATCAACGGCTCCTCGATCGCCTCGAGGATCTTGCGGTCGACCGTGTACTCCCCCCCTTCGAGGTACAGATCCACCTGTTTGCCCGTCTCCTTGGAGATCTCGCGGATGTACCGCTTGATCGTAACGAAGACCGATGAGATCGGCGCCATCCGAATTTTTCTCAGTTCGTCCTGCGCGCTGTGGAGCATTCTCGACAGCTGATGGGTATTGCGATCGTTCTTTTTCGCGGCGGCGCGGAGGAGGAAGTAGAGACTGCGCACCCGCTCGGTCAGACTGGATAGATCCTCCCGGACCTCACCACCGCTATTGAGCAATCGGGAGGCGGCCCCCAACCCCTGCAGGGAGTCCTGGGCGATCTCCAACACCCCATCCAGATCCTGGCCGAACGACTCGAATTGAATACTCGTCTCAAACAGCTCACTGATCTGGACAATCACCGAATCCAAGTGGCTCTCGGCGATGCGAATCAGTCCATCCCGGGAAGGGCGTTCGACCCCGGACTTGGGCGGTTTGGATGATTCCAACAACGCGCTCTCGACCGAAGATCGGGCACCAACTGGTGCTGCTTTTTTTTTTGCCGGCTCTTGGGATTCTCCACGGTCGGTCACGCTGCCGGTTGAGGTTCCTGCAGGTACGGATTCAGAGGGAACGCCCCCTTCGGCGAGCTTGGCGGCGATGCGCTCCAAGGTGGCGATCGCCTGTTGTTCCTCGTCAGTGAATTGTTCGTCACCGGGAAGGCTCTCGCGAACCGATTGGGTGATCACATCCAACGATTCGAGCATCTTGTCGACCAAGCGCTCGCTCATCGCTCCGGGGTTTTGCTCCAACAGTCCCAGCACGTCTTCGAAGCGATGAACGATGACCGCGATGCGTTTGAAGCCGAGGGATCCCGCGGAGCCCTTCAGGCTGTGGGCACTTCTCAAGGCGTTGGTCAACAGGGCCAGCAGATCGTCAGGGCCGATGGAGCCGTCATCCTCGTCGAGGGCAAAGAGAACCTCGGCCAGCCCTTTGAGCTGCTCGGTCGCCTCGGCACGAAAGACTTCACACAACTGGGCGAGCTGCTCCTGAGTGATTTCGAAGTCCTTCATGCCCGCCATCGCCGGGCCGTTCTCTTCATCCAAAAGAACTTTGTCGGACGCAGGGCGCAGCAGACGGTTGAGCTTCTCCAGCTGGGCATTGGCCTGATCGCTTCTCGCCTGGTCCCCTTCTTTATCGCCCTCCGGCAACGGATGGTCGATCCATTGTTGGATCATCGCCAGTGACTCGAGCAGGCCGTCGAACACCTCCGGCGTCGCAAGGGTCGCGTCGTCCAATAGCGCACCAACGGCGATCTCCAAACGGTGACTCATCGAAGCAATTTTTCTGAACCCTACCGATTGCGCTGAACCGACCAATATATGAAGGTGGTGCTTGGCACCCGACAGCTGCTCAATATTTTCCGCTGCAGATACCTCCCCCTGACGCCTGCTCAGCATGACGATCAGCGCCTGCACGTGCTCAGTCGCCTCGGCTTCGAACACCCGGTGAAGCTCGGCGAGTTGTTCGCGACTGAACTGGTCACTGATGCTCATCGCCTCACCGCACCCCCCGTCCGATCCTGGTCGTGCCGAAATTGTCGGCCTCGACCAACTTGTCCAAGTTCAGCAGGGCCAAACCGTCGTTGGTCACTGCTGAGACGAACGAGGCCAGGTTGCCCACCATATTGTCCGGCGTGTCGATCAACTGGGCCTTGGGCACGTGATTGACGCCGAGGATGTCTTCAACCTGGATCGCGAACAGTCGGCGCCGGGCGGTGACGACAATGGCGAAATCCGCATCGGCGATCCCCTTTTGCTCCGGAAAAAAGTAATGGCGCAGGCTGACCAGTGCAATCGATTGTCCCCGCCGGTGGATAATCCCGAGGATATGCCCCGGTGTGCCGGGAATGGAGTAAATGTTTCCGATTCGGGTGATCGCTTCGGCGCGCTCCAACGGTACGGCGTAGTTGGCGTCCATCAGAATGAATGACAGCACCGCAAGACTCTGATCCGGTTGTTCTTTTTTCTTCGGCGGGGTGGCCAACAGCTTGGCCCGTTGCTCAAAAATCGCCTGATAGTCGTCGGAGGTGCTCCGCCGCAACAACGGAAGCTCGCCCCGATTGGGTGTTGAGTTATTGCGATTCTGTTCCATCTATCGCTGTTCTACTTCCAAGTCCAATTGTAGCTCCTTGAGTCGGTTTTCGACAATTTCCGCCAGTTTTTCGGCGGAGAGCCCTTCCGCCTCGTCCATCGCCCAATCCCCTTGGTGCTCGCGCAACAATCGGTTGGTGTTGCGAAAATAGCGCATCGCATCTTTCTTGTGGCCCTCGCGCTCACAGATGACCCCCATGTAGTAGTGGGCAATGACAAAATCCCGCTTCAAGAAGATCGCCTGTTTCAGGCTCGCCACCGTCGAGGGGATCTGCCCCCGCTGTTCGGCGACGATGGCCTTGAGAAAGTACACGCGATGATCCACCCGTCCCCCGCCCTGAGCCAGCTCCTCGAGCAATTCGGTGGCCGTTTCCAGATCCCCCTGATCAGCGCTGTCGCGGGCCTGATCCAGTAGCTCGCTCACCCGATCCCCACCCGAATCGACCGGCGGTATTTCGTCGAACCCGAATCGGGGAAGCCGTGAGGGCATCCGTTTCTTGGCCCCGGCGAGCGCGTGGTCGGCGAGCTCGGCGAGATGACGCCCGGTCGGATCCACTCCAATCCCAGGGATGATTTCCAATCGGCTGGGCCGCCGATTCCGCGGCGCGGGGTCGCTCCGCACCGGCTTGCGAAAGTAATACGTCCCCCCTTGATAGATCGCCTGCAATTGCCCCAATGCGGGGAAGGAATCTGCATGACCCACCAGCATGTATCCCCCGGGGTTCACCCGATCGGCCAGTGCTGCGGAGATCTCGTTGGCCAAATCAAACGAGAAGTAGATCAGCACGTTTCGGCAGAGCAAGATGTCGAAGCGCGCTTGAAGAAACTCGTCCCCGTAGGGCATGTCGGCGAGATTGTACGGCCGGAATTCCACTGCCTCAACAATATCGTCGCGGAGCTGGTACTGCTTTTCCCCCTTGGCGGTGAAGTACTCGTCGAGCACCGCCTGGCCCACTCCTCTGAACGACCACGGTCCGTACAGCGCCCGTTTGGCGTGTTCCAAAAAAGAGGTGTTCACGTCGGTCGCGATAATGGAGAGATCCCAACTGTGCAGCTCGGAGAAGTGCTCTTCTATCAACATTGCGATCGAATAGGGCTCCTCGCCTGTGGCACATCCCGCACACCAAATTCTCAAGGTGCGATGCCGCTGGTTCTCTCTGATCAAATCGGGCAGAATGTGCTCCTTGAGCACGGCAAAGTGGGGCCGGTTGCGAAAGAAATAGCTCTCGCCGATGGTCAGACTGTTGATCAGATTTTGCAGCGCCGAATCCGACTTCTTCACCATTTGAATCAGCGCGCGTCCATCGAGCGATTCGATGTAGGGAAACCGACAATAGAGGCGAGATTCGATCTCGCGCTGTTTGTGGGCAGAGAGGAATACACCGGCCCGCTCGGCGACGATCGCCGCCAGCTCCTCGAACTCCACGGCAGAGAAATTGATCCCGTTGGTGCCCTCGGTCTGACCGTTGTTCGACTCGCGACCTACCATGGTATGCCTGGACCCTCCCGCGACACCGATTACCCCGACTCCAGCGATTTCATTATTCTCTCCAGCCCCACGCTGTGGGCGATCGACCCCACATCATAGAGCAACACCGATCCCCCGCCGGTCATACGCAGTACGCCAATCGAGCTAATCGCCCCGGGAAGGACTTCATCGGCGACCCTGATCGCCCGTTGGCTCACTGTGACCACGTCGGTCGGTTCGTCGATCATCACCGCAAAGAGATACGGTCGGAGTGAAAAAATGACGAGCGCTTTGTCCGGTGTCACAGGCGCATTGTTCATCCCCAGCAGGACGGCAAAGTCGATCACCGCCACCGTGTTGCCGTGGTAATCGAGCAACCCCAGTACCGCAGATCCCTTGTCGTACAATGGGGCCACCGCCGGCATCTGCACCACCTCCTCCACGTGGTGCACCGGCACGGCGACGAACTTGCGTTTGACCCGCATCATCAGGAAGGTCAGATCATCGGACAGAGGGCCGAACGCACTGGAAGAGGTGCTGAGAACCAGATCCCGTTTCAGCTCGATGATCTTCTGCTCCAGGGCGCCGATCTGTTCCATCCGCAGGGCAGCGTCGCTCCAGCCGAATCTGTCTCGTGTGGGGCCGGTCCCCCGTGGTTTGACCGGTTTTGTCTTGTCGTCCATCGGCCCGAGCTCCTACCCCTGCCTTGCACACTGGTGTTTATCTATTTTTCGATCATCTTGGACGTTTGACAAGTATCGTTTTGTGATTCTCGCAGATGGGTAGCGACTTCGGGCAGATCGAAGAACTCATTGATCTCATCAGAGCGATTCACCGAAGCGACCATAACTTCAGCCGCATGATTTGAGATGAGGTCGATCACCTGCAGATCAACCCCCTCGAATCCGTACTTTTGGGTGAGCAGCTCCATCGCCGCAATCCCGCCGATGGACTTGCCGTGCAACAGCAGGGGAAACCAACCGATGAGTGGTGGCACAGAGGCGCCCAAGATCTTCTCCGGCCCCAACACGAAAACTCGGTCCTCCTCGGCGGCGAGTCCGATCGGTCCTTGCCCCAGGGCGACCGTCGCGCCGATTTTTTCGGCCTCGGCAGGGGTCGGCGCACCGCTGGCACAACAGGTCAGCGTGCGACCATCCTTCTTGAAGATATAAACTGCGAATCGAGCGATCCCCACGAGGTTTTCCAAAATCTCGCAGAGCGCGGTCATCAAACTGTCAAACCCTACGCAGCCGAGCAGCCGGTGACCCACCACGTAGCGGCACATCAACCCGGAGCTACGCTCCTCCAGAAAAAACCGCCTTTCGACGACGCGCGGATCGGGTTGTGGGGCCTGTTGAATCTGCCGCCCCAATTCCCCAATCTGTGTTTGCAACTCATCGCTTTCGCGCTGGATCGCCGCAACTGCTCGGGCCAGTCCGGTACTGGGACCATCGTCGTCGTCTGAAAAAGAGCGTGTCACCAATTCCCCCCTATCGCCCGTTTTTCGTCGGTTCTGTTTTGCTGCGGAGCTGCCCGATTAGGGACTGCCAAACAGGGCGCTCCTCAAGTTCGAAGCAACTGCTTCAACCTTAAAAACTTCAGTAATTCTTTTATCTTGGACAACAACTCGACTCGATCTATCGGTTTGGTGATATAGTCGTCGCAGCCGGCTGCAAAGGCTTCCTTGACCCGGCTGTACTCCCCCTTGGTGGTCACCATGATGACCTTGATGTCCGCGGTGCTCTCCTCCTCCTTGATCCGGCGACAACACTCGATACCGTCCATCTCGGGCATCACGATATCGAGCAGCACCAGGTCCGGTCTGTTGGCCGCGATTTTCTCCAGCGCGTCCAGTCCGTTGATGGCCAAATCAATCTCATATCCCTCATCGGAAAGCAGCATCTTCTCATAGAGACGCATGGTCTCGGTGTCGTCCACAACCAGCACTCTAATGGTCATTTTTCACTCTTGTTCGGTTTTTACCCAGTTTGGGATCCTTCGGTTCTTTCGCTGTGTTTTGGCCCAATCCGATCGTAACCCCAATTATTTGTTCAAAAACGATACTTCGACATATACTATTTTAGGCGATGCTGACGCTGAATCAACTCAATGGTGTAAAAACAGAGACATTCAATCTCTGGCCTTCATTCACGTCTGCTTATATAATTACAATATCACAAAACCTTTACCGATGTTATCCGTATTGTCGAAGCGAGGTTAAGATTTTCATTTCCCGGTCGAATACCCCAAGGGAACACCGAATGGACAACAACCGATGATTTCACGCATGACCCTAAGGGCAAAACTGGCGCTCGGTGTCGGGCTAATCCTCATCCCTATCGTCATTTTATTGATCCTCATGTCCAACTATTTCGAGAACACGGTGGCGACCAAGATGAGCACCCTGATCGGCGATCGGGCGATGACCAACGCCACCAAAATCGGCGCCGAGCTGTTTCAGGAAACAGCGGGGCTCAAAGGCCCGGCGCTGCAAAAGAAGATCCGCGAGTACATCGGAACGGACAAAGCGATCACCGCGTTGGTGATGCTCAAACCGGACAAGTCGATCCTCGCCGGTGTGGGCAAGGGGGTCGACAGCAAATCCCTGATTCAAAAACTGCCCGAACTGCGCAACGGGTTGATTCACCGGGTCGATAACATTGTCGTCGCGGTGGTTTCAGTCAAGCCGACCCAGCAAACCGGCCTGCTCGGCTGGCTGGTTCTGGGAGAATCCCCTGAGGAACACCGGGTTGACAGCGCCTGGATCCTCCCCACCGCGCTGGTTGCGGTGATGGTCTGTTATGGGGCGGTGATCCTGGCGGTGTTCTTCATCGCCGGGCGCACTGCCCGCCCCGTCGTCGAGCTGGCCGGAGCGGCCAAGCGGCTCTCCAACGGTGAGTTGGTTCCCCTGGACGTCGAATCGACCGGGACGCGGGAGGTCGTCCAGCTCGCCGAAGTGATCAACGAAGCGACCAATACGGTTCAAAAACAGATACAGTCGATCCACTCTCTCACCTCGAATCTGGTCGGCATCTCGTCTGAGCTCAGCGACGCGATGGGCAGCCTCTCCTCGTCGGCGAGCGA